>JBGTLQ010000122.1:0-39464 GCA_041744075.1 Terrimicrobiaceae bacterium
AGATAACAGTCAGGATGATCGGACTTATCTCATTTGTTGTCGAAGGACGCGAACAGGAAACCAAGGGAAGGAAGCACAGTCCCAGCATCAGGAAACCAATAATCCATCGAGTTAAAGACTTTGGGGCGTGGCTTACCATGATGGGAGAAACAATTTAGACTGTCAGCGGCTTTGGAAGAGTCTTTTTTTGGGAAGATGCCTTTGGACCCTCAACGGGTATCAGTCCGCAATTAATCAACCTCGAGGATTTTGACATCATCGATGTAACTGACATTCCCATCCGGCGCGGTGGGGAGGAAGGAGATCTTTTGGATCCCCCCGGTTTTGACAAAAGAGATGGGTTCACCAATCGGCAAATCATCAATCGATACCAAATACGTGGACGCCTCAAAATTTACATCGAGTGTGATTTGCGTCCACTCCCCAACGAAGATCGGAACCTCCGCCGTTTGCCATTTGCCATCACTCTTCATCACTTGCAGCTTTTCGGATGATGTCGATCGATTGCCTACCGCTACCGCAATCGAGTTATCGCCAAGGAATTTTTCTGCTGTTCCCAAATGCACGGAGAATCCACTATCCGGGGAATCTCGAAGGACGCGGAAGCTGACCCGCAGTTTTCCAAATTCCAATGGCGCCAACCACGACCCCATGAGCCAGAAATCCGTGGTTCCGATCTGATTTTCATCTCTGGTGATTTTGATGGAGTTTCCCGTCGTTACACCCTCGGCTTTAAAGAACTCCTGATTAGTTAATTGCGGGGATGTTTCCCTCTTGCCAAAGTCCCTCCATGCGCCGCCGAGATCCGATTCGGATCCGGCGACGGGGATTTCTTCCTTGTCCAAGTCATCGAAGTTTTGCTGAAGCACAACGTTCTCCGACCAAGCTTCCGGCGACACAAAGGTCAAGAGGCCGACAGCCATCCCTACCATCCCGACATGTCTCAAAAACATCGGTTAGCGACTACGCTGTGGGGGATTCTTTGCGGCGCTTGCGTGACATAACGACTCCGCCAATCCCTGCGACCAACATGAGAGCTAGACTGCTAGGCTCAGGAACCGGAACCGCGGTGAATTCCAGTTGGCTGCCGTTGAAGGCAAACGTGCCTGTGTTTCCTGGCCCCAAGTTGGTGAAGCTGAAATCGGTTTCGCTGAAGGTTGTCGTTCCAGCCCAATCCACCAAGACGAATGTTCCCAAGTCGGTGCTGCCTTGGAAGTCAAACCGGAAGACGGAGCCTGTTCCTTTTAGGAAGTCGCTGTCAGAGATGTTCAAGAGGTCAGAGGTGTTGACAGCGCCCAGTTCAAACTTCCAGTCAGTATCCGCGCTTGCCAGTGCCGCACCGTTCCATGTGACATCATTGGCGATATTCAACGTACCGATGCTGTTTCCGGGGGCCAAAATGCCATCGATTGTGGTGGCTCCAGAAATAGTTCCGTCACCTCCAAGGGTGGCACCGCTGGCGACATTGACCGCTCCTGTGCCGGTTCCACTCCCCGTAGTGTTATTAACCAAAAGCGTTCCTGAATGGACGGTCGTTCCGCCATCATAGGTGTTTCCAGACGCACGGGACAGATTCACAACGCCCTCGTTGATGGCTGTTTCCTTACCAATCGTGACGGAGGCCGTGCTGGCTCCATCGTTGATGTTTCCAGTCACATTCAGAGTCCCGGTGGTTGTTGACCGGAGGGTCACGTTAAAATCACCTCCGTTGCTCAGCAATTGACCACTGAAAGTTGAAGATCCGGCTGCCATATTTTCGATCTGTGGACTCGCGGCTGCACCAAAAAAGATATTGTTGGCCACTGATCCCCCATTAATTGCCAGGGTTGGTGTACCCGCGACTCCATCAAAGAAGACATTGGCCGTTCCGAGAGTCGCACCGTTATTGACTTGAACCGAAGAAGAGTTGCGGATGAATAGTCCGTAAGCATTGCCTCCTGCCACAGCATCAACAATGAGTCGCCCAGCGCCAGTAGATTGTACGCTTTGCCCCGATTGGCCAAGCCCTGCTGAACCTGACAAGGTGAGGTCGGAATTGTTGGCGACCGAGAAGACCAATGTGCTTCCAGCGACGAGATTGCCGGTCAAACTCGCGCTCCCGCTGATTGTTTCAATCGTGGCAGCTCCGACATTTGTGATATATTTGTTGAGAACAACACCGTTATCGATTTGTAGAATCGCTCCTTGGGCTCCCTGCGTCAGGATCAGACGATCAGCAAAAGCGGCTGAGCTGCCAAGCGCATTGCTATTTGAAACTCGGAGAACCGAGGCCGATGTGCCATTGCCATCCGCATTGATGATGCCATTCAAATTGGTGTTGTTACCACCCAGTCTTTTGCCATTTCTGAATATCGCGCCTGTCGAGCTTTCCAAGACCGAGTTGATCGTGATTCCGACCCCTCCAGAAATCGTTGGCGTTGCTCCCGTCAAGCTGATCGTTCCATCATTCAAAGTGTAGAAGCTCGTGCCAAATGTTATCCCCGTCGTGCTCTGCGTATCAGATACAGTCACGATCCCTGCCGTGCCGGCAAAGGTGGCGCTGCCCGAGTTCCAGACCACATCCGAAACGCCATCAAACCAATTCACGTTGTCAGCATTCCAAGTTCCAGCACCACCATTACCTCCAGAGCCCCAACTGTATTGGGCCTGGGCCGCCATCGGTAAAAGGCCTAGTAAGGCGAGAA
The DNA here is from genome assembly GCA_041744075.1 of Terrimicrobiaceae bacterium. Lineage (GTDB taxonomy): Bacteria > Verrucomicrobiota > Verrucomicrobiia > Chthoniobacterales > Terrimicrobiaceae > JAJTZA01. The sequence goes on from JBGTLQ010000122.1 coordinate 2,685, forward strand.
GAGACAGACTGCGCAGAGTTTGATTCATGGTTGTCATATGGGTTTGATGTTTGTTGTTTTTTCCGGGGTTAGATTGATTTTTAAGTGATAACATGTCAGTGGTCAACATAAATTTCATTGCAGCAGTTTGCATGCCAATACGTAGTGAACAATTCCTTTTCGTGGAGCAAGGCAAAAAAGGCCGTAATGAGAACCACTTGAGAGGGATCCTGCCATCCCACTAACAGACAGCGGCGACTTTGAGCAGACTGCGCCATCTCGAATCCGTGTGACCGGCGGCACGGCCAACAGATTTATCTGCTTCCGGGGGCAGGTCATTGTGCGGGTCCCCAGTATTTGGGATTCTCAGCCCATTCACGGATGGTCAACATCTTGATCGATCCGTCCACGGCCCCGGCAACAAAGCTTTTGCCGCCTCCATGTCGAGGATCGAGGCAGTTGAATTTTCTTGGAGGCGGGAGGTTGCCAGAAGAATCGTTAACACCATCCTGATCCTGGTCGGTTGTGAGGGGGTAGTTTCCCCAGGGGGAATAAAAAAGGTCAGAGGTGATGTTGTTCGGATCATGGGCATCCGCGATCAGAATCGTGGACGCGGGCAAGTTCACCAACCGTGCGGAGCCTTTGTTGTTAGGACTGCCAACCGGAGGATCAAAGGACTGGGCCTGTCTGGCAAAAACCCGCCGGTCCCCACTCGCGTAAGGGAGACCATAGGTGAACCATGTTCCCTTTTCAGCGGAGGGACAACGCAGGGTGTTCGCTTTTGCTCCATAAAACCGTTCATGGGGAATATTCAAATATCCGGCAATTTTGACATCCCAGCGATCAGAATCGCTCCCACCTCCATCGACCGCGATGGAAGGCAGTCTCCCCTGATCATCTGCGGCGCAGGCCAGCAGGGCCGTCAAAATCTGCCGCTGGTTGTTCATACATTTGGGAATGTGGGAATTTTGCTTCACTCGCTCGAGGGCAGGAAAAAGCAACGCGGCCAGCACAAGCACAAGGCCGATGACAACCAGCAATTCGACGATGGTGAACCCGCGTACAAGGCGGGAGGGATGGTGTTGACTCACGGGGGGGAAGCTCACTGAGTTTTTCTTAACATTATTGTGACATGTCATCAAGTGCTAAATAGCAAAAATCATGCCATGGGTGGGTTTACTTAAGTTGCACCATGCAGGGGCATTAAGCAAGTTCCTCAAAGTGGCTGATCGTTCCCTCCCAAAAACGCTTCTGAGGCTTACCTCAAGTCAACTGATCAGGCAGCGGCAGGAAAAGTCCGAGAGGAAAAGCATGGCCTGCTTTAGTAGCTTCTATCATCTGGAGCATGCAGAAGAGTTCTATTTGGTTCCCGAGGCATGAATTTCTGAGGCTGCGGGCAGCTTGGAAAAATCGACGCCTCGCGATGCGTTCTTGGTCGCAACTCCCCAACTTGATTTCTGATCTTGGCCTGTGGCTTTGCGATATTCTTCCCACTGTCTCAGGGAGTATCGGTTGCCTCCCACAGCAAGTCTGGTCAGATCGTAGGAGTTTTCATTGGCCAGCCAGACGGTTTGGGGGAGAAGATCGATTTCCGGCTTCAACAGACCCCCGATGCTGGATTGATGGAGGCTGACTTTGGAGGGGCCAGGATCTGGCCACCTGCTGGTGAGGCCGACCGACCGCAGGGTCAGGTGCCGTCCAACCCACTGACATTTCCCAAGAATCTCCACAGTGAATTCGTGACCCAAGCGGCCGGATTGCTCCTCAAGGTGTGCCTCGCCGAGTTGATCTCCGTCGACCAAAACATTTTCCATGTCCAAGCGACACCCTTTGCCCTCCCCGGCCTGTTCACTGCTGAGGCGAAGAACACGAGTCACACGCCTGTTCGGCAAAATCACACTATCCGAAATCCTGTGGACACCAGACCCAGACAAGAGCACTTCAAAGGCACAATTGTTCTCCAGAATCAACCGCCGACTGGAACTGTGACTTTCCTGCACGTGGCAAATTCCGGTGGTATTTCCCCGTGAAATGAAGCCATCCACTTCGATGTGGCTGTCCGCGTGAGCACTCATGCCGTCGTCACCACATTCGATGGCCTCAATATTTTCGAAACGCGTGTGCCGTGTCGAGCCGTTGATATTAAATCCGTCATTCCAAAAGTGGGTGACTGTGAGATTACGAACGAGCCAATGCTCGGAGCGCCCATCTGATGTACGGAATCCATTGCCCAACACAGGATATTCCACCCTTTCACTAGACAGCTCGCGTGATGGATCGATTTTGAGATAAAACCCCTCCTTGTTGTGCGTCCACTGGCTCGCCTTCAAGTCTGCGGGTTTGGGCAGAGGGGGACAGTCCCCCTTCCCGTTGCGACCCATCCGAACCATTCCTCCGTTAAACAAGAAAAAGAAACGTCGTAACAGGGCCTCGTTCACGGGTTGATCAGGGGGAAACAGGTCGGGCAGCAAGTTGCTGTTCCGATAAAGACCGTCCCCAAGATGCGTCCAATCCTCCACCTGAAGCAACGTACAACCAGACAAAGTGGCCCCGTGCCCATCAATGGTGATCGGCTGGCCGGGAAGTCCCGACTGGTTATCTGCAATTTCAATGCCCTCGTGATAAGGGGTCGCCGTCTTGGCCAAGTGAATCACATCACCAGGCCCGCAGATTTTTAGCGCCGCCTTGATAGTTTGGAGCGGCGCCTCCGCAGACAAACCTCCCAGCCCATCGCAGCCCACCTCATGATTGACAAAGATATCCCTGGCCTCACTTGGCGAGATAACGCTCAAAAACAGAAGCCCGGCCAAGGAAGCGCGGAGCATCCTCATTTTTCTTCCGGCCCGGTCACCACAATATTGTCATAACAGCTGATATGACCAAAGTCATCAGACGGCACGATGGAAAACACCAACTCTTCTTGGGATTGAATCCGGTTTCCCAACGAACCCCGGCCGACCAAGATGGGCATCTCCCCCACTGGCTGCACCACGATTTGATAGGTTCCTGTCCGGGCATCAATCGCCAGTTGAAAATGGTTCCACACGTCGTAAACAACCGCAGTTTTGCTTTCGATATACTTGTCGCCATCCCAATAGTGCCATTTGCCATCGCCGGCCTTGAGGCTGACCCACTGCTTCGCTGGATCAGCCTTGGATTTCAGAGCAATCACCGTGCGGGAAGGTGACTTGGTCAACGGATTTGGCATGATGTATGCAAAGTCCTTTTCCGAGCGAATGAACACATCGAGATCAATCGTCGTGATCCTCGAGGGCTCAAGTGATGAAGCTTCCCCCTGACTGCCGAGCACGATCTCCTCGCCTCCCCTGCTGTGCAGGCAATTCACGCCGTCGCCGAAGGATGTGTGATTGTCAATAAACCAGGCATCCAGCTTGTTCTTTTCGCTTTTCCCAAAAGGATTTTGGCCGGGGGAAAAAGACTCAAAATTTTCGGCAAAAACCGTCCGTTCCCCAGGTTGAGCGTAGTAGGTTGTTGCTTTCCAATCCACCGCCACATCATCAAGATAGGTAATACTCCCCGGCGCTCCTTGCGGGATAAACAGCGTGCGGTTGAAGAACTTCCACGCAGGAACTTCTATCGGCTGATGGACGCCAATTTCCTCAACGACCCGACTCTTGGGAATCATATAAGGAATTTCTCCGGTCACTTGATCCTGGCCATCGGACCCGACTGAGATCTGATAGCTGGCGCGATCAAAATCAACCTTCAGCACAATTTTCTGCCATTCACCCACGGGCAGCGCGGAAGCCGTTTCAACCCACTCATCATGATGAGAATATGAGATTATGCCGTTTTGGGGAGAAACCCTCACCCCGACATCTGTCTCATTGTGGTCGCCTTGAAGATAGGCAATGAGGCCGCTTTGTTCGGATGGACGAAAAAGCCAGAATGCAAAATCACATTGTCCATTGGTGATGGCGGTGGACAAGCAAGACGTGTAGGTGCTGCGGTCCGGTGCGCTAAAATGTCTGGCGGCGAGGGAGGAATTGCCTTGGGCGGAGGCGGTCAGCTTCATCGCCAGCCCTTTGTCCCCGTGCCGCACCTTGTCCTGCGCAATAGGCTTCTCGTCACTGCCATCCCCCAGCGTCTCCCACATTCCCGGGCAGGCTCGTAAATCGGGAAAATAGCGACCATCCCCCCACCCTCCTCCCACACCAGAATTGTCGGTTGGAAAATCGTCAAAGTTTTGCTGAATAAATTTAATGTGTCCGAAGTCGCGGAGATCCCGTTTCCACTGTTCCCAACGCTGAAACCATGCCAAATGATAAGCATCGTAAAACATGTTGCAGCGCCAACCTTCTGCCCCTTCAGGTGGCGCGGGATAGAAATACGAAGGCGCGCCAGTTGCAATGATCTGAATTTCGGGATGTCGGCTTTGCTTGATATAATCAGCGATCGTTCCAAGGCCCAGCGTCCCTTGGCCGACATTAACATTGGTTAGATAACCTTTTTTTCCCGAGTCAAGGTCGTGAGTGGCTTCAAAGGACGTCGGTGCGACGATCTCGTCAACCAATCCCTCATCAACCCATGTTCTCCAGTCCAGCTTCCAATTGCCAAGCGGAGGGCCAATATAATCGCCGGACAGGGTCACCGCCAATTTGATATTGGGATCAACCTCGCGCAGGGCCTGCCTCAACTCACGAAAGAACTGGGTGAGATAGCCTCCCCGCAGAACACGCCAGTTTTCCACCATGGGATCGTGAGGATCAAAACCCGGGGCATCCACATCGAAACGCGGGTCGGTCAATATATCTACGTCATATAGCCGCTTCATGTCCTGGACGACGGGTTCGTTAAACCCGAACCGATCTGCCTTGTCGGCGGGATCTTGCATTTGGTTTGCCTCGCTTCGCATGTCAGCAACAAACCGCCGAAGACCAAATGCCTTTGCCATGTGGACAAATTCTTCGACCTTGGAAGCGCGTGCCTCTGGATAGGCATACTCTCGCACCATCCAATATTTGTTGCCCTCTCGGTCTATTGTGAGGGCCTCTGGATGCTCGTGCAAATAGGTCGCTTGGTATGGCCATGGCCAGTTCCGCCCTGGGCCGGGTGCGCCCGCATCTACGGGTGCGCCGTCGCTGTATAAGTGGGGATGCCACGCCCAGAACTCGAATCCCGCCGCGTCGGAGACCTTCTGACCCGTACCATGAATGTCAAAACTCGCCATCACATCATCCACCGATTTGAGCAAGACAGCGGCGGCGGGCCGCAAATCCTTTTTGGGATGGTGCTCGATGAATGGGGCGATTTGTTGGAGGTCGGTTCTTAAGTGAACCCCTGAAAATCCCCTGCCTTTCCAATACTTGATTGTCCTCTCCAAGGTCTCCGGTGTGTCCATCGCAGGATCAGTTCCCGGTCCATAAAGCCACATGATATCTCCCCAACTGATCCAGGCATAACGTTTGCTTTCAGGAAGATTTTCCCCCTGGGCCGCCCCTGCGCACAGAAATGAAAAGATCAGACAAAGCACATTCAAAGCTACGGCCATGGAGGCATGGCCAGGGCGCTTGATGCGAAAACTCCCGTGTTCGCAGGACTTTTCGCTATTTTTTTCCCAGTTACGACCTGACCACTTGGTGAGGTCCCTGACAGTTTTCGTACATGTAGAAATCAAACACACTGGGTGAAGCCATATTTTTTGGTCAACTCCCCAACTTCCTTGCGCTTTGCTGCGGGGGTTACGTCGGTCCGCCGCATCACGCAGTGGGCCTCATGTTCAAACGCCCGCATTTGAGTGGCTTTTTGTGCAAGGGTGGGGAGACAAGTGTGGGGGATTTTGATCACTCCTTCAAAGTTGACGTGAACCAAATCTCCGGGAGCAATCGTGATCCCACCAACTTCGACTGGTTGGTTGATGGACGTCACACGCAAGGCTGTGTGATGAATGGTCAGTCCTCGGCAGTAGGCCGCAAACGGGACACTCGCCATGCCAGGCGCATCACGCACTCCACCATCCGTGACAGCCCCCACACAGCCAGCGGCAAATAGCGTTTTGGCCATGCCATCACCAAGAATACATTCATGCCGAGGGCGTGAACCCACAGCCTTGACCACCCAGATCACTGGCACGTCCATCTCAGAAATTTCCTCAACCTGAAGCCAAAAGCCATCAGTGTCTGCCCTACCGCCAGGTGAACTGGAATCCATTTCGCAGGTGACCGCCACGCCCACCGTTGGACCCAGCCCGGGTGTCACGGATTGAATGTCCCCTGCCATGTAATATTCATGCACCGGCATCGGATCGATATACTCGATGGTATTGGCCAGCAAGGCGGTGTCGAAATCCCGCAGTTCTTCGATGGTTGCGTTGAGTGTCATGGAAAATCAGCCAGCCTTTATTTCCTGTTGCCAGGGTTTCGGGGTGAGATCCTCACCCCCAGGACGCGGCAGATTCGCCCAATGCCCGCTCACATCGTGGCCTCGACAGATCACTCCAAACTTGTTCCAACCCGCCGTTGACCGGACTTCCGCCGGGATGTAGCGGATTGTGAGTCCGCAGCGCCTGCGGTTCGAAGCATTGGGTGAGGACCCATGGACAATCATATCGGCATGCATGGACATGCTTCCGGCCTTGAGTTCAAAAGGCACGGGCTCACCGTACTGATTCACATCGGTGATTTCCTGATCAAGTACCCCCGGGCCCTTGGGTTTTTCCCATTTCAAAGCCCCAAGATTGTGCGTGCCGGGGATCACGTGCATGCAGGAATTTTCCACATCTGCATCGTCAATCGCCAACCAGACCGTCACAGTGCGCGATTGGTCGAATGGCCAAAAGGAGGCGTCCTGATGCCAAGGAACGGCCTTGGGATCATGGGGTAGCTTGCAAAAAAAGTGTGTTCCCCAACAAACCACATTCGGCCCAATCAGATCTTCCACGTGATCCAGAATCAAAGGATTGGTGATGATGTCGTAAATCCCGCGACATTGGGTGTGGTAACCGCAAATCGCATAAGAATCCCGACCATCATTCTGCTCCTTGATTCCCGCTAACAAAGAGTCAAAATACGCCCGATTCGCATCCGCTTGGGCCTGATTGTAGATGACGAATGGTTTGACGTATCCATGCGTATTGTAGAACGGGATTTGATCAGGCATCAGCTTTCGTGGATCAGGATTCACAACCTCTTGGAACTGAAGTTTTCTTTCTATCCCTGACAATGCGAGAGCCGGATCCTCTAGTTTTGCTGTCATCATAAAGTCCGCACGTTTGAGCTTAAGATTCTAGGCGTGACATGTCAGTAGTCAACATTATTTCCTAAACTAAATCAATCAAAGGGAAGAATGAGCCGAACGTTTCAACTCCTCCAGTCGTTTAAGCGCTTGTTGTTCCCAATCCTTCTCCGAGGAGGAGAAGAACCCCACAGCGATTTGATAAGTGCCGTCGAAGCCTTTTGGCATGATCGTTTCTCCGAAGGAATGCAGGGCTGTCTTGCGATAGGATCCGGGAGCATCGATCAGGTAGAAGGCACTGGCTGCATCGGATGGGCTTTTAACGATATAGGCCACACTGCCTTTGTTTGCAATTGCGTTGAAGACAGCGACCCAGCGGGAATTCTTCACCAATTCCGCAGCGGGAGTGCCATCCTGCAAAAATGCACCGCGCTTTATTACTCCGTTTTCGTCACCAAACAGATACGCAGTGGCCTGCGGGGTCCAAGCATACATCAAGGGGAAGGCTGTCTGAAGATCTATTTCCTCATTGGCATGGAGGCGAGCCGTCTCGATTAGTACGCCGTCGCGGATTGAGACGGATGACTGCAAGTCCACCCCTCGGATTTTTGATGTCCGTTCCATCAGGAAAGACGAACCGCTGAGGGACATTTGCGGCGAGAATTCCTTAAGGGGTTTGTCATCAACAAAAAGATTCAGGCTCGTGACAATCTCTTTTTCGATCTCTCCGGGTTTTCCCGGAACATCAAGGAAGTGAGCCGTGCCAAGATGCCCCACGCCACGAATCGTTAACACGGTGCCGAAAGCACTGTTTACTGTTGCCATGACGGTGTTCTGATAATCAATCCCACTTAAGGTCCACATTTTGGGTCCATCAATGCGCGTGGAGATGTCCCCCACGGTGACAAGAACCTCTTTCGGCCAACTCGATTGGTCCACGAGATTCTTTTCTGCGTGAGCCGCGTTCAAGGCATAGTGCGCGAGAAGACCGCCACAAATCAGCAATCGAAACATCGATGCCTTCATGGGTTCTTCGTTGGTGGGGCTGCCACTTTTAACTCGTCAACCTTCGCCAAAGCGGCCTTCTCCCAGTCTTGTTCGGTAGATGAGAAGAAACCCACAGCGGCTTGAAAGGTTCCATCAAAACCTTCCGGCATCACTTTTTCGACGAAGCTCATGATTCGAAGTTTGCGATAAACGGTGGGGGCATCGGTCCATTGCAACCAACCGTCAGCATCTGCGGGGTGTTTCAGGAGGTAGCAGACACTGCCCTTCCCACTGGCCGGGTTAAATACGGCCATCCAGCGGGAAGTCTTTTCGGGCGGTTCGTCGGATTGGCCCTCCGTGCGAAAAACTCCCCGCTTTTGGATGCCGTTATCATCGCCAAAGGCATAAAGCGTCGCCTCGCGAGTCCACGCATACATCAAAGGGTAGGTGATTTGCAGATCAATGGCTTTTGTGGCCTTCATATGAGCCGTCTCGATCAGCACACCATCACGGATGGAAACGGAAGATTCCAAATTCAGGTCCCGAATCTTTGAGGTTCTTTCCATGCGGAAAGACTTGCCATTCAAACTCATCTCGGGCGTGAAATCTGTGACGGGCTTATCGTCAACAAAGAGTTGAAGGCTGGTGACAACCTCTTTTTCGATTTCTCCTGGCTTGGCTGGAATATCAAGAAAATGCGCGGAGCCCAGATGCCCCACGCCTCGGATGGTGATCACTGATCCATAAGCGCTGTCTTCTGTCGCCATGACCGTGTTTTGAAAATCAAGCCCGCTCAAGGTCCACAACTTGGGGCCATCAATGCGGGTCCGGATATCGCCCACCGTGACAACAACCTCATTCGGCCAATTTGCTTGGGTTGACAAGGTCTCAGCAGGCGCGAGGGCAGAGCAAACGAAGGAGCCCGCAAGTATTAGACGGAGCCTATGGTGAAAAATGGTCATGGTGGTCTCAGGGCAGAAGCTCAGGCCCGGCAGAGGCGGTGTGGCCGTGTTTAACCCGGGAGCTTAGGTCTCGCAGGGCATTTTCCATCAACATGGTTGGCTCTGAGATTCCCAAGAAAGTGAACCCACGCGGACGGAGCAAAGCCGAGTCGCCAATAATCCATGTGTTTTTTCCTTCGGCCTTCCCGGCGGCAAGAATCTGATCAATCACGTCGAGCAGCTCGGGGGCGTCGGGTCTCCAGCAACAGCCAAGGGCTGCGGACAAGTCATATGGTCCAATGGCCAAGGCCGTTGTCAGAGGATGCGCAGCAATCTGATCCACACAAGCCAGACCCTCAAGGTTTTCGATTTGGGGCAGGATGATCAGATCGTCTTCCACTTCCGTGCGGAAATTTTCGTAGTTGTATCCACTCACCCAAAAGTTTCCGTGCCCACCCGGCCGGCGTTTTCCGCGAGGGGCCATATAAACCGCATCGCGGATCGTATCCATGGTTTCAATCGAGGAAACATAGGGCACCAACAATCCGCAGGGACCAAGGTCCATGGCGAGGCGCATAGGGGTGAACTCCGCCTGAGGAGGGCGGATGAGAATTGGGAAATCCTCCCGACGGGCAATGGCGCAGCAATCGGCAACCATCTCATGCGAGTGCGTGAGATGTTCGAGATCAATAATGGCGTAGTCAAGTCCGGCCCGGATCATCAGTTCGATCAGTCCCGGCCAAAGGTGGAAAGTGATGATAACGCCGGTTGTGACTTCAGGACCGTTGATTTTTGCTTTGAGGATTTGTGCGGATTTCATGTGTTAGTGTGTGATCTGGTTCCAATCGATGCGGGCGGCTGCAAATGGTCTTTCGAATTCAAAAGCCACGGTCAGGCCGGTTGAGGTGGATGAGAGGATGGTGGCGGAGCCTGAGAGCTCATGAGTCGAAGGGTTTCCTTCCCGGATTGCCAACTTCACAGAGGCCTTTCGTTTTTCGGAAAAAGTGGTGCTACGAGCCCAGAGACGTCCCTCGCCTACAAGTTGCTCAGCATCATGGCTGAGTAGGTAGATCCAGGTTGATTGTTCGTCTTCCCAGATACTTAGTTCCAAGTTGCCTTCGTGATGAGTAGTTTTTGCACGGAGTGGCACGCCCATTTTGCTGACAAGCTCCGCGAACCATGGAACCTGCGGCCAGTTTCCAATGCGGGCGTAATCGCTTGCAAGCATGGTGTTCAGATACCAAATCGCACCTACGCCAACGGCCCGTCGGGTCAAAGCCGGATTGCAGGATGGCTGGCCCGAGGAAGGGCCGATCCCCCATCCATAGCGCTTACCAGGCTGAGCATCATAAGCTGAAATAAGGAAGGACTCGACCGTGGCATCGATGACCTTGGTCTCACAAATGTCCCCGCGGACGAGGACTTCCTCAAGAGGGTTCACCCACCCGGTCAGGTAAGCATGATCTTGCCAAACGGTCTCACTCACTTGAACCCCCGTGTCCAAAAATAGCCGACCCTCGACGAGAGGAATTTTTCCTGTAAAGAGAAGTGATCCGCCAGATTCGGCGAAATGTCGCAGGCGGTCTTCCGTTTGCAATGTCAAAGCCGGGATCTCTGAAACAATCACCAACCGCGCCGCTTTGAGGGCCGCCTCCAATTGCCACTCGGCTGCCACGGTGCTGTTAAAACCTGCGTCGATCAGGAGACGATGCATGCCATTCACGGGGGTTAGCCGAGTTCTTGGATCGCCCACAGCAAAAGATCGACAATTGGCACCATTCGTTAGCGAGGGACTGTGCAGCACAACAACATCCGGTTTGAGGCGCGCCTCGGGAGTGGGAGCCGCTTTATTCCACTTTGCTTGAGTGGCCGCGATCAGTTTGATGGCCGGCACCGAAGTCCCGGCAAGTCGTCCTTCGGGATGAAGGCGATCACCAACCACCAACGTGGTGCCACGTATCCAACAAGCCAGTGCGGTGGTTTCCAGACGCAGTGCGGAAGCGGGGGACCAGTCGCCCCAACCCCCATGAAAAATCGTTGGCATGATTTCGCATGGCTGCGAAGTATTCGACCCGTAAGCGGCGTTTAAGCTAAATGGGATGGACTGAGCCCCCGTGGTTTCCGGGTCGAGTGTCAGGACCGTCACCCCCGCTGGCATCGGCTCAGGATATGGTAAACTCCCAAGCTGGTTAAAGCCCACGGATGCTAATGAATCCAGGCTGTGGATGAATGCGCCAACCCGCTCGATTAGGGCGAAGCCGCGCTGGTGTCTCCAGGTGCCTGCAACGTCTTGCAAGGGATCATTTTCATCAACCGGCAGTTCCTGCCCGGAATGATCTCGAAACTCTTTCCGGCACGCTGCGCAATAACAGGGGGCCAAGGCGCTCATCGTATCAAACCAATAGCCGTCTGGGTGATAAAGACGGAAAAGTTCTTCGATCTGAGGAAAAACTCTCTCTTCCAAATAGGGAGTGAATGGGCACACGTTGATGAACCATCCGCTCGGGTCGCTGGATCCACCGGCGTACACCCGCCGCCAGTCTGGGCGGGCTTCCCCAGCCGCGCCGTCGATGCCAAAGCTAACATAAGACGCCACCCGGATTTTGCGGCGCCGGAGTGAATTCAGAAGACTGCCAAAAACATCCGACGCCAGCTTGGGATGAGGGGTTCCAACTTTTGTGGGATAATAAGAATATCCAAAATGGCACTTTGCAAAAATGATGGCGCCTTCGACTCCTGCTTCGCTGAGAGCATCAGCCACGCCTTTGGTGTCAGGCTCCTCACCAACCCGCACATAACCCGGAGTATGAAAATCAAAGTGCCAGACAAATTTCATTCGTGTTGTTCCGGCTGCTAAGTGAGTCGTGCGAAATTTCCGATTCCTGAGTTTTCCCCAACAAATTCGTCAAGTGTTCCGTCCCGAACCAAGGCATCCACTTTGTCAAAGGCGAGGGATGCCGCCGCCAGAAATTCTTCAAACATACGATCCGTGTGTGTGAACATAATGTAGCTCACACTGGTCAGAAGAAATCCTCGCTCCATCATCACCCGGATAAAAGCAACCTTTGCTTTGTTGGAGAGCGGTCCAAGGTCAAACATGATATAAGGATTTGCAGGCATCCCACTGATCTGAACGCGACAATCGGTGTGTTGTGCTGCGATCTCTTTGAGTCGAGTTTGAAAATCACCCCCTCTTTGCCAGATCGCCTCTTGGACCCCCAAATCGCGCATCCGGCGGACCGAGGCCAGCGCTGCAGCAGGTCCAACGGCGTCCGTCCAATAGCTGCTAGAGATAAAGCTCGCGTTGGCGGCGTCCATCACCTCGGGTCGCCCCACAATGGCGGCGCAGGGAAATCCATTGCTCATCGCCTTGGCATAAACGGCAATATCAGGTTGGATTCCCAGACGTGCGCTGGCACCAGGAAAACCAAACCTCCACCCGCTGGTGATCTCATCCATGATGAGAACAGCCCCCACCTCGGCCGCCCGAAGTTTGATGGTTTCCAGAAAACCCGGTTCCGGCCATTGCGTCCGCATCGGCTCCATGACGATTGCTGCAGGCTGCCCATTCAGAGCGGCAAGAGACGCTTCAAAGGACTCGAGATCATTGTATTTGAAGGTTGTTGCCGTTCCTTTCAGTTCCCGGGGAACTCCAAGCGGTTGCAAGCCGGGCAGCAAATGCCCATCAAGACTGGAGGCATCACCAAGATTTGCGGCAAGATACCAGTCCTGCCATCCATGGTAACCACAGAACGCCACGCCGCTTCGACCGGTCGCTGCACGAGCGATGCGCACCGCCAACCCCATCGCTTCTCCTCCCCCTCTCGCATATCGAACCCGCCCGGCCCAGGGATGGAGATCCAAGAGCAATTCTGCGAGTTCAACTTCTTGAGGTGATAACAAGGTGCAATATGTCCCCCGCGAAACCCTTTGGTGAACAGCGTGGTCAACAACCGGGTCCGAGTAACCAAGCACAATCGCTCCTGCTCCCGCCCCAAAATCCGTGAACTCACGCCCACTGAAATCCCAAATGCGGGATCCCTTGCATCGGGAAAAATAGGATGGCCATGTTCCCGGATCATAAAGCTCAGCCCATTTGGAGCGAAGTCCCGAACCGCATGAGATCACGGACTTTGCGTGGGTCCAGCGTTCCGGCCCGCTCGGCCCTGCTGCGGGGGCTAAGGGTCGCCGTAACACGCGACTGGCATTTGTTTCAAACAGACACCGGAGGTCCTCCGTCCCCAGGGCAGCATCTCCGCAGGCCTCGCGAAGGCATCGAAGGGACTCAACGCCAACCAATGGCATACCGTTAGGGGAATACTCTGTTTCATATCCATAATACCAGCGAGGGGGACCGCTCACGGTCACGGACTTGCCTCGGATATGACTAATGGGAAAATCACTTCCGTAACACATGCGGGAGACGCCCAATTCCTGAAGCGCGATTCGAAATGTTTCGGTTTCAGTAATCGCGGAAGTATCCAGCCACACATTGGCGAACTCATCCAGCCAGCGGAGGTGACCGCGCGCACACCGGTAATTGAACGAACGTGCGATGTGGGCAAGCACAAGGTTGCAATCTGGATATTTGGTCAGCAGCCGACGGATGGCTGATTGATTCTCGGAATCGGAAATTCCGCCGTCCTTCATGATGTGAAGCATGAGAACAGATTTTGTCGCATGGCAGGCCTCCCACATCCATTCTGGTGCAAAGTCCTCAATGGGGGCTTGTTCCGTGGCTGCCAGAGGGGCATAAACATGATAGGGCTTGATGCCAGAAAACCGTCGCTCCTCAAGTTGTCGCACAGCGGCGGACTGGTCGGAATCGGGTGAGCAAAGCAACAGCGCTTCGGAACCATTCGAGAGGGACTTCACTTCATCGTGCATCCATTGGTTAATCCCACCCAAATCGTTCCCTTTGGCAGGAAAACCGAAAAAGAGACCCTGCCACTTGCGGTCACCAAAAAAGTCGCCCATGGCCGCTTCGTAGGATTGCGCCCCCAAGACGTCGTCGGAGCTCAAAAATGCGGGAAGGCCAAGGCTGGGGAAATGGGCTGGGAGAACAAGGTGAGCATGCAGATCGAAAAGTTCCTGCGGAACAAATCCATCACAAATGCCGCTAACAACGTCCTGTTCTTGTTCGCACAATCTTGGAGCAAAAGCCGCGGCATCGGGTGATTTGGTATGTGTGGCGTAAGAACTCATGGGTAATGGATTTCGAAGGTATCAAGCTGTAAGCGGCCCTCAGGCAGGGCAGAGCGCCAGACGGGGTAATCCCGCTCTGGGCGGAGCAAATGAGGATCACCACCGGGATCTCCCATGGGCTGAATGTCGAGGGGAAAAAAAATCAACATCAGATTGCAATTCACGTCTCGCAAACATGTGTCCAGCGGACGCTCGGCATAATAATCCTGACGGTCATGGCGACCTTTCAGACAGGTCCACTCGTTCGCGTTTGGTAGCAGGTAAAGGGATTGCTCGCGCCATTCGGGCTCAACTGCGATGGGCTGTGAAGTGAGGGCCCACGGAGCCGTGACTCCGTCCACTCCAGACTGAACCAGCAACACTACGTTCGCTCCCCGCATTTTCAGTTCCCCGCGGATCCGCACGCGGACTTCAGCATTTTCAAGATTGCGGGAGAAGCCGCCCTGAATGAAACGATTCGGACCCGCCGCCTCTTGCATTTGCTCGCCCAAGGGACCTTTGGTTGAAAGACAAAAGAGCATGTGCAAATAGCCTGCCCCCGGAGAGGCGTGATTGTAATCGATCCACCAAGGACTGATGGTTTCCAGATAACTGTCCCGATGCGGAAGGGTTTGGAGGCCAATATGATTGCCACCCCAGCCCCACCACCCGGCTGGGCCGTCATCGAAAGTTTCGCAATAAATGGATGTGCTCATGAAAAGAAAATGGCGGCTTTGACGGACTCCGGGGTTTCCAAATGGGTGAATGCGGACGGAAGCTCATCAAGAGAGCCTCGAAAGGTGATCCATTGATTTGCGTCGAACGGTTCAACGGAAAGCCGGTTAACGACTTCATCATGCACGCCCGCCTCATCCGGGTTGGCTTGCAGATACGCCCAACTCACAGGCCCCAATGACCGATCGAAAGTGGTTTCAAAACTTGCGTCCAATCCATAAACGCAAAACACACCATGCGGTCGCATTCTTGGCAGTGACTCCGCAATAGCGGCATTGGTACCGAGCGTATCCACAACAACATCAAAATCGCGACCACCAACAAATTTCCCGCCCTCTCTCACATTGCATGTTGCGGTAGCCCCCAAAGCGCGCGCGCGATCCAAACGAAAACTCCGGCGACCCACCGCCAGAACCGAGGCAGCGCCCAAGGCCCGGCTCCAAGCCACAAAGCTTAATCCCACCGCACCGTCGCCCAAAACCGCAACGTCCTTGCCGGCGATTTTTCCAGCCTGGGTCAGCGAACTAAACGTTTCTTTCCAAGTGACCAACAAACAGGCCTGTTCCAGCGTCCATTCAGGCGAGATCGCTTTTTGCATTCGGGCATAACCAAACCGCGTGTGTTCACCTTCCGGCTCCTCTTGACGCCATGTGTCCAGATCCGTCACGAGCGCATATTCCGAAAAGCTCCCCCAAGAAGAGGAAAGCCCTTCGAACGTTTGGCCTGGATAAATTGCACAGGGTCTCAAGACGCGATCTCCCATCGCATAGCTGCGCACCCGCGCGCCCAACTCCACCACCGTCCCCACCCCTTCATGACCAAGCAGCGAAGGATAAGCTGGC
Source organism: Terrimicrobiaceae bacterium (assembly GCA_041744075.1). Taxonomy (GTDB): domain Bacteria; phylum Verrucomicrobiota; class Verrucomicrobiia; order Chthoniobacterales; family Terrimicrobiaceae; genus JAJTZA01. Next base: position 18,547 of record JBGTLQ010000122.1, read on the forward strand.
GCAAAAGGTTTTATTCCATGCACAAGTTTCCGATCCGTCGCACTGCAAACCCCCACCACGTCCATGCGCACTAAAGCTTGATACGGATTCGGTTTCGGCAGGGGAATATCCCGGATTTCCAAGACTCCCGGTGAGGTGATCAACGCAGCTTTCATGCGTTCCAATCAAATACCAATCCGAGGATTGCGTTACGGTCAGGCCCCATGGCCAGACGGTAGGCATCCGCTGCGCCTGATACAGAAATCCGATGAGACAGATAGGGAGCCACTTGAAAAATCCCTGCCGCCGCAAGGCGCAATGCCGCTTCTTTTGTGCCTGCAGGTCCCCAGCCGGTCGGACAATAAAGGGTCAACTGACGGCGGTGCGCGGCCATGTAGCAAAATGAGATATCACCCGAATACCAGCCTTGAAAAACATAGCGGGCTCCGAATTTGCAAAGCTCCATGCCCGGCTCAATCAGCGCGGCCACACCACTGGATTCGATGACCACGTCCGCACCCCGCACTCCGGGCGCCAATACAGATTTCACCGCCTCCTCCAAAGACTCTGTTTTTGGATCCACCACAAGATGCGCGCCATACTTTGCGGCCAATGTCCGCCGCGCCGCATCCGGCTCGCTGACAATCACCAAGGCTCCACGCGCCCTCGCGGCTTGAGCGGCCCCGGCACCAATCAAGCCATGTCCCAACACAACCACCACATCGGATGGAGCCACTTGCGCCAAGTTCACCCCATGCATTCCCACAGCAAATAGTGGAGCCAAAGCCGCTTCCTCCGGAGCAACAGCAGCGGGAATCGGAATCAGACTTTCGGTTCCACACACAATGATTTGTTGGTGAGCTCCCCAGACAGCCTGCACCGGCTCTTCGGTGCGACCCCCCAAATAAAGAACCACATCCCCCACACAAAATCCTTCCGCTCCGTCGCCAACCTCACAAATTCGACCCACACCCTGATACCCGGGAACATAAGGGAACTTGGCGTTCTCCATCCGGTGTCCCGTGGCAATGGAGATCTCGGTCCCAATGCTGAGGAGAGAATACAACGCTTGAATCTTCACTTCCCCCGGCAAAAGCACCGGAACCGGCAAGTCGCGCGTCTCGACCTGCCCCACATCTGTCACCACCAAACCCACCGCACTGGAATTCATTTGTTTATTTACTAGGACACTGACATGTCAGTGTAAATTCTTTTCGGTCATTTTATAATATTTTTCAAATTTTTCTATTCCTCGACCAGTCGCACGCGTTCCTGAAGACCCGCTGGATAGGATTGATAAGCCTTGAGAGCGGTTGGGAGGTCAACCAGCTCCAAGTTTCCACCATTCTGCCGAACAAAAAGGCAGCGCCACGCGGAGTCGGCAAGAGGAGCGCTTTTTTCCTGGCTGAGGCACTTTTTCAGAAAGGCCTGTCCTTCGGGGCCATTTCCATACAAGGCATCACCGACTGTGCGAAATTCCCATGGCCAGGATTTTTCCTCATGCAGCGCAACAAAGCGCCGACACAACGTTTCAAACAAGGCCGGTTCGATCTTCATGCCTGGACGTATCAACCAGGCAGCCACAGAGCGCACCGTGGGATCAGGATCGGTCTTCAGGGCCTTTGTCACATCGTCTTGTAGGGCCGGGTCCATTAACGCTCTGGCGAGTCCTCGAAACCCCACCCAACGATTATAAGGATCGGGATCGCGGATGGCCTGGTCCAAGAATGGACGTGCCAGTTCAAAGGGTGTCAGCTTGTTGGCAGCCGAGAAAGCGACACGACGGATGGAGGGGTCTTTGTTCGCCGCGAGCATGGCCAATGCCTCGTTGGCTTCGGCCCCCCAAGCGCCCAAGGTGTCACCGGCTTGAGCTCGGATGGGATATTCGTCTCGCTGCTTCACTAATTCCGCCACTGACAAAGCCGTGGAAGCGGCGGGATTTTTAACTAATGACGCCAAAGCGGCAACTACCGCAGCGCTGTCAGATTCAAAAATCGTAACCAATTCTGGGGAGCGTGCGGCTGTGCTCTCAGCCCACAGGCACAAGGCCTCCACCGCTTCCGCTTGTTGTTGAAATCGCGTGCGCCACTCCGGCGAGCGCGCATCCACGGCCAAGGTGCACGTCGATTTCGGCCAAGCCTGGCGGGCCAGCAGGCTGACCGGAACTGTGGGGAACTTCCGATTGATCTGCTCAGCAAACGCCACGGACTCTGCTTCGGCGTCAGGGGGCACGGAAAACACCACCTCATCAATCAGGCCCTCTCGCAACCATGTTTCCCAAGCCACGGGCACATTACCGATGGTGTTAACATTTGGGGTTAGGCCCAGCCATGGTGAGGGAAGGTCACGGAAGTCTTCCCGCGGATCAATCTGGAGAGCGAGACGTTTATTTTTCTTCGTCAACTCCACGCGGAGCTCCCTCATAAAAAGGGTCACCTCCTCGGCAGTTAATGGTCCTATGTTACCCTGATCGAATTCCCCGGCGAACCACAGACTGAGGTTTTCCATGTAGGTATAAAGAAGCAGCCCCTGATAACCTTGATCCATGAGAGCGCTTAGGCGATCAATGAACGTTTTGCGAACCAGTGGATTGGTCAACCGAAGCGTCCCGCATTGCGAGCGAATGCCTTCGCGATCCTTCGGAATGTCACCAGGAAATTCCGCTCGCAAAGTATCTGTGTAAACTGAAGGACCAAAACCCGATGCGGCCCCACAATAAGCATCCTCGCGCGGATCGGAACCATGATCGAACAGCCCGATCACGCCCCAAATTTCCATCCCCGCCTCTGCCGCAGCCTTGAGAGCGGCGCGGTGAATACCTCGCACCTCATCCAATTCACGCAGCCATTCCCAATATTCGAAGAGAGAGAAATTTTCCGGCCTGCGCAGCGCATGCTTGGTCAAGTATTGTTCCTGATAACCACGCCAATACACCCGCTTGATCCCCATGTTGGAAGACAAGAGCAAAGAGGCTCGCACAGACTCTGCCGTTTGAAGAGGCATGCCGTCCGAGCGATAATTGTGACCAGCCGGACTGACATACAACGCAGTTGGTTCTTGCGCGAAGACACACATCCCAGTGAAAAGGCTGACAAGCCCAGCAAGCAATCCTCTAGCGGTAGGAAACAAAACCTCCATCAACGATAAGGTTATGACCAGTAACATAACGCGAAGCATCTGACGCCAGGAACACCACGGCGCCTTTTAAGTCAACGGCATCTTCACCCATCCGCCCCAGCATGGTGCGTTTGGAATATTCCGCCACAAATTCTTTCGGGTGTCCGCGTTCAAAGCCTCCGGGAGAGAGGGCATTAACCCGGATTCCCTCTGGTCCTACCTGTGCAGCCAGATCTTGCATCAGACCAATCATTCCAGCTTTGGCAGCGCTATAGTCCACGCAGTTCGCATTTTGTTCGGTGAAAGGCTGATACAGGCTGCGATCCCGTCCCACCAAACCAGAAATGGAACTGATAAAAATAATCGATCCCGAAGTGCTGCGCTTTATGAGAGGCAAAGCGTGTTTGGTCATCACAAACGAACTCGTCAGATAAGCATCAATGGCACCCTTCCAGATCTCCAAGGGATGACGTTCCATGGCATAAGCGTAGTCATTGGAAGGCACAGAATAAGGCGGTCGACCTCCCGCGTTGTTAATCAGGATGTCACAGACTCCCTCGCTTTCAGCGAGTTGTCCAAAAAATGCCGCCACGGCTGCTTCATCTCCCGGATCGACCCCATGACCAAAGACTTCAGCGCCTGTTTCTGTCGAAAGTTTTTCTGCGGCAAGGATGGCCTGCTCAGCTGAGCGGGACGTCAGGTGAACCCTGGCTCCAGCTTCTGCCAGAGCCTGGGCGAAGTAATATCCAAAATTACGTGCCCCCGCGCTTACCACGGCCGTACGCCCGGTGAGAGAAAAGAGATCACTAATCTTCATGGGTTTGTAGGTTTCTTGTCCGTGGCAATTTTTACGTTATCGAGAACCACAAGGTCATTGGACGGCCCGAGGTTAATTCGGCAGGAAAGGCTCTGACCTGGCTGGAAGTCCTCCGGCAGGGCGACCGTGAGCAGCTTCTGCGCAACCTGTCCGATCTGCTGCTGAGCCAGCGTGACGGTGCGAGTCTGCAAATCCACAGCCAATTGCACTTGCATCCAGCAATCATAGGGCACGGTGATGCTGCTTTCTTTGGTTTTCCCATTCTCCATCATGGACCACTTGCCATCGACGGCTGCGGCCGTGGCCACAGCCTTGCCATCCGCTTGCTCAATGATGAGCCGCACCTCATTGCGCGAAGAGTTTGTCCGGCCTGGCATAATGTAGGGGTAAGGCAAGACCGAGCGAATAAAGAGGTCCACATCAAAGGTCATGACGCCGTCCTTGGGCATCATGATGGGTTGAGAGGAGACGGGTCGGAGATCTCCACGGCGTTTGGCAACCACCGAGTTGAAGCCTTCCCGGTAGGAGGTGCTCGAGATAATATGGAAGGCCCCTGAGGACTCAGGCTCTGTCGTCCATGTTCCTCCCAATTCCGTCTTCAGTCCGTTGAGGTCAGTGCCGCGTTGATCTTGCTCGAAGTCATCGGCGAAGTGGATGTTTGTTGCCTTGGTGAAAATTTGCTCAGGTTTCCAAAGCACGGCCACATCATCAAGGCAAGTTTTGCTGCCAACTGGCCCCAGCGGCTGAAATAGAACCTGACTGAAACCCTTGTAGCCCGGGACATCAAACTGTTCGTTCACCCCATTGAGTTCGACCCGGCGAGGTTTGGCAGGTGTGTAGGGGATATTCTCTGCAAGCAGGGTTCCCCCCGCTTCGCCACTTCGAACCGAATAACTCCCCTTGGGAAAATCGACCAAAATTTCCAAACGCTGCCATTCACCAACGGGGACCATTCCAGCAGTCGGCACCCACATTCCCTCTCCGCCAACACCTCGTCCGGTCGTGTAGGAAATCACGCCGGTCTTGGGCTCGACTTTGATGCCCACGTCGAGCTCTCCGCCTTTGTCTTCCAGATAGGTGATGACCCCGCTGTCCTCAGACTCCCGCTGCAGCCAGAACGAATAGCTGCAAGTTCCGCTACTGATCGAGGTGTCAAGTCGGGCTGAAATGTTACTGCGGTCCACCTCCGCGTTATGCCATCCGGTGAAGGTCGGACCATCAGCTCCGTTACTCGTCAGGCGCACGGCATTGCCGGTCTCGCCCCGCCGAATCTGATTCTGAATCAGGGCCTTTCCGCTCGCGTCATCACCAAAAGGATACCACCCGCCGGGGCAGGCGTGAATTGCCGGATCATGATTCATCAAGCCTAAAGATCCCGCCGGTGGAAGCTTGGTAGGATCGGTCGGAAACGTATCAAAGTTTTGCAGGATAAAATTGATGGCTCCCAATTTTTCGACGTCATCCATCCACTGGCTCCAGCGCTGATACCAAGCCGAGGTGTAGGCTTCATACCAGACATCAACGCGCCACCCATTTGTTCCTGGCAAAGGCGGCTCATCAAAATAGGCCATGGCCCCTCCGGAGATGAGTTTCACCTCAGGATGCTTGCTCTGTGCGATGTATTCCATCATCTGAGGAAAGGTGGGCACACCAATATTTTCTCTCACATGAGTTAGAAAATTCTTCTTATCCGCATCCGAATCCAAAGTGCCTTCAAATGTCACGGGTGCAATAATGGCGTCAATCAAGCCCTCATCCACCCAAGTCCTCCAGTCCAGTTGCTGATTGCCCAATGGCGGCCCGGCATACTCACCTGACAATGTGCAGGCCACTTCGATCTTGGGATCCACTTCGTCCAACGCCTTCCTTAGCTCCCTGTAAAATTGGGTGATATGACCACCGCGCAACTTCCGCCAGTTCTCCACCATCGGGTCATCGAGTTTAAAATCAGGACTGAAAGCGTCGAAGCGGGGATCCGTCAAGATATCCACATTGTACTTTTGCTTCATTTCATCAGCCACCAATTGATTAAATCCGTATTGGTCTCCCTTCTCCGGGGGATCCACCAACTGGTTCACCTCGCTCCGCATGCAGGCCAGGAAGCGCTTCACGCCAAGGGTTTTCGCCATGTGGACAAATTCAGAAATTTTGGTCGCCCGGGCCTCAGGGTAGGCATACTCGCGCACCATCCATAGCTTGTTGCCTTTGCGGTCCACCGTGATTCCCTCCGGATGATCAAGGAAGTATTGGACCGAATAAGACCAAGGAACCATCCGTCCCCAACCTGGAGTACCGATGTGCGCAGGTGCTCCGTCGCTGTAAAGATGAGAATGCCAGACCCACATCTTGAAATTCATTGGGGCGGCAATCTTTTCTGCCGTCTCAAGAACATTAAATTTCTCAGCCACTCGGTCCACGTAATCAAGGAGCAGCTGCAGACGGGGGTTTTGCTGAATGCTGTTATTCCGCGAAATCATCGGCTCGATATCTGCGAGGTCTGAGCGCAGCGTCATTCCATTCATGCCTCGCGCTCTCCACCGCTTGATCGTGCGCTCAAGGGCCTCCGGTGAGTCCATGGACGCATCAGTCCCCGGACCATACAAACAAACAATATCGCCCCAACTTGGGACGGCCCATCGCTCAACGGTTTCATTTGGCGCTGTCGGACCTTCCTCACACCACCCAGTGAAACCGGCAGCCAATGCGAGCATTCCTGACAATGCCGCCTTGGAAACCAGACCAGAGCGAGAACCATTTAGAATGTTCGCGGACGCCGATTGACCGTTTATTGACATGTCAGAAGTTAATTCGGTAGCCCTGTGAAGATCAAGAAAATCATCGTGCCTGGTTTTGAGATGGCAGTTCCTCCTTCGTGGTGAGTTCCATTTATTTCACCATGGCTGTGAGGCCCTTGCTCTCCGATTTTCCAACCGCAATCCTCACATTGTCAAGAACGACACGACTGTTCGAAGGTCCGAGGTTGATGCGAAACGCAAGGGGCTGTCCCGCCTGAAAGTCATCCGCCAGCGGGGCGGTTGCGAGTTTCTGCGCCACCTGCCCGATCTGTTGCTGCACGAGGGAGACCGTACGGGAAGCCATGTCCACAGTGAGTTGCACATGCATCCAGCAATCATAGGGCACGGTCACCTCGCTGATGTTAGATTTTTCGCCGCTGTTCAAGGTCCATTTTCCTTTGGCGGCAATTGCCTCTGCGACAATCGCATCAGTGTCCGCATTCTCAACAATCAATCGGACTTCATTTTGAGACATTGTGGCCTGACTTGGGATGATGAATGGATAGGCCGAGTTGGAGCGAATGAACAAATCGGCATCAAAGGTGAGGGCATTGTCGGCTGTCAATTTGACTGGATCCGCCAAAATTGGTTTGAGATCGCCGCGTCGTGACAAGAGCACGGATTTTTCGCCTTCACGATAGGAAGTGCTTGTGATCACTCGAAAGGCTTCCGGTTTTTCAGGCACAGTGGCCCACTGGCCCCCTTGATCAGCAACCAAGCCGTTGAGATTGGCATCGCGCTCATTTTTCTCAAAGTCATCGCTGAACACCACGTTCCCACCAGGCGGTGTGAAAACGAGGTCTGGCTTCCAAATGACATCAAGGTCATCCAAATAAGTTTTGGTCCCCGCCGCCCCAATGGGGTGGAAGAGAACCTGGCGGAAAGATTTGTAACTGGGAACGGGAATTTCCACGTTCACCCCATTTTGCATGGTTGTTCGAGGTGCTGGAGGCGTATATGGGACCCCTTTGGCCAATTCAACTTCGTCATTCGCACCCGCAGAGGCAGAATAACTGGCCGACGGAAAATCCACGTCAATCGAGAGCTTTTGCCATTCGCCAACGGGGACATGAAACGTTGTTGGCTTCCATGTGCCAGTGCCGCCGGGACTCCGGCCCGTGGTGTAAGAGACCAATCCCGAAGTGGGTTCAATCTTTAGTCCCACATCGAGCTCTCCCCCTTGGTTTTCGAGATAGGTAACCACGCCACTCTCTTCGGTTTCCCGGTAGATCCAAAACGAATATTTGCATGTGCCATTCGATATGGATGTGTCGAGGCGGGCCGAAATGTTGCTGCGATCCACCTCAGCATTGTGGTAACCGATCAAGCTCGGACCGTTGGCCCCATTGCTCATCAGTCGGATCGCGTTCCCTGAATCCCCTCTCCGGATCTTGTCCTGAATGAGAGGCTTCCCGCTTTCCTCATCGCCAAAGGGATACCAACCCCCGGGACAAGCACGAATTTTTGGGTCGTAAGCAACCAGGCCAGCTGAGCCTGCCGGAGGCAGCTTTTTGGGATCAGCAGGAAAGAGGTCAAAGTTTTGTTTGATGAAATGAATCTGACCAAAATCTTTCATGTCAGCCATCCACTGGCTCCAACGCTGATACCATGCGGAGGTGTAAAGCTCATACCAAACGTCAACCCGCCAACCATCCGCCCCTTCGGGTGGCGGCTCGTCAAAGTAGGCGGTCGCTCCCGTGGAGATCACCTCGATCTCCGGGTGTTTGCTCTTCGCAATGTAATCTTTGATTTCTTGAAAAGGGATCACTCCAACGTCTTCCCTGATGTGGGTGAGATATCCTTTTTTTCCAGCCTCATGATCTATTGTGGCTTCATAGAACACCGGCGTGATAATGGCATCGATCAAACCTTCATCCACCCACGTTCTCCAATCCATGCGCTGATTTCCAATGGGGGGGCCGGCGTATTCGCCTGAAAGGGTCACCGCGATCTGGATCTTCGGGTCCACCTCATCGAGGGCTTTCCGCAGCTCACGGTAAAATTGCGTGACATGTTCTCCCCGCAGATTCCGCCAATTCTCGACCATAGGGTCATCGATTTTGAAGTCCGCAGAATAAACATCAAAACGCGGATCTGTCATAATATCCACGCCATACTTCGCCTTCATCTCATCAACAACAGGCTGATTAAATCCGTATTGGTCCCCCTTTTCGGGAGGGTCGATCAATTGGTTCACTTCGCTTCGCTTGCATGACAGGAAACGTTTCAATCCGAGTTCCTTGGCCATGTGCACAAACTCAGAAACCTTTGTCGCGCGCGCCTCGGGATAGGCGTATTCACGAACCATCCAAAGCTTGTTCCCTTTGCGATCCACGGAGATGCCCTCCGGGTGATCAATGAAATATGTGCTGGAATACGACCAAGGAATCATCCGTCCCAAACCTGGAGTTCCAATGTCGCCCGTTGCTCCATCGCTATAAATGTGCGGATGCCAGGCCCAAACCTTAAATCCAAGAGGGTCTGAAATTTTCTCTGCCGTCTGAAGCACATTATATTTTGCATGCACCTCATCCACATAGTCCAAAAGCAACTGAAGCCGTGGATTTTGCTGCGTGCTGTTGTTCCGGAAAATCATCGGTTCGTAATCCGCAAGGTCCGTTCGCAGTGTCACCCCCGTCATTCCACGCACCCGCCACCGTTTGATAGTCTTTTCCAGTGCCTCCGGGGAGTCCATCGACGCATCGGTGCCAGGCCCATACAGGCAAACCACATCCCCCCAACTCGGTACGGCCCAACGTTGAGTGGGCTCAGCCAGGTTCACAGAAGGGGCTTCAGCCCATGCAGAAAACACGCCTGCCATTCCGAAAACCAGTGGCATCATTTTTCCGAAATTTCTAGAATACGTATTTCGCAGAAAGTTATGTGACATGTCAGTAGGCAACACCAAATGACTTATCAGAGCAACATGAAATTCCAAATTTTCTTCTTTTGGTTTGATTGTGAGTCACATCGTTCACAAGCCGCATCATTCATTCCAATCGCCACGACATATCTCTGGTCTCAGGGAAGCTAGTCGTGTTTTCTTTTTAGGCTGATCAGGCCAGAGAAGACGAGTTACAATCCGCTGAATCGCCGGATGACACCTTCTTTTGTGCCATTAAGGCCTGCTTGAATGGTGTCACGAACTTCTTTGGGGTCGCCTTTGCGAAGAGCCTTAACAATATCGAGATGAGTGGGGGCATCGGGAGGGGCTTTCCCATGACGCGGAGGCAGTCCGATTCCGATAATGAAGGACCGCTCGAGCAAGTGTTGTTGTTCCAAGATGGCAATGATTCTTCGGTTTCCGCAGATTTGTGCGATGCCCATGTGTAATTTGAAGTCGAGGGCAAAGAGCTTGTCGAAGTGCTTCAGTTGAGCCTCACGGGACATTCGCTCAGAAACTCCCGCGAAATCCAACTCGTCCAACTCTTTGGCAATGGTCTCAAGCTCGGAAAGTTGCTCGTCCGTGATCCGTGAAGCCGCCAAGAAGCCGGCCATCCCCTCGAGTCCTGCCCGAACGTCAATGACCTCACAATAATCAATGATGTTGACTTCGCGAACAAACGTTCCTGATCGAGCAATTCGATCGACCACGCCCATATTCGCAAGGCGATCCAGGGCCGCACGAACCGGAGCCCGCCCCAGCTTCAGTCTTTGAGCCAAGGCAACCTCACCAACGCGGCTCCCAATAGGAATCTGTCCTGTCCGAATGAGTTTGAGGATCGCGCTCACGCAGATCTCGGTCAAAGAGGATTCGCCATTTCGGCCATTTGAGTTCTGAGACTTAAGCATTCCTCGCGAATTTTAGAAGCGCCTTCAGAGCAGAGCAATAAAAAGCGTGACAAACACCAGCTGACATGTCAGTTTCCACGGCCAAGAATCCCATGCACACAACGACTCCTCTCACAGTGGCCATCCTTGGTGCCGGTCATCGGGGACGGGCCTATGCCGAGCAAATGGCAATGTGTCCTTTGGACTTTCAACTGGTGGCTGTCGCAGAAAGCGATGAGAGGCGGCGCGAGGCGTTTGCCACTCAACATCAACTCAGTCCCGAGCAGAGCTTCGCCACATCGGATGATTTGTTAGCTGCCCCCAAACTCTGCGACTTGGTTGTTGTTTCCCTGATGGATCAGGATCACGTAAAAGCCACGGTGCTTGCGCTGCGCAAAGGCTACGACGTGTTGCTGGAAAAGCCGATGGCGACAAGTTTGGAAGACTGCGAACTCATCGAGCAGGTCCAGCGGGAAACGGGCAAGGTTGTGATTGTCTGCCACGTGCTGCGATATCACCATGTGAACCAGAAGGTAAAAAGCCTGTTGGAAGCCGGTCGCATTGGAAAGATCGTGAATATCGACCATGTCGAAGCGCTGGACCCGGTGTTTTTTGCCTCCATGTTTGTCCGCGGCCAATGGCGGAACGAAGCAAGCTCGACGTTTTTTCTGATGGCGAAGTGTTGTCACGATATTGACCTGATCGCTTGGTTTGCTGCGGTGGATTGTCGGCGAGTCTCGTCATTTGGTTCACTGAGCTATTTCACGCGAGAGTCCGAACCGTCCGGAGCAACAGACCGCTGCACGCAAGGGTGTTTGGTTGAGCGCGCTTGTCCGTTTTCTGCAATCAAGATCCATTTGGAGGGAATGCCGGCGCTGAATCCTCAGATTCAGTACGCTCACTCCGAATCCGATGTGGATATGAGTCGTGTTTACAATTCCAGCCTCGGGTGCGGAGATTCGCAGGTGGAGATTCTTCACGCACTCCAAACTGGACCCTTCGGAAAATGCGTGTATCGGTCTGACAATACGGTCGTTGACCGTCAGGTGGTTTCGTTTGAGTTCGACCAAGGAATCGTTGCGACTTTCACGGTCACCGCATTTAATGCCAGGGTCAATCAGCGGTTCACTCGTATTCATGGCACAGATGGCGTCATCACCTGCGACTACAAAGGGAATTGGGTTGAGGTGAAAACCTTCGATTCAAACAAGTTTGAACGCATTGATCTTCCTGTCGTGATGGCAGGGCACGGGGGCGCAGATAAACTAATTGTTGAAGCCGTCTCTCACACTCTTCGTTCTCCGGTTCCGACACCTCTCACCTCGGCAAAGGCCTCTCTAGACTCCCATCGCATCGTTTTTGCCGCTGAGAAAGCTCGTCGAACTGGCAAGGTCGTGAGTCTGTCGGAATAGATCCAAGCAATCTCCCGCTGCCCACCGCAGAACTTACCGGGGGGATCACGCTGTATTCAGCACACCAGTTCACAAGCAATGAGTTGAAAGTGATTTTTGTGCTGACGGGGCAAGGCGCTGCCCAAGTCCTGAATCATCTGATGGAAGCAGATGCGGCTTTCTTTTTTAGACAGCTTCTGGAGTCCGTATGCCCATTTAGTGTGGTTGAAGAACTAGAAAGGCACTGCCCTGGGCTTTGGCGTGTGTGGGAGAGAGAAGGATGGGTAAAGGCTGTCTGCTTGACGGAGAAGGCTGATGCTAAATCTCAAGCATGGCAAATGTCCGGCTTATTAGATCGCGGCGAGGCTGATGGCAAACTCACTGGGATTAACTGTGCGAGGTTCGCTTGGCCTGGTTTTGGAAGCCGCGCGACTTGGCAAGTTGACCCTTGACGACGCAGAAATCAAATTATCATCCCTGCGAAAGTCTTCTCTGTGGATTTCTGAGCGGGTCTATCTGGAAGCTTTGGGACTGCTAGGGGAAATGCCGAAATGAACCAATTAGGCCTGCTTACGGGTTGCCCTGAGGAAACACCGGGCTGCGAAATGTTGGGAATAGTGTCGGTGTGACACAAGATCTCCTCGTGGGCTTGAGGTAGATGTGGGTTTTGCAGGATTATTAATAACTCACCTGCTCGCCCCAACAAGGGAAGGCGGGTAGTCGGTGTAGCCTTTCGCTCCAGGAGCATAAAATGTGGCCGTGTCCGGCTCATTCAGTGGTGCACCAAGACGGAACCTCTCTGGAAGGTCCGGGTTCGCAATGAAGGGCACCCCGAAGGCGACCGCATCTGCTTCTCCGGCTGCCAGCACCGCATTACCAGATGCCAAGGTGAATTTTTCGTTGGCCACATAAACCCCGCCAAACGCCTCTTTGAGTTTTGGCCCAATCCGGTTTTCACCCAAGGCTTCTCGCGCACAAATAAAGGCAATCTTACGGAGCCCGAGTTCCTTGGCCACATAACCAAAGGTCGCGAGCGGATTGGAATCGCCCATGTCATGGGCATCCCCGCGGGGCGCAAGGTGCATGCCGACTCGATCCGCTCCCCAAATAGAAATCGCGGCGTCTGTCACCTCAAGCATCAGACGGGCCCGGTTTTCAATTGACCCTCCATATTCATCCGCACGGTGATTGGTTGAGTCCTGCAAAAATTGATCAAGCAAATACCCATTCGCGCCGTGAATTTCGACGCCATCAAAACCCGCCGCAAGTGCGTTCTCAGCACCTTTGCGATACGCGTCAACAATGCCCGGGATTTCCTCCGCGGTCAGAGCCCGGGGGGTCACAAATTCCTTCATGGGTCGAACGAGACTCACATGACCTGCTGGTCGAATCGCACTGGGCGCCACCGGAGTTTCTCCATCCAGAAAAATCGGATCCGAAATGCGTCCCACATGCCAGAGCTGAAGGACGATGTGCCCCCCCTGTTCATGCACAGTCTTTGTGATCAACTTCCACCCCTCAACCTGCTCGTCGGACCAGATACCCGGCGTGTCTGCATATCCCACCCCCATCGGTGTCACCGAGGTCGCTTCCGTGATGATCAGTCCTGCGGTGGAACGCTGACGATAATACTCCGCCATCAGTACATTGGGCACACGAGCGGCCCCTGCTCGGGCACGAGTGAGCGGGGCTAAAAAGATACGATTCGGGAGCTTCCAAGCTCCCACGGCGATGGGATCGAATAGGGTGTTTGTCATCATCCCAAATCATTCTCCAATACAATCCGATAGCGGGCCTTGCCTGAGCGAAGGTGATCGAGCGCTTCATTCACTTTGGACATGGGAAAGGTTTCGGTCACGGGGGCGATGGTATGGCGGGCGCTGAAATCGAGCATGGCATCAATAGCGGTAGGGCTGCCAGTTGGTGAGCCGGACACGGATTTTTGGCCAAAGATGAGGGCAAGCGCCGGAACAGCCATTGGTTCAAGCACGGCACCAACCACATGGAGGCGTCCTTTGGGGGCGAGCGTTCCTAACAAACATGGTATGTCTTGTGGCACATTGATAGTAGAAATAATCAAATCGAGACGGCCTCCGAGTGGCTTGAGCGCGCCATCCCGCTTTGTGTTGTGAACGTGGTGGGCACCAAGTTCGCGAGCCTCCGCCTCTTTGCTGTCGCTTGTCGTGAAAGCATGGACCTCACAGCCCCATTTGTTCGCAAACTGCAGCGCCATGTGGCCCAAGCCGCCAATGCCGATGATGCCAACACGTGCGGTGGGGGAAATGTTATAACTTAGGAATGGGGAAAAAACGGTGATCCCGCCGCACAGCAACGGCCCCGCCTTGGCCCCATCCAGCGCATCAGGCAGCGGACGAACCCATGTCCACTGCGCTCTCACGCGATCTGCAAATCCTCCATGCCGTCCCACGATTGTTGGTTGGGTCGTGGGGCATAAATTGTGGTCGCCTGAGAGGCACTCAGCACAAGAGAGACAACTGTGCGCCGACCATCCCAAACCCACACGCTGACCGATTTTTAGCCCCTTCGCTTGATCTCCCATGGCGGAAACCGTTCCTGTCACCTCGTGCCCCGGCACAAAAGGGTAAGCTGTCATTCCCCAATCATTGTCCAACATGGAGAGATCGGAATGACACAGTCCGCAGTGGCTGACTTTGATCTCCACTTCATCCGACTTCAGCTCGCCCGGATCGAATTCAAAAGGTTGAAGGGTTCCCTTGGCGGAAGTGGCGGCATAGGCGTGGATAGCTGGCATGATCGTAAATTTTTGGGTGGTAGTTGGCGCTGAAAATTTACCAGCAGTTTCCAATTTTGCGAGGCGGTAATTGTAGGGAAGTACGTGTGCTCCATAGCCTGAGCAAAGGAGGAGCTGGCGCGAGCGCAGAGCGCCCCTTGGATGGCAGGGCTGGGCAGTCCCTTGCCCTCCCACTTTTTTGTGCTCCAACTGACCGCTACCTCGTAGTAGCCGACATGCGCCCCCACGATCCCCCTATTCCAATAGTTCCCATCGCATGATTGCGATGTCCGTCTTCAGCAGCTAAACCTGACCATCTGTGTTTGAGCTATCACCACTTCAACTTGCCTTGGCCGCAACGGCGGCATTGTGCATTGGGTTTGCGAAAGGCGGATTTGGTGGGGCGGGGATGCTGGCGGTATTGTTGATGGCACAGGTGTATCCTGCCCGTGAATCCACGGGGGCGATTTTGCCCATGTTGATTGTGGGTGACCTCATTGCCGTTTGGATTTTCCATGCGCACTCGCGGGCGGCGATTGTTTTGCGGCTTCTGCCTCCAGCGATTCTAGGCATTGTGTGTGGATGGGTGCTCATGCCTCGGATCGAGCCAGCGACTTTTGCGCGATTGATGGGTTGCCTCACGCTTGGTTTGCTTGCTTTGGTCGTGGTTCAAAAATTTTTACCGAATCTGGTTCTCAAAGCCGAGCAGCGTCGGTATGGGTGGCCCTTGGGATGGATGGCGGGGGTGACAACGATGTTGGCCAATGCCGCCGGGCCGGTCACGACGATTTACCTGCTGGCGTGCCGCCTGCCAAAAATGGAATTTGTGGGAACCGCGGCCTGGTTCTTCCTTGTGGTGAATGTGGTCAAAATTCCCTTCAGCGCTTCCCTTGGTTTGATTAGCCGGGAAAGCTTGGTTCTTAATTTTGCCTTGGCCCCCCTGATTATCGCCGGCGTTTTTATTGCCCGGTTTTTTCTGAAGAAGATCAACCAAAACGCCTTCGAGTGGATCATGATTATTTTGTCGGCGTTGGGAGCACTTCGCCTGGCTTTTTCTTGAGGGCGTTCTCGGCTGTGTCAGGGTCTTGCTGATTGTGGAACCAATCCATAAAGGCACCGACGGCCGCTTCGGAGTTTAAAACCGCAATTCCACCTGCCCGACGAATGGCAGCAGCCTCGACCTCTTCAAAAACACGCGCCACCACCGGCACGTTCGGGGCTGCATGGATCACCTTCAGCAAATCGGTAAGCCGAGGCAGTGACGCAATCACCAGCTTGGCCTTTGCCGCGCCCACAAATTTGAGCAACCGCGCGTCCGATCCATCGCCACGCAGACAGGGGATCCCAATCAATGCCAAATCCTCGATCACGGCACTGTCATCATCCACAACCAAAATCCGGTGCCCGGCCTCGCGCAGTGGTTTGACGACCCACATTCCGCTGCTGCCAAATCCCAACACCAACACATGGTCACTGAATTTAGCCATGGCACTGCGGTTCCGCCGCCCCGGATGCCAATGCATGAGCCTCCACGTCATTTGGTCTGTTGCCACCAGCGGCGTGAGGGACATGGTGATTCCCGCCACCAGCGCCAGCACAGAAAAATCGTTGCCTGTGAGTTGACCGACGTGCACCCCGGCGAGCCCAAGCACAATGCCCAACTCACTGCTCTGCGAAAGCAGGAGCCCGCTTTCGATGCCAGTGCGCGTGCTCTGACCAGTGAACTCCACAATCGCTGACACCACAATCGGTGTCAGGATCACGATCACCAAAGCAAGGAGGACCGCTTGACCAAGCATCTGCCAGTTTGGAATCTCTACCAGCATGCCAAGGGCTGTGAAAAAGACAGCCATAAAGAATGAGGATAAAGATCCCAGCAGACCCCGCAAGAGTCCATTCACGGGAAACGCCGCCAGCGCAAACCCGGCTAGAAAGGCCCCAGCAACAATCGGCAATTGCAAAAACGACGTGATTCCCAGACACAAAAATAGCGTTGCGAGTCCTGCCAAGAGCAACAACTCATCATCGGCCTGCATTTTGCTGAGCAGCCACGGGACAATTTTGAAGTGCGCAAGAACCACCACACCAGCTGCAAGGGCAAACCACATCAACCGAACGCCCACCTCACTCCAACCACCGGGAACAGCGGCAAGCACCACAAAAACAACCACAATGGCCAAATCCTGCAGCAGGAGCACCCCGGTCACGAGGCGTCCAAACGGCTGAAACATTTGCCCCTGCCGACGAAGATGTTGGGTCACCACCAAGGTTGAACTCGCGGAGACGGCAACCCCGATGTAGGTGGCTGCAATCATGCCAAAGCCGAGGGCCCGGCAAACAAGAAATGCTGCCAACCCGCATATCACAAACTGGAGGACTGCCACCCAAACGACTTGCCGGGTTTCATGACGGAAACGGCGGGGGCTTAATTCCAGCCCCGCTGCAAAAACCAAGAAGGCCAATCCAAATTCCAGCGTGCTCCCGGCGGCTTCCCCCTCCAAGGCAAACCCAAAATAGGACGCCGCAAACCCACCTGCCATCAGAAGCGGAATCACTGGCACTCTCAGCCATGTCGAAATCGCAAACCCGGCTGAGGCAATGATCAAAATGATGGCCAGCTGTGTCATTCGGAGACGATTCCTTTCTCGATCAATAATTTGTTCTGAAGCTTCACCCCATCCACTTTGGGAAGCATCAGGTAGGCGACACCCAGTTCCAGAAGGTTGTCCACGACGGAGAGATCAATGGCGTGGATCGCAGCGGGTGTGCCAGCCGCCCGGCAGCGATAAGCCAGCAAGTCATTGGCTTCCTCAATTTGCAAGGCGCTCACAAGGAGTTTTGCCCGGGGCAACCCCAGTTCCTCGAGCACATCGCGAAACTCGACATTCCCGAGGTGGGTCTTGCATGCCAGCCGCCGAAGCTTGCGCGGGTCAGTGTCCACGGCGATCACCTGCTCACCCTGTTCGTGCAGGGTCATGGCCAGCTTGCGACCGAGGGTGTTCATTCCAACCACAATGATGTGATCCTCCAGTCCGGCGGTATCTTCGTCTTCTTCTCTCGGGCTGGCCCCAAAAAATCTCAGAATTCGGGTGCGCTGAACAATTTCGTAAAGCGGCTTGTTGTAAAGGATCAGGTAAGCGGATCCTGCAATGGTGATAATACCGACCAACCCGGTGATGGTGATCACTGAAGGCCCCACCAACCCCGCAGAAGCTCCCAACGCAACAAAGATAAACGAAAACTCGCTAATCTGTGCCACGGTCACACTGGTGAGGAATGAGGTTCTTTCGCCATATCCAAAGCGGGCAATGATCGCCATAAAGATCACTGGGTTTCCAATCAGCACAAACAGAGAAAGGGTCACCACGGGAACCCACTGGGACACAAAATCACCAGGCACCATCTTCAGACCAAGCGCGACAAAAAAGACCGCCACAAAAAAGTTCATGAGCGGTTTGATCCGGTGTTGGAGGTCTTTGTTATAGGGCAACTGAGCGAGACTCAGGCCCGCAAAAAATGCTCCCAGTTCAATGGACAGCTCCAAATGCTCGGCGACGGCCACCACTGCAAAACACCAAAAAAGACTCCAGATAAAAACCATCGCCGGGGATCGTGACGCCCACTCAAAGGCCCGGGGGAGCAGGAATTTGGAGGCAATAAGCACCCCACCCAGCAGCAACAACATCCCGCCAAACGCCTTGGCAAGCCCCATGGCGACCGCAGCCCCATCATACTCGCCACCTCCCCCACGCAAGCCGCTCAACACGGTGAGCACCACAATCACCACCAGGTCCTGAACCAGAAAAATACCCACCGCAATCCGGCCATAGAGGCTGTCCAACTCATCTTTGTCAGAGAGCACCTTGACCACCACCACGGTGCTGCTGAACGTCAACGCCACCGCCAAAAAGAGCGCATCCATCACGGTGAACCCCAGCACCCAGCACAGCAAATATCCCCCCGCTGCGGTAAAAATCACCTGGCCAATCCCGGCCACCACCGCCACACGCCCAACATCCCGGATTTTATCAAAGCTCAACTCCAACCCAACAATAAACAGCAACAAAACAATGCCCAACTCGGAGATCAATTCAATCGCCGGAGAAGATTCCACCCATCCCGTGAGCGGCCCAATGAGCATCCCTGCAAACAGAAACGCGACGATGGAAGGCAGACGGATGAATCGGGCCAAAATAGCAAAAGCCGCAGCAACGATGACGATCACACCCAATGCATAAAACAAATCTGAATTCATTGGCCCCTTTCCATGATAGGCACCCTAAATCTTTGAGTCCTCGATTCCAAGCCTTTGCGGCTGGGCAGATTTATCGCACGGCTTCCTGACTTAGCAAAAAGTGCCGACGCAGGGCTGTCTCTTCCTGATAGGGCTCGAAAAACGGGTCGGCGAGGAGTTCCGCGAATTGCTGGGGCGTGAGGAGAAACTTGAGGGAATCAAGGTAGCGGGCAGCTTTCTGCGGATCCCCGTCCTGCATCGAGAGGGCTGCGGCCCCGAGAAGCCAGAGGGGCTTTTGGCTGGTTATCGCGGCTTGTTCATACGTCGAAATATAAGACCGAACCTCGTCCTCTTGGCCGGCTTGGATTTTGAAGATTAAGAGTCGATTTGCCACGCCAGCATTGCTGGGGTCAAGGCTCGTGGCCTCTTCCAGATCTGCGAGTGCCGAAGGAAAATCTTCCAATTTGCGATGCACACCAGCACGGGCAGCGAGGAGCGCAGTTTTATCCTTCGAAAACTCCAAGGCCTTGTTCAAGGATACCAACGCAGCAGCTGGGTCTCCCTCCTGCGATTGGAGGCGACCCAAGGTCCCCCAAGCACGTCCATGTTCAGGGTCAAGAGCCAGGATCGCAAGGGCCACCTCCTCAAGTTTGGCACGATCTTTGTTGCGGGCGGCTTCGGAGAGCTCTTCTTGCAGCGCATCAATTTCTTCACTGCGGAGATCCTCCGGGTTCGGAGCAACTGGCTGGGCATACACAGCAGGAGATGAGGTCGGTGCTGTTTTGGTTATCGCCAAAAAAATAATAACACCTGTCGCCACCAACGCGACAAGGACCCCAAGCAATGGACGTAGCACTCGCTTTGCCGATTTGGCCGCCCTTCGATCTCTTGCACTCAGGTATGCCATTCTGGGACCCTAAGCGACAACCAGTTGCAAAAGCCAGCAAGTTCTTTCGGAACTCTGGGGTTGCCTGCTATTAGTCATGCTTCTCGGAGGATCCGCAGTTCTCCGCTGTCCCGCCACGCACGGCTTCAAATATCCTGCGCAGATTTTTAGAAATCTTCTTGATCAGTACAATAATTGCATGATATTAGATTTACTAATGCAAACCACGGCCGCAAGCATCCTGGCCAACACCCCTCTTATCCGCGATTTCTCGAAGGCCTATAACAGTGCGGTGGGCATGCCTGTTCATTTTTACGAGCCCGGCACATTCGCTGTGACGCAGGAACCTCTGATGCCGGCCTTTTGTCAGGTCATGGCCCAGCGCCGAAAATCCTGTCAGCAATGCGTGGCCACCCATTTGGCTCTTCAAGACTCTGAGGGAGCCAAGACGCGCACAGGGGTCTGTTTTGCCGGGCTGACCTCCTCGGCGGTGCCGGTGCAGTGCGGAGGACGCGTGCTGGGATTTCTCCACACCGGCCACGCCTATGTGGACCGTCCTCCCCAGGCGTGTGGAGAGCCAGGGCGGGGCTGCCTTCTGCCGGGCCGTGGCGTTGCCTCATCTGGGCGACGAAAAAACCGCCCGTGTGTTGGTGCCTGCCGAATGACCCGGCAAGTCGGCAGCACGGAATACGAGGGGGCCGTGGGTTTGTTGACCGTGTTTGCCGACCAACTCGCCAGCGTCCATGTCCATCAACCCGAAAGGCCCGCCTATCCAGCCATCGACCACACGATCAGAAAAATCCGACAAGACCCGACTCAGCGCTGGACCCTCGGAACCCTGGCACGCCAAGCCGGCATGCACCCGTCCTACTTCAGCACAAAATTTCACGCCCACACCAGCAAAACCCTCACCGAATTTCTTGCCACCCTGCGAGTAGAACGCGCCAAACATCTCCTCGCCTTCACCGGACTCCCCATCAGCGAAATCGCCTTCTCCAGCGGCTTCCGCTCCATCTCCCAGTTCAACCGCGTCTATAAAAAACTCAGCGGCCACGCTCCCGGAACCGATCACCGGAACTGAACAGCTCCCGGGACCGCTGGCCCCGCGCCTGCGGGGCCGGCATCAAAACCCTCCTCAAACCCCAGGGGGCACGGTCGTCCCGAACGTGTGGAAAC
>JBGTLQ010000123.1:0-7253 GCA_041744075.1 Terrimicrobiaceae bacterium
ACCCCACCCCCCACAGAGTCTCCATCTCGGCAAAAAAGTTGCCAAATCTACGACCATAAACCCTCTCGCGGGGCGCATCCTCACCAAAGACGGGCACACCCAGAATCATCGCATGGGGATATTTCTTGGAGAGCTCCATAAAGTCCGGCACCTGTGAGGCCGGGTGCTGGCCATCGGCATCCATGACAAGCGCCTGACGGAACCCTTCCTGCTGAGCCAAGCGCATGGCATGGAGAACAGCTGCTCCTTTGCCGCCATTGGACTCAAGGCGAACCACACGCAGGCGGGTATTTTGCGAGGCAAGATCGTGAACCTCTTCCACGCTCCCATCGGTGCTCCCATCCAGAACGACCCACACATGAGGCCACTGATCGAGCACCTCAACGGCTGTCTTGGTAAGCAAGGGGCCGCTGTTAAAACTCGGTAACAAAACCAGTTGGGTCGGCAACTGCTCCCTCAAGGTTTCGGTTCCTGACCATTGGATGCCGAATTTCCAGGTTTTGTGACTGCCTCACGGAAGTAGGCCTCCAAACGACGAGCAAAATCATTGGCGGATTCCCCCTCCTCCGGAGTGAAAACCTCTCCCAGCTTCATCGAAAGTCGAACCGGCAATTTCGAAGGCCGGAACAAATGCGAATGCTTGGTCAAATACTCGCCTTCATGGCGAACAATAATGGTCTGCACCGGTGTGCCTGTGCGAGTGGCCATGAGGGCAAACCCTCGCTTGAAGGGATTGAGGACACCATGACGCGACCGTGTCCCCTCGGGGAAGATCACCAGGTTTTCCCCACGCGAGAGGCGGTCGATCCCCGCATGAACAAGTGCCTTCCCCCGGTCATTGGCAATATAACCAGCCAAACGAGAAAAATTGGAAAAGGCCGGGCTGGCAAGCAGGTCAGATCGCATGATGCAGACGGCGCGAGGAAGAACGGAGAGCAACACAAACGCATCGACCAAGCTGGGATGATTGGCAGCCACAATCGTTCCACGAAGCGGCCGCAGTTTATCTTCATCTGGAAAATCGAAGGCCACAACCCCCAAGGAACTGGCCAGTTTTCGCCAAAAAAGGAAAAGTCGCAGGATTCGGTTTTGCCAATACACGGGGTCCCTTGGGGCCAGCCTCAAAAAGGTGAGGACCCCCGCCAAGAGGTTGCTGGAGATTGAGATGATATAAAAAAGCCCAAGCGCCAGAATTTGCCGAAAGTAAGGGCCAACATTCGACATCGCGAACCCACCCCGGCGAGCCTGCTGGCCACGCTCTTTGCTGAGCGGATCCGTCGATTCAAACTGGAGGCCGTGGAACATCGAGATCGGTTGTTAACAAACGAAAATCCTGCCGCATCAGCGTCCGGGAATCGCTGGCATTTTTAATTCCTGATAGCCACTGGGAATCTCAAATTCGGAAGCTGGGATCGGGTCACGATTGATTGAGACCAGGGTGATTGTGGCCTTTCCGGCCCCCGGCACCTCGGCCACAGTGCGAACTGGGATTCCTTTGAGTGCGGGATCTGAGAACCATTGACTTTCCGGGCCCCCGCTTGCCTTGAGGGCGGAGAGTTGGTCATAGATTTCCTCCAAATCGGGCACATCCTTGGCGAGCCAGACTTCGATTTTTTGGCCATTAAATGTGCTCACGTATTCTTCGCATTCAAAGCCGCTGATCGTCTCCTTGCGTCCTGTTGGAGTCGGCGCGTCGGGGGTCGCCTCGGCCTCCTTGCTGAGACTGGCTTGAGCGGCCTTGATATCTGCCCCGGAGAGCTTGACCACTGCTTTTTGTGCATGCAAGAGGCTTGTGGTGTCCCCCGTGCGTGAGTCAATGATTGCTGTCATATCACGACCCACATCGGTTCGGATTTTGCCGTCCTTGATTTTTGTATGCACAAGGGCCGGTTCGCCGCCTTGGCTGGTTTCCATCTGTTGAGTGAGAGTGAGGTCTGCGCGGGCAATGCCGAACGCAAAGAGTGCAATCAGAACGTGGGTTTTCATGGTTTGTTGATGAGGGGTTGGGTTTTAGCGGGAGAGATCGGATTGCGTGAGGATCACAAAGCCTTCGCCAGTGAGCACATTGGAGGAGCAGTCAATATCATCAACATGCATCACCAATACTGATCGGCCTCTGGGGCGGATGAGCAAGGGATAACTATAAATAATATTCACTTCGGCCATTAGCAACGCCGCAAGGACCTTGCTCAGGTCGGCAGGCCCCTCCGCCAATTCGATGACCAACACTTCGCAGACACTGTAGGGAATATCTTCTTGTTGAAACAAATCGCTGACAAGGTCCGGGTCGCTGACAACCATTCTGGCAATGGCCGATTCCGAGGAGTCCTGAATACTGAGAGCAAGCACGACGACATTGTGGCTGTCCAGAAGTTTGACGACCTCCAGCAGTGCTCCAACTTTATTTTGCAAGAAAACAGAAAATTGGCGGACTTGAGGACCTGAGATTTTTTCGGTGGTGGCGATTGCGGGCATTATTTGTAGGCGTAGATGAGACAGAAGGGGGATTTTTCGCCTTCGAGAAGGTCGAGTTTCAAAAAGTATTTGCCGCTGAACTCAGGCTCAAAGCCTGCCGCCGCAGAGCCTCCGTCGCCATAGCTCTGAAACTCCACGGGTTTTCCTGCGGCATCAAAAACACTCACGGAGAGCTTGCGCGCGGGAGGTGTTGCTGCGGCACAGAACCAATATTCGTTTCCCGCAAACAAGTTCACCTCGAGGTAGCGGGGACGACCTGATTCAATCTCCCCGGGCCAAAACCCATCACGAAGCCGATAACCATCATTCGTAAAGGCTCCCGCCAACTCCAGCGCCAAACTTCGTGCACTGATATCAGAAGGAACCTCCTCGGCAACCGGAGCGTCTTGTGCCATGGCGGCACACAGGGGCAGAAGAAGGATGAGGAAAAAAGCTTTCACGGTGTGGGTGCGGAGCCGTTGATGAGGTCGAAAAGCCCTTTCATGGATGTGTGCAATTGGGCCACCTGCTCAGCTGAGGGCACCTCAGGCTCCACCAGAGGAAGGGAGGCCGCTAGCGCGGTGCGAATTTCCAGCAGGGGAACTTGATTGCGGGCCGCCTCAGGCAAGCCATCAATCTGGGACAACAAATATTCGATGATGGCCGGCTGACGCAGAAGCTTGGCCCCTTCCGGGGAATATTCGGCGGATACCATCCCACTCACAAGGTCCACCCCTCGAATCCAGGCCCCCAAACTCACAAGGGTCACCAATCGGTCGTCCTTCTGATCGACCATGTCGAGTTTCACTTCGTTCTGGGTGGCTTCCAACTCCTCACGCAAAGCATTCCAATCGTTGTTGTCCGCAAAATCTGCAATGCTGTTTGAACGGCCAAGGACGCTTTGGCTGACGTTCAGTTTTTTGGCAAGGGCGAGAATTTCTTTGCCGATATTTTTGATGGCCTGACCGTCCTGCGCCTCAACGGCCACGTAGCCATCAGCCACAAGAGTGCCAAGTCCTAGAGCAATCATTGACCGACTGTCGGTGAGGCCCGGCGAACCACTGCGCAAATGCTGTCCCCAGGCGGGCTGTCCCACTTTGCCCATCGCCGTGAAAAATTCGCCTGGCATGGGAATTGTGACAGCATCCAGTTTCTCCACCGAAGCAAGTTCCTCCTTGGTCATCGAGCCATGCGCCGAAATTCCCGCAAACGCTGCGGCGGCAGAAATCAAAAAGAACACATGGGCGGTTCTGGTCATACCCCATATTAATATCCAAGTATGGCCATTTGACCAGCAGGTTTCGCTGGAACTCTTTGATCGAGAGGGCCAAATTCCGAGCTTGCAACCATGAGTGACTCCCTGCCCATCTATGACCTGGACCTTGATATCGCGGAGGCCATGGGGCCAGGGGGACGACTGGTGTTGAGTGCCCCGACAGGCTCAGGCAAATCCACGCAAGTTCCTCAGATCCTCTTGGATGGGGGCGTCCTGGGAGAAGGGTTATGTGTCATTCTCCAGCCAAGGCGCCTGGCAGCACGAATGCTTGCCAAGCGGGTCGCCGAAGAGCGAGGGGGCCGGTTAGGGGACGAGGTGGGCTACCAAATCCGGCTCGACAATGTTTCTTCCAAACACACCCGTATTCTTTTTGTCACTGAAGGCATCCTTCTCCGGCGCATGCTGGCGGAACCGTCCCTGCCGGGCATCTCTGCCATTTTGTTTGATGAATTCCATGAGCGTCATTTGTATGGAGATATCACGCTGGCACGGGCCTTGGAATTACAGGAATCACTCCGCCCCGATCTGCGTTTGGGAGTGATGTCCGCGACACTGGATGGAGACTCCCTGGAAAGGTATTTGGCGCCTTGTGTTCGACTCGTGTCAGAGGGAAGAACTTTCCCGGTGGACATCGAATATTTGCCTTACGAACCGAAAGATGATCCCTGCTGGGAACTGGCCGCCGAGGCGGTGTCCTCGCATTTTGACCGCACGGAGGGTGATATTCTGGTTTTTATGCCGGGGGCCTACGAGATCTCCCGAAGCATTCGCGAAATCCAAGCACGGGTTGGGCGGATGTGCCCGGTGTATCCCCTGCACGGAGAAATGCCCGCTGCGGATCAGGACCGCGCCGTCGCCAAGTCCTCGGACCGCAAAATCATTGTTTCCACCAATGTGGCCGAGACGTCGTTAACCATCGATGGCGTCCGCACGGTGATTGATGCCGGGTTGGCCCGAGTCGCGCGGTATGATCCTCACCGCGGAATCAATACCCTCCTCATCGAAAAAATCAGCAAAGCCTCCGCCGCACAGCGAGCAGGGCGGGCCGGACGAACAGCCCCCGGCGTTTGCATTCGACTCTGGAGTGCCCGCTCTCACGAACTTCGTCATGACCAAGAACTCCCCGAAGTCAAACGCCTGGATCTTGCTGAGACCGTGCTGACCCTTAAGGCGACGGGTATCAATGACCCCACATCTTTTCGTTGGATCGAGGCCCCTGAGGAAAAAGCCCTCGCCCGCGCGGAGTTGTTGCTCGCTGATCTTGGTGCCCTGGACCCCGATGGAAAACTCAGCGCAGTGGGTCGGCGGATGCTGTCATTTCCCGTGCACCCGCGCTACGCCAGAATGTTTCTTGCAGCCGGGGAAATGGGGTGTGTTCGCGAAGCGGCCCTCATCGCGGCCCTCACCCAATCGCGAAGCATCCTGCTTCGCACCGACCGCAAGACCGAGGAAGAACGACTTGAGATCTTTGGTGCGGGAACGTCCGACTTTTTTGTCCACATGAGAGCTTATCAATGGGCTGAGAAAAAAGAGTTTCGAATGGAAGGCTGTCGGCCATTGGCCATCCATGCCGAGAGCGCAAGGCAGGTCAAGAAGCTGTTCCATCAGTTCCTCGACATCGCCAGAGCCGAAGGATTGGAAACCGAAGAAGGCTCGGTGAACGATGAATCCATTGCGCGATGTGTGTTGGCTGGGTTTGCCGATCAGGTTGCCCGGCGACGGAGCGGAGGAACTCTGCAATGCGACATCGTCCATGGCCGACGGGGGGTTTTGGCGCGTCACAGCATCGCCCAACAAAGCAATCTTCTGGTCGCCTCCGAGATCAATGAGATCGAAGGACGCGATGGCGATGCCCAAGTGATCCTCTCCATGGCTACCGAAATCCAAGAACCCTGGCTTCGGGAAATGTTCCCCAATGACTTTTCGGAAACCAACACCGCCATCTTTGATGCCACTCAAAATCGGGTGGTCCTACGGAAAGAAAAAAAATTCCGCGATCTGGTGCTGGAGACCCGTGACAGGGACGCCGAGCCTTCCCCTCTGGCATCAGCCTGCCTGGCCCGCTCAATCCAAGCGGGGGAGCTTCGGCTCAATGGGTGGGATGATGCCGCCGCTCAGTGGATCGAGCGGGTTAACTTTCTCTCAGCTGCAATGCCAGAATTGCAAATCCGCCCCATAGGCCCCGACGAGCGAGAACTCATCATCGCGGAGTTGTGCGAAGGGGCTGTGTGCTACCGTGACGTGAAAGACAAACCCGTGCTCCCTGCCCTTCGCGCTTGGCTCTCTGGATCTCAGCTCGCAAACCTCGAAAAGTTTGCCCCGGAACGCTTGGAACTGCCCGGTGGCCGAAAAGCAAAAATCACCTACACCTCCGGGCTCCCCCCCACACTTGCTGCCAGAATCCAAGACCTTTACGGACTCAATGGCGGCCTCAGCATCGCATCAGGCCGATGCCCCCTCACCATCCAAATCCTGGCCCCCAACCACCGCCCCGTCCAAGTCACCAGCGACCTCCGCAACTTTTGGAAAGAATCCTACCCAAAACTCAAATTGGAGCTCCAGCGCAAATACCCGAAACACGAGTGGCGGGAAAATCCTTGCGCGTGATGCGTGGGTGCGACTCACGCCTCTCTGCTCAACATCTGCGCCTTTTCCGATTGCATTCCAAAAGCCACTGAGCAAGGGTGATTGTGTCAGAGGCTATGGACTGCGGACGGAGGAACCCCGCCAGGGCAGGAATGCAGCAACGGTACTTCGCTCCTCTTTGCCGTAGTCCTCTGGCACTTTTTTCTTCATTGGAGGGGTGGTAGAGTGGTCGATTGCGTCGCGTTTGGTCGGCCCGGGGCCGATCTGCACGCGAAAAACCGGTTTTTAATGCAATATTTTGTTTATGTTCTTCGAAGCAATACCACTGGTGGTTTTTATATAGGCAGCTCCGCCGCACCTGACCAGCGACTGGCCTCCCACAACGCTGGCCGCGTGCGCTCCACAAAGTCTGCACGCCCATGGAACCGCATCCATTTGGAGGAATTCCAAGATCGACAAACTGCTGAAAAGAGGGAACGTTACTTGAAGTCTGGCTATGGCAGGAGATGGCTCCTGCGTCATTTAAATTTGGAGGGGTGGTAGAGTGGTCGATTGCGTCGCGTTTGATCGGCCCGGGGCCGATCTGCACGCGAAAAACCGATTCTTGATGAGATATTTCGTTTACGTTTTTCAGAGCAAAACCACTGCCTCTTTCTACATCGGAAGCTCCGCGGAACCCGACCAACGGCTTGCTTCTCACAACTCCGGTCGAGTCCGCTCCACAAAGTCTGCACGCCCATGGACCCGCATCCATTTGGAGGAATTCCAAGATCGACAAACTGCTGAAAAGAGGGAACGTTACTTGAAGTCTGGCTATGGCAGGCGATGGCTCCTGCGTCATTTAAATTTGGAGGGGTGGTAGAGTGGTCGATTGCGCCGGTCTTGAAAACCGGAGAGCCGCAAGGCTCCGTGGGTTCGAATCCCACCCCCTCCGCCA
>JBGTLQ010000124.1:0-59502 GCA_041744075.1 Terrimicrobiaceae bacterium
TTGCCGAGTTGGACACGGTTGCCCAAGGTGTACAAACCGCCAACCAAGCTCTTGAGCAAGCGTCAACAGACCTTAAAAAGGCCAATGAAGAGCTTGCCACCAGCACGGCTGAAAAAGAACAAGCCCTTGCCCAAGCCCAAAGCGCCAAAACGGCAGCTGACCAAGCCACATCGAAGCTCGCTGAGTTGGAAACCACCGTTTCAACCAAAGAGGGGGACATTGCCAAACTCACAGCCGACGTCGCCGCAAAGGAAGCGGAACTCACTCAACTCCGTTCCAATGCTCCCACAGAAACAGCTGAACCTTCAGCCGACGTTCAAGCTCAATTGCTGGAAAAAGAAACGCTTATCACTCAACTTCAAGGGAATCTGGATACCGCCAAAACCCAACTCGCCGAGGCCCGCCAGAAAGATGCCGACCGTCAGGCCCTCAAAATGCGCGATGGCCTCCAAGGTCGTGTCCTAGCCGTCAATCAAGCATGGAACTTCGTTGTTCTGAACCTTGGCGACAAGAATGGTGTGGTCGGCAATGCCGAACTCCTCGTCAAACGCGGCAACAATCTCATTGGGAAAGTGCGTGTGACCTCGGTCGAACCCGCAACCTCCATCGCGGACATCGTTGTCAGCAGCATTCCTCAGGGGGTTTCCATTGTCCCCGGCGACAATGTGATCTTCCAAGCTGTCGGAGACCAATAAGGTCGGCTGCAAGCAGAATGCCTCGCCTCGCGTCATTACTTGCGGCGATCGCCGTGATGGTTCTCACGGGGTGCGCCAAGGATGAGGCCTATCGGACTGAACAAGATGCAGGTGGCACCCTGCCATGGAATCGGCCAGCCAGCTGGGAGGGCCCGGGAGCGCTTGGATCTCAGATGAATCAATTCAGTCGTTAGTGTGGCTCGCCTTATAGACCACATGTCGATTGTTGATTTCTGAATATTGATCGCCAATGGGGCGCATCTTGGTCATTCGTGGAGGCGCGATCGGGGATTTTATTCTGACTCTCCCGGCAATCCGACTCCTTCGGGAAGGATTTCCCGACTGTCATCTGGAGATCATGGCCTACCGGCGCGTCCTCCCCCTCGTCGAAGGTCGCTACTATGCCAATACTGGCCGATGCATCGAGTATGGCCCGCTGGCCAGTTGTTTTAATCCCAAGGCCGACATGGCAAAGGATATGAAATCCTACTTTTTGGGGTTTGATCAGATCGTGAGTTATCTCTACGACCCTGACCATTTGTTTCGCCTGTCCTTGGAGAAGGTTGGGGTCAAAAATTTCCTCCCTATTTCCCCTCATCTTAAACCGGGAACACATGCCGTCCATCATCTTGCCGAACCGTTGAGCCGCATGGCACTTTTCTTAGAGGATCCCGAGGCGAAATTTCATCCTTCAACCCAAGACCAAGCCGCAACGGATGAGCTTTTGAAGGAATTTCCGCAGCGTTGGGTGGCGATCCACCCGGGAAGCGGCAGTTCAAAAAAGAACTGGCCCATCGAGCGGTGGGAGGAAGTCATCCTGGAAATACAAGAGTCCCAAAAAGAAACCGCCATTGCCATCATCGGCGGGGAAGCCGACTCAGATGCCATTGCCCATCTTCAGTTAACCCTTGGCAGTTCTCTCAAATAT
Source organism: Terrimicrobiaceae bacterium (assembly GCA_041744075.1). GTDB lineage: Bacteria > Verrucomicrobiota > Verrucomicrobiia > Chthoniobacterales > Terrimicrobiaceae > JAJTZA01. Next base: position 1,624 of record JBGTLQ010000124.1, read on the forward strand.
TTTGAAAACCTTCCCCTGAATCTGCTTGCGACAGCATTGACGCGCTGTTCGATGTTTTTGGGTCACGACAGTGGCATCTCCCATCTGGCTGCAGCTGCCGGCGCATCAAGCCTCCTTCTCTTCGGACCCACGGACCCTGCTCACTGGGCTCCTCTTGGAAAACATATTCGTGTCCTCAAAGGAGAGGAGGAAAGCTTGCAGAAGATCCTCGTCTCGGATGTCCTTGAGGAGGTTGTTTCCTTTTTTAGTGCTCGAGCGAACTAAGTCAGCCTAGCAACCAGCCCGGTGAGATATGGGAGGAGTTGCTTTTTCCGTGAAACAATTCCATCCAGCCTCCAGATGTGCTCGCCGGCATCAGGAAAATCGATGAGTCGCAGAAAATCGGCCGATCCTTGAACGAGAAGTAAAGAGTTTTGAGTGTTAATATCCGTGACGAGCATCGCCGCAAACCCGTAGCCCTTGGATGCCCGATAGGTTTCCAAAGCCGCAAGGAGGGCATCCTGCTTCTCTTCAAAGTGGGAAAAACTTAACTCCTCGAGCTGGGACACACAGAAGCGATGACCAGACTCCTCGTATTCCTTGCAATCCGCCGTCACCGCCTGCGTGGGCGTCATGGTCAGCAGCGGAGAACCCACAGAAAAAATTTCCGATGCCAAGGCGGTTGGATCCACGCCGGCAATGCGGGAAAGTCGCACCATCAGCCCTCGATCAAAATCCGTGGTGGTCGGCGAAGTCAGGTTCAACGTGTCAGAAAGTAAACCACACATAAGAAGCCCTGCCACATTGGGCGGGATGGCAATTCCGTCGCGCTCGAAACAATCCGCCACGATGGAACAGGTGGAACCCACCGGACGATTGAGAAAAAGAATCGGTTGCTGGGTGGGGGCAGCCCCAATGCGGTGGTGATCCAATATTTCGACAATCGGGACATCAGCGGCCCCGCTCACGGCTTGAGAAAGTTCGTTGTGATCCACAAGGATCAACTGACGGGGAACAGGCTTCAAAAAATCGCTTTTGGAGAGGATACCCACAAGGAGTCCATCATCGTCCAAAACTGGGAAAGCGTATTGAGGGGACATCGCAACCTGGGAGCGGGCTTCCGCCAGCGGGAGATCCGGTGGAAGCGACAAAAACTCTTCGCTCAGCAGATCGCCGGCGCTGACCGCGCTGCGTGCCAGAAGAACCGTGGTCGCCGTGTCGCGTGACGATCCCATGACCACGGTGCCACTGCTCTTTGCTAGTTCCAAAAGATCATCCTCAATACCAAGCCCACCACTGATCACCAACGACCGCACACCCGCCTCTATCGCCATCCTTTGGATATTTCGACGGTCGCCAACAATCAACACGGTCCGGTCAAGGTCAAGGGAACCCAGGCGCTTCTGAAAGGAATCGGTCTGCATGGCGACCACCACCAACACATGATTGCGAATTTCTTGATCCGCCTGCCCTGCCAACAAAGTGGCACCGAGAGTCCTGCGAATTGCCTCGAGAGAAGCATGCACCTCACGGGATTGCTCCACATTTCCAAGGGCAGGAAAAACATGACGACTGATCTTATACGCCGAAATCAACCCGAGACAGCCGCCCCGGGAATCGATCACCGGCAATCCTCGCAAACGCTGGTCCCCCAACCTTCCATAAGCCTCAAACACGGGTTCGTCGTGCCGGGCATACACCACATCCGTCTCCATCACATCTCCCACTTGGGGACGGACATCACTGATAAAATCCGGAGGCTCAAAACCAAATCGCCTCAGTGCGTAATCAATGCGTTCATTGGTATTTCCGCAACGACCAGCACGTGAAGGGGCCTGACCGGAGAGGGATTTGAACTCGGCGTAGCAGATGGCCGAGCAGATGGCGTCCATGTCGGGATTTTTGTGGCCGATGATCAATGTTTGCATAAAAACTATTCAGCATGGCAAGGTATGACGAGATGGCAAGGCACTCATGAAACTTCTTAAAAACTTCCTCATCCCGATTTGTTGTGTTACCGGGCTTCTTCTTTCGCAGGACACAGCCAAGTCAGACGATCCCAAGGCTCCCTTGGATTCGTTGCTTAACCGTCCTGGGTTCTGGGACTCTCCGTCTCAAACCCTGCAGCAGGAGCTGGCTTCAATGGGATTTCAGTGGACATCCGCTGCAAAGGATTCCTTGAGGGCAGCCCATTCGGGGATTTCTGTCGCTGACCAACGGGGCTACGAAGCCATCATTCGTTTTGTAAATGACAAACCAGATTCGGTCACCGTGATTTTTTACAATCGAGGGGATGCCGGAGACTTGAGCCGCACGGCTTTTGAGGGCTTGTTGGAAAAAGTGACTGCAAGCCTGTCCGGTCTGTATGGTTCTGAACCTTCTGAGCGAGGTCGGGATTCCTCAGGTGCGGTGCGAGCAGATGGTGTGTATTGGAAAAATGAGAACGCGCAAGGAACCCTTGAGTGGAGCGCAACCAAGGAATCACGGGCGAAAGGCATTTCGTTTCGCGCGGAGTTCATCCGGCTGGTAGTAACTTCCCCCCAAGTGGCGGTTGCGCAAGTCGGCGCAACGCCTCCGCCATCGGTGAAGGACATCGTCAAATCGTTTTCCGGCAAAGACCAGATCGAAAAATCTCCAGATGGTGACGTCTTCCTCCCAGGGGTGCCCATGGTGGATCAGGGCGACAAGGGCTATTGTGTGGTGGCCTCGGTGGAACGCGTCATGCGATATTTCGGAGCCCCTGTCGATCAACACGAACTGGCCCAACTCGCAAACACAGCAACCGAGGGCGGCACCAGCCCTTCCGCGATGGTGGATTCCCTCAAAAAACTCACGATGCGCCTCGGCGTGCGAGTCAAGGAACTCTACCCTTTTGACTTCTCGGATTTCATGAAAATGATTGATGACTATAACCGTCTCGCCAAACGCGCGAAGGAGGAACCTGTCAGAACCGGGGGCATGGTTGTGGATATCGGCAAGTGCTATGACCAAATGGACCCGGAGATTCTCAAAACCGTTCGGCTTAAAAAAACCGCAGATTTTGGGAAATTCCAGCGAGAGATCCAGAGAGGGGTTGACGAAGGACTTCCTTTGCTTTGGTCCATGCGCTTGGGCATGGTGGCCGAATCAGGCATCCCCCAAATCGGAGGTGGGCACATGCGGCTCATCATTGGTTACAACCCAAAAACCAACGAGATCCTCTATTCTGACTCATGGGGCATGGGCCACGAAAAAAAGCGGATGTCCATGGAGGATGCCTGGACGATCACCACTGGCCTTTCCATCATCCAACCCACCAGCTCCTAAAATTCCTTGTCCTCAAAAAAGCGCATTCTCATTCTTTCTGCATCGGTGGGATCGGGCCATGTCAAAGCGGCCGATGCCCTCGCCCGGGCCTTTCGTGCCCGCGAGGACGTCGAAGAGGTCCTATCTGATGATTCCCTCGACCACACAAACGTTCTCCACAAGCAGCTGTATTCCACCCTTTACAAGCGTCTCTCAGGAATGCTTCCAGAGTTTTTGGGGTGGTGGTATGAGACAAGCGATGATCCGTGGGTGTCCGACAAAGGACGCCTGATTTTCGATATCCCGCAAGCGCTACCCTTGATGAATCTCCTCAAAGATTTCAGGCCGGATGCTGTCATTTGTACGCACTTCATGCCTGCCGGGGTTGTTTCTTACCTGATTGGAGCCGGAAGGCTGAATACTCAACTCGGCATCGTGATCACCGATTTTCATTTCCATGCCTTTTGGATCACCCGCGCCTTTCACTGGTACTTCGTGGCCCAGGAAGAAGACAAAATTCACATGGAAGGGCTTGGGCTCCCACCCGAACGCATCCATGTGACAGGAATCCCTGTCGAGCCTGAGTTTGCCCTGCCCGTGGACAGGGACACTGTGTTGAAAAAACACGGATTACAGCCCGGACGCCCGACTTTGCTCGTGGCAGCGGGCACTCTTGGTCTCAGTCCGGCCATGGCGGTCGTCAAACGTCTCCTTTTGCTCAAACGCGACTTTCAGGCTATCGTTCTCTGTGGCAGAAATCAGGAACTTCGAAAGGACATGGAAACCTTGACAAAAGGACGTGAGGATCAATTCCGCGTGGTGGGATTTTCCAATGACATGCCGGAGTTGATGGCCGCTGCCACCCTGCTTCTGAGCAAACCCGGTGGACTCACCACCGCCGAGGCCCTCTCACGCGGGCTGCCCATGGTGATTCTTGATCCCATCGGAGGTCAAGAGGAACGCAATGCGGACGTTCTTCTCGAAGTCGGGGCTGCCGTCAAATGCACCGAGGTCACGGTTCTAAATCATAAACTTGAGTGTCTGCTCGATCACCCCAATCGGCTGGCACAGATGTCCGAAAATGCCAGAAAACTTGGACGCCCCAACGCGGCCGCCAACATCGCAGAGATCGTGACAACGTCCCCTCCCCGCGAACCAGCGCTTATCTCGCGTCAACGAGAAAAAGCCCTGCGCAAACAGTTCGAGGAACAGGGATGAAATCCGGGTTTCTTTGGGGGGTGGCAAGCTCCGGCTACCAATGCGAAGGCGGTTACAATGGCCCCAGCCAGCCCCAAAACAACTGGGCAAGCGCTGAACGCACCGGAGCGGTGATGACCACCGGGGGCGCCACCGATTTTTGGAATCGCTTTAATGAAGATTTTGCCCTCTGCCAGCACCTCGGATTAAACAGTTTTCGATTGAGCGTTGAATGGGCCCGCGTCCAACCCACCGTGGAATTTGCCGAGCAGGCGCCACCGGCATTTGATCAAGTTGCGATTAACAAATATGCAGACATCATTGCGTCCTGCCGTCAGCACGGCATGGAGCCGGTGGTCACGCTCCAGCACTTCACCCACCCCGCCTGGCTGGGCACCGATGCTTGGCTGCGCGATGACACCCCGGCCCTGTTTGCCAAATTTACTGAAGTCGCGGTTGAGGGTATCAATGCCCGTTTGCAAGATCACTATAACCAACAGCCGATCCATTGGTTCGTGACTCTCAACGAGCCGAACATGCTTGTGCTGAACACCTATCTGAACCAGCATTTTCCTGGTGGTGGCGAGGCTGGCTTGGCCGTAGGAGTTCGCGCCTACAACCGACTCCTCGCAGCCCACGTCAGATCTTACAACGCCATCCATGACCTCTATGAGGCCAAGGGATGGACGAAGCCGATGGTGACGATGAACACCTTTTGCAGCGATGCCTATTGGTCGGAACAAATGCTTCTGGATCTGCTGCAATCACGTCAAAGGGGCATCCCTCGGCACGAGATAGCCGCCTATTTGCTCAAAAGCTCGAAACGCCTGGCGGCTGCAATCCGCTCGGCCAAACTTCCCTTCCACGCCGACCCTTTCGTCTGGATCGGGCGGCTTTTTCACCGCCTCACCAACCACTTTGCTCCCCCGCACGCCAATGGCGAAACGTTCGGGTTTTTTCTTAAGGAGTTGGATGACTCTCCGCGCCCTGCTGTTCTCGATTACCTCGGTATTGACTATTACGACCCCTTCACCGGTCACATCTTTCGTCCCCCGTCCTTCCATGACCTCGAGTTTAAGGCAAAAAGCGTCACCGGACATCTCATGGCCGGACTCTCGCGCAAATGGTGGGATTGGCATGTGCTCCCAGAGGGCCTGCATTTCTTTTGTCAATATTACCACGCGGAATACCCCGGCCTTGGAATTCTTATTGCGGAAAATGGCATGGCCCTGCGTTGCAAGATGGATAATACGTTATCTTCGCCCCGACGTGACAAGGTCATCCGAAGCGAATTCCTGAAAGCCCACATCGCCCAAGTTCGCCGACTTGTTGATGAAGGTGTTCCCATGCTGGGATATCTGCATTGGTCCATCACGGACAACTATGAATGGGGTTCTTACACTCCCCGGTTTGGGCTCTTCTTCATCGATTACCTCCACAACGCGAAACGCCTGGAACGTGACCCATTTGGCGATACTCCGTCCCGGACTTACGCCGCGCTGATCAAAGAACATCCTGCGGCCTAAATTGGTTTCCGGTGGCAACTCTTGTGACAACGTCAACAACTCAACAACAACTCCCCTGTGCGATGCTCTACTCAATTGCCGCAGGCATTGGGGGGCCCGGGCTGAACCGCGTCGCACGCGAGGTTGTTGGCCTGGCAGAACAACGGGGATTTCTTGGCTCGGCCGTGGCCTATTCCGTGAAAGCGCCCGAGCTCCCAAAACACCGCATCCACACCCTGCGTTTCCATCCGGTCAGACTTCTGTCCCTTCTGAAACGCGATTATTATCAGGGCGCAAAAAAACATGCCCTCGACCACTCAGCCGCCCGCATGCTTCGAAACGGTCGGTTTGACTTCTTTCACTCATGGTCCGGGGACTGCCTCCTTTCCCTGCGTGTTGCCAAACAGCTTGGCATCCCATCAATGATCGAAATCCCCACATGGCACCGCAACAAAGGGCGGGTCAAAAAAGCGAAAACATGGAGCGAGATCAAGCGCGATGAAGCGCCATTCCCGCAAAGCCTGCTGAACAAGCTCCTCGTGACCCGCCAACACGTGATGGAGGAATATAATCTAGCGGATTTGATTCTTGTTCAGTCAGAAAAAGCGAGGGAAACCTTCCAAATTGCGGGGATTGCTGATGAGAAACTCTTTTTAATTGGACGTGGTGCCGATCCCAAGGAGTTTTATCCGCCCGAATCTCCGCCAACGACATTCCGCGTGATTTTTGTGGGATCACTCATCCGCCGCAAAGGGGTGCATTTAATTCTTGAGGCATGGAAAAAGCTGGCCCTCCCAAATGCCGAACTCGTCTTGTGCGGGGGGATCGGCAAAGACATCGAGCCACTGCTGCGTGAGGCAGGCCCCACCGTCCATGCCCTGGGCCAAATCAACAACGTGGCCGAAGAACTCCGACGAAGCACGATTCACATCTTTCCCTCGGAATGTGAGGGCGGTGCCAAAGCGCCTCATGAAGCCGCCGCCTGCGGCCTACCTCAGATTGCAACCCGCGAATCCGGGGACATCGTGAAGGACGGCGAAAACGGCATCGTCGTTCCTGCAAATGATGCGGAAGCCATCGTCAAAGCCCTGTCAACGCTGCACGCAAATCCCGAGCTTGTCCGCCAAATGGCAATCGCCGCCCGCAAACGTTTTCTCGAAGGCTTCACATGGGACCACTTCCGCAATCGCCTGCTCACGGCCTACTCGACCGCCATCGAACTCCAAAGGCACTCCCCTAACCAGCCCGCAAGCTGAGCTGAATCTCAAGGTGATTTCCAGCGGCTCTGACGGAAAGCTTCACGCAACTCTGCGTCTGCGAGAACCCACAACACCCAGAAGCCCCACCACGGCGACCAAGGCCAGAGTGGTTGGTTCCGGGATCACGTTGATCTGGACAGCATTCAGGTAACCAAGACCAGCAGATGACACATCCAAGGTGATGCTGGAAGTGGTGGCGTTTGGCACAATGGAGGATATAACAGCCAAATTTGAGTTGTTGTAGTTGATTCCCGTTCCCCCAAGATTTATTCCTGTCGTTTTCAGGGTCTCGAAGTCAGAATTTGCCCCGGTGATTGTGTAGGTTGTGTTTCGATCTGCAGGTGTCCCACTGGCATCCCGTGATCCCAGCAACTGAAAAGTGTAAGTTTTGGTGAGGTCAAGACCAGAGAACGTGATCGTTGCTGTGGAATTGTTCACAAAAAAGAAATCCGAAAGCGCTGTGCTCACATTGAGCGCCCCCAAGGAGGCTGTTCCCACAAGCGAGGGCGGATTTTCTGAGGGGCCGTTGGCAATAAACCCCGAAGAAATCGTGAAATTAATGTTCGAGGAAAGATTTGTGGTTGTCTTGAGGTCGGTAAGGCCTCCCGATGCCGCACTAAACTGATTGTTCCAGTAGTTGTTGTTGGCATCAGGGCTGGCTGTCGGATTTCCAGCCGGTCCAAAGTCAATCAAAATGACTTGGGCCGACGCGCTCGTGAGCGCAAAAACAGTTGCAATGCCAAAAACAAGGTTAAGAAGGGATTTAGGGGTTTTCATGGAAGTAATTCAGTTATGTTTATATTATTATTTTTTTATGTCAATACATATTTAAGGGAAAAAAATTTATTCTTTCACGATTTCGAGGTCATCGACAATGACACGTGTGCTTGGGGTGACCATGGTGATTGAGCTTTTTTGTTCGGTTTTGAAGACAAGGACAGGAGCCACCCTTGCAACACCACTTTCTGGAAGCACTTCAAAGGGGAAGCGAATCCTCGTCCACTCCCCTTCGTGCAGCTCCTTGGAGGTTAGGTATTCACTGCGTTCGATTTCATCAACCCGCGATTGATCCTCCGCATACCCCACAAGAGAGACCCAAAGATGAAATCCCGGGCGCAGATCCTCAGATTTGACCCAAAAGGCACAAAAATACCTGCCTGGCTCGACGCGTGCTCCGCCATGAACGGGGTCGCTGATCCAAGCCACTTGAGAAATCTCGGCCTCTTCCGGGAAGTGAATCTGGAGGGCCCCAATTCCAGTTCGTGTGGTCTCGCCTTCCTGACCATCAACCACAAAGAGCTCCCCCTTCACATCAGGAGGGGTCGTGAAAGGACGCCACCCAGTGGGACGACCCTCCGTGGTATTTTCAAAGGAGGGATTGGGGAGGATGTTGCCACCTTGCGTGTGGCCGAGAATGGCGGAGGTGAGAAGAAGGCTCGCGGAGAGGAGGAGGTGATTCATGGAGATGGGGTGGAGGAACGGTGGAAAGGTTGCGCGGATTCCCTTTCGATGAGGGATGGCGGGAGGAGAATGACCCGTTGACGGGATTTGTTGCCAAGGCAGGCATCCTTGAGGAGGGAAAGGGACTGACGAGCAGATTCGGCGACGCTGCACTGGATCACGGAAAGTGCAGGATTGGTGAATTCACACAGGCGATTTTCTCCGCCATGAGAGAGAATGCTGACATCACGGGGAACCTCGATACCAACCTCACGAAGCGCCCGCAGCATGCCCAATGCCCCCGTCCAACAGAGGCAAAAAACGGCGGTCCCAGGCAGTGAACTCCCGTTCTGATAGAGCCAACGCCGCAGCTTTTCGTAAGAGCCCACAATGGCGTCATTGCCAGGCTCCACAGAACAATCGATCACCAGCCGGGACGGGTTGGTTTCTCCAGCCGCACGCATGGCATCTTCCCATCCTGCCAACCGGCGTTTCATGCCGGAGAGTGGCGGTTCACTCAGAAATGCGACCACCGATTTGTGCCCAAGACTCATCAAATGCTGCGCCGCCATGCGACCCACGGCCTCATCATCATCGGCAACGCCCATCATATCCCGCAAGGGCGGCTCCTCCCAAAGCATGACAGAAGGCAAATGACTCTCCTCGATCAGTGAAAACAACCGAGGCGAGTCGCTGGATGAGGGCAACACAATCAAGGCATCCTGGGATTTTATGGCTGAGGCCAGATCGGCTCTCCAGGCCGTTCCATAGGTGAGAATTTCCAAGTGGAGCCGCTGTCGATTCGCCTCCTCCAGCAAAGCATAACTCATGGAGTCATAATCGGGGGAACTCCATTGTGATCGGAGGAGCAGAACATTAAAAACCGAACTGTCCCGTTTTTTAGTCCCCACGGTGACCAGGCGTTTTTTCCCATGCGGTTTCACCACCAGCCCCCGTGTGCGCAGATGCCGCAAGGCGTGAACGACCGTTCCCTGAGAAACCTGAAACCGATCCATCAAGGCCGTCACCGAGGGAATGGGTGTCTCAGGATCCAGTCGCCGAAATTCAGGATCCAACAGCTCAGCAAGCTGCGCGTGCTTGGGCTTTGAACCATTTGCTGCAGGAAGTCCGTTGGACTCTGACTCTTCACCATTGACTATCATTGACATTCCAGATTATTTTTTATGTTGACGTTTATTTTTTTAATGTCAACATGATTTAGTAAATATTCTTTATGCATTTCCCCCCAAATAAGCAGGGTAATCCCTGGCAAAGTTGCGGTTTTACGCTGATTGAGCTCCTCACGGTCATTGCCTTGGTCGGCATTCTGGTCGCGCTGTTATTTCCCGGCCTTCGATCAGTCAAAGCACGCGCAGAAGGTGCCAAATGTCTTTCCAATTTAAAGCAAATCGGAGTTGCGGTTGCAAGTTATGCGGGAGAAAACAATGGCGCATTCCCACGAGGAGGATGGGGAGACGCTGCAGCTCTCCCGCTGGATCCTCCGGCCACGGATGGGATCGGCTGGTTGACGGACATCTTTCCCTATCTCAACGAAAGGCGTGAGGTTTTTGTGTGCCCTGCAGGAAAAGCTGCTTCGCCCGCCGGTGCCGCGTCATGGATACGCATGCCGGACAAATCCTATGCCGACCCCCGATATCCGATGCACTACGCCTACAACGCGCAGCTGAACAGCAACCGGGCGGCCTTTCGAAACAACAATCCTGTCCTCAATGTGGATCGCGTGGCAGGCGTGAGAAATCTGAGCGGACTACCGGTCATGATCGATATCGTGTTCCAAAATAATTTTTATGGAGGGGTTTCGACGGTTTTCAACCCGGAGCCACCAGCCACAGCAGGTGAGGCTTTTGCTGCGAGACATCAAGGGACGGGAAATATTTTATGGGGGGACGGCAGGGTCACGGCAATGTCAGCCGCTGACTGGTCGGCGGCACCTGATGAACGTGTTAAGACAGCCGCTTGGAGAAGGTATCGCTTCTGCATGGGCGAATATTGATTATGGGAAGATACCGGTCAGAAATAACAAGAAGACGTCATAATTGGTGGAAGAAAGCGACACTCCAAGCTCCTTGGTATGCTTTATTTTGTTTCGGAGCACTGGCGGGATGTGGTCAGCAACCGGGGATTGAGCAGACGAAGATTGAAAACGTAGAGGAGCGCTCGCAAGACCTCCGACAAATTATTGCCGATGGGATTGCGTCAGGGACGAGAGAGATTGTGATTCCACCTGGATGCTATCGCGTGGTTCCACAAAACCGCGAGCACCTGCTGCTGCGGGGCCTCAAAGATGTGACCATTATTGCTGATGGGGTGGAAATGGTTTGTACAGAAACCACGCGGGCAATCACGATTGAAGATTGCACGAATCTCACCTTGCGCGGCCTGAGCATCGATTACGATCCCCTTCCTTTCACCCAAGCTGTCATCACCGCGATTTCAGAGGACAAATCACGCTGGGAGGTGGAATTCCTGGCCGGATATCCAGAGCCGGGAGACACCACCGGAAGCGTGGAAATCTTTGATCCATCCACCAATCGCCTAAAAGGAAGAGTTACTTACTATGGAACGCGCACACAATCGACCGGACCACGGAAGGGCACCGTTCAGAAATCCGGGAACCAAGCGATCTTTGCCAATGAAGCCGTGGGGGATTTGGTGGTCATCAAAACCTCCCATGCACCAGGCGGAGAGATTCCCCATGCCATCATGTCCACGGCGAGCACCAATCTCACCTTTGAAAACGTGACTTTGTTTGCTGCAAACTCCTTTGGGTTTTTTGAAAATGGTTGCGATGGTTCCAAATATCTGGGATGCCGAGTGGAACGGCGAACTCCTGCGAGTGACCCCGTCCGCCGATCCCATCCCAGGGTGCGATCCCTGAATGCCGATGCCTACCACTCCAAAAATGCGCAACGCGGCCCCCAATACGAACGTTGTGTGGCTTTTCACATGGGGGATGATGCCATCGCCATCAACGGAGATTTTCACATGGTGATGGGTGGAGAGGGCAGCCAACTCAGGGTGCTAGCCAAACACCGGATGACCATGCAGGCGGGGGATGAGGTGCAAATTTTTGAGTATGACGGCACCCGACTTGCGAATCGCAAAATTCTTTCAATCGAGCCGGAAGGCAGCCGGGATGAGGCGGACAACGCTTTTCTGGCCAAACAAAACATGAATGACCGTTTGCGGGATACGGCGCTGAAAGAAGCGTATCGTGTGGTGTTGGATGAACCGGTGGATGTTCCTGTCGGCACCTTGATTTGCTCGGCAGATCGCATTGGGAACGGATTTGCGATCAGGGATTGCCACTTGGGATTTAATCGGTCACGGGGAATCCTCGTCAAATCAGGACGCGGTGAAATCACTGGCAATCACCTGGAGGGTTCGGCGATGACAGCCATTCTTGTGTCTCCCGAGTATTGGTGGCTGGAGGCCGGGTTGAGTGATGACCTCGTGATCTCGGGCAACAAAATTTCGGATGGCGGGGGGATGGGCATTGCTGTGGTGGCTGTGGGTGGCAACGGCTCACTCGCACCCAGCGGGGCCTTTCGAAATATCATCGTTCGAGATAACCAGATCCAAGGCGGAGCTTCTCCAGGCATGCTACTCGCCTCCATTGAGGGGTTGGTGGACGTTAACAATTCCGTCGAAACCGATGCATCAAAGACGCTCAATTCTTGGGAAATTGGAGCCTGGGGCCAAGGGGGTGTGCAGGCCGTGATGCTCCCAAACAGTCAGCCAGCTCCTCAAACCCCATGAGAAATGAAGGTGTGTGCCTCGTCCCTTGCCTCATGAGGGAATCTGGTGCCATTTATAAGTGATGAAATTCTTACGCCACCGGCTTTCCATTCTTCTATGCGTTTGTTTCGTATCTGCTGCAATCGCCGAAACTCCCCAAAAAACTGTTCGCCTCCTCACCGTTGGGAACAGCTTTGCAGACAATGGGACCCGTTTCCTTAAGGACCTCGCAGTGGCCTCTGGTCATACCCTAATTCTTGGTCGAGCCAACACGTCGGGCTGTTCCTTGGAGAGGCACTGGAATGGACTCGTGGCAGCCGAAGCCGGAGATCCCGCCGGACAAATGTACCCCACAGGCAAGGACAAACCGAAACGTTCTCTTCCAGAGGCCTTGCGGAGCAATGCGTGGGATGTCATCACCCTGCAACAATACAGCCGGTTGAGCGAAAAGGTGGAAACGTATCGCCCCTTCGCGGCCTCCCTTCTGGAAACCATTCGCCGCTACGCACCCAAGGCGGAAATCGTACTTTATCAAACATGGGCCTACCGCTGGGATGACCCGCATTACAAATCCGGATCAAATCAGGAGCAGATGCATGCCGCAGTCCGCGCTGCTTACCATCAAATTGCCGAAGAACTCGACCTGCGGGTGATCCCCGTGGGAGATGCCTTTGCCCTGGCTTCAAGCCAACCGGAGTGGACGTACAAGGTGGACCCGGAATTCGATTTTTCAGATGTCAAAGACCCCGACATTCCCAAGCAGCCCGGCTCGCTCCACACGGGGTGGCGTTGGATTACCACCTTGACGGGAGAACGACGGTTCGGGGTTGATGGAAACCACGCCAACATTTTCGGCTGCTACCTCGCGTCCTGTGTGTTTTATGAATTCCTATTTAACGAGAGCCCTGTTGGAAATCCCTTCCACCCCGAGGGAATCACTCCGGAACAAGCTCGGTCGCTTCAAGAGATAGCTCACGAGGCCGTTCAGAAAAATCGGCCATCCCAAGTCAGCTCGCTGCCATGAAAAAAACACTGATCATCGAACCCGAACCCGGTCGCGATTTTACTCCCGCCATCATCACGGCCCTCGCCGATCCCCACTGCGAGAGGCTTCAATTTCGAAGTGCCAGATACGATTTTTTTCCAGAGCGGGCGACGGAAAAATATCTCTTTATTTCCAACAATGACGAAGGATTGAAGCGAATTGCGTTTCCGATTTTTGAGCGGAAGGGCTTTGAAATCGATGGGGGCGGAGCAACATTTATCTTCCACGGGGGGATCATTCCTATGGCCATGCTCTCCTCGGACGAAATCGCCCTTCGCGATTTCACAATCGACTGGGAGGTTCCTTTTCATGGGGAGGGAGAGGTTCTTGCTTCCAGCCCGCAGGGCGTGGAAGTCAAGATTTGCGAGGGCTTTGAATATCGCGTCGAGCACGGGAAATTATTGTTCGGACAAAGCCCGATCCCTTTTGAAATTCGAAACATTCTCGAATTTGATCCCAAAAAACGCGAAACGGCTTTTCTTGTGAACGAAAATTTCGGCATCGGAAAACGTTGTCACTCGACAGAAACTGGTCCCAGCCAGGTTTACTTAAAAGCCTCATTCAGCGAGCCCCTGCCCACGGTTGGAAACATCCTTGCCATCGTCAGTGATCGCAGGGACTTTCCGGCCATCGTGGCTGCTGACAGTTCGCAAATCACAGTCGAAAACGTCACGATTCATCATGCCGGCGGGATGGGATTTATCGCCCAGCACTGTCGCGATGTGGCTCTCCGTTGTGTCCATGTGACACCTCCCCAAGGTGGTGAACGAATGGTCTCCACAAATGCTGATGCAACTCACTTTGTGAATTGTGCGGGACTGATAGAAATGACCGGCTGCCTGTTTGAGAACCAAATGGACGATCCCACCAATGTGCACGGGGTGTATGCCCAAATTTCAGATATCACGGACCTCGGTGAATTCGAAATTCGCCTGCGTCACCATCAGCAGTTTGGCTTGGATGTGGCCGGTGTGGGAGACACTGTCGAGTTTGTGCACCACGAAACGATGGAAACGTATCACACCGCGTCTGTGACATCGGTGATACGCCACAACAAGGAATACACCAAAATCTCCGTGGACCCACAGCCCCCGCACCCTCCGCGAAAGGGAGACGTCATCGGAAATCTCTCGTGGTCGGCGGATGTCGAGATACGCAACTGCCTTTGCCGAGGCAATCGAGCCCGGGGATTTCTGATTTCAACTCCGGGGAAAGTTTTGATCGAGCAAAACACTTTCCATACCCCCGGACCGGCTGTTCTCATCGAAGGGGACGCCAATTATTGGTTTGAGAGCGGGGCGGTTCGGGATGTCCTTATCTCGAAAAATCGGTTTGAAAATTGCAACTATGGCATCTGGGGAAAAGCTACCATCCAAGTCAGCCCCGGAGTCTCCACGGAGCGTCAATCCTCCTCCCGCTACCACCGAAATATTCGCGTTGTGGACAATGTGTTTGTGGTTTTCGATCATCGGATCATTCGAGCGCGGTGCGTGGAGGGTCTTGAAATCAAAGGAAACCGGATCACACTGTCGGAAGAATATCCGAGGAATCACGCTCAGGCTCCATGGTTTGATACCGAAGACTGCAGCGACGTGACGATTGAAGCAAACACACCTCCAAACGACGTGCACCCACACCCCATACCATTCGCAGGTGTTCCTTTGCTCTGATGGCTCGCAAGAAACAACCGAACATTTTGCTGATCACTAGTGACCAGCAACATTGGAACACGATTGGCAAACATTTTCCCGAGATCAAAACACCGAACCTTGATCGCTTGGTGGACCAAGGATTGTTGTGCCACAGGGCCTACTGCCCAAACCCCACCTGCACCCCCAGCCGGGCATCAATCATCACTGGTCAGTACCCAAGCACGCATGGGGCTTGGTCGCTCGGGACCAAGTTGCCAGAGTCCGCGACCACCGTCGGAGCATGCCTGCATCAGGCCGGATATGACACCACCCTGATCGGCAAAGCCCACTTCCAGCCCTTGGTGGAAACACCTGAGTTTTCCTCGCTGGAAAGCTACCCGCTGCTTCGGGACCTGGAATTCTGGAAAACGTTCCAAGATCCATTTTACGGATTCCATCATGTCGAACTCGCACGCAACCACGGCGACGAATGCCATGTGGGCCAGCATTATGCCCTCTGGCTTGAGGAGAAAGGCCTCACAAATTGGCGGGACTATTTTGAAAACCAGTGGGGAACTCACTCGTTTGGTGAGCCAAAGAATCTCCCACAAAAACACCGCTGGAACTTGCCGGAGGATTACCACCTGAATGCCTGGATCGCTGAGCGAACCAACGCACGAATGGATCATGCCAGGACCCAGGATCAACCCTTCTTTCTTTGGGCCAGCTTCTTTGACCCCCACCCTCCTTACTTGGTTCCAGAACCATGGGACACCCTCTACGACCCAGCTAATATCTCGATACCGAAAGCAACGCCGACTGAGTTTGTCCATGCCACGCCACTTCTTCGCGAAACCCAAAAGGCCAAGGCCGATTTTTGCGATTATCAGGAAACCCCCTTCACGAATCACGGCCTACATGGCCACCTGCATGATCAGGACAAACTCGCTGAGAATATCGCCGTCTATTACGGGATGGTCACCATGATGGACAAATACATTGGAAAAATCCTCGACCATCTGGAGGCCATCGGGGAGGCAGAAAATACCTTGGTGGTTTTCACTTCGGACCATGGTCATTTTTATGGCCACCACGGGTTGATCGCGAAAGGACCCTTTCACTTTGAGGATGGCATCAAAGTGCCAATGATTGTGCGTTGGCCAGGCCAGACACCCGCTAATGCAGAGACTTCAGCCCTGATCAGCCTGATCGACCTTCCGGTCACTTTTTTAAAAGCCGCCGGCGTGCCTGTGCCGCCCACCATGCAGGGCGTGGACCAATCTTCTGTTTTTGCCGGCGCTGAAAAACCCGCCCGTGACCATGTCCTTGTCGAGTTCCGTCACCAACCCACAGCAATCCACCTCAAGACGTATGTGGATAGGGACCACAAAATCACCGTCTATTTTGACAGAACCTACGGCGAACTTTATGACCTGCAAAATGACCCGCAGGAAATTCACAACCTTTGGGACGACCCCTCGTATCGAGCCCTTCGGGAGGAACTGACAACAAAGCTGCTTTTTGCGATGATGGGTTCCGAGCCCATGCCCATGCCGAGAGTTTCTGTGGCTTGAGAGCGGACCGATCCCCCCACAACCAACCACAAGGCGATTGCCAACGCACGAGGTGTGGTTGATAGTTCGGGCCATGAGGTTTTGTTTTTCTATTTTTATGGTTTGTCTGGCGGGCTCGCTCTGCGCGCAGGAACCGCCCGAGCGCAAAAAACTGGTTTTCCCACCGGGTGGAGTTGAGCCAGTGGCGACTCCTTCCGATAAACCCGTGCCCAAGATTCAGGATCCTGCGAAAATTATTGATCTGTTCTTTTTGGCGCTCCAAGCCGACAAGGTGGATAATGCCTATGATGCCTTGGTGAAGGACACAATCATCGCAGAGCGACCCGAGGACGTCACCGCGCTAAAAGCTCGGACCACCGAGGCTCTTGATAGCTACGGCCCCATCAAGGGCTACGAAGTGATTGATGACCATGCCGTGGGCAAGAGTCTTTTTCGCAGGACAAGCATTTCTCTCAACACCGACCTTCCCCTGCGCTGGCGCTTTTATTTTTACCGCACCGGCGGGGAATGGAAGTTGGTTGACTTACGGGTCGATGATGGACTCGTTGAGCTTTTTGAAGACTCCGCAAAAAAAAGGCCCTGAGTTGGGATGACCGGTGCGGGACACCTTGATCCAGGGGAAACCCTGAAGTCTGTTGCCAAAAAAGGCTCAGATTTTTTAACGTTTATCCGGTTTTCGCACACGGTTTTTGCGCTGCCATTTGCCTTGGGGGCGATGATCATTGCGGCGCGAGGGATTCCAGCCTGGCATATTTTTGGCCTTGCGATTCTTGCCATGGTTTTTGCAAGAACAGCGGCGATGACCTTTAACCGCTTGGCTGATTGGGAAATCGATCAACGAAATCCCCGCACCGCAGGCCGCCATCTGCTTGCTTCCAGAAAGAGCGCTGTTCTGGCCTGTGCCGCTAGTTCGCTGTTATTTGTGACGGTCTGTGCGTTGATCAATCCCCTCTGCCTGATTCTTTCTCCGGTTGCGCTCGGGATTGTCTTTTTTTATTCGTTCACCAAACGCTTCACCCACCTGGCTCAATTCTTTTTGGGCCTGGCACTTGCCGTGGCACCGGTCGGCGGATGGATTGCGGTCACTGGCCAACTGGAGTGGACACCGATCTGGCTGGCTGCCGCAGTTCTCTTTTGGGTGGCGGGCTTTGATATGGTTTACGCCATGCAGGATTTCGATATTGATCAAAAGGAGGGGCTCCACTCCATGGTTGTGGCACTGGGCATCCCAAGAGCCCGAACAGCCGTGCTCCTCCTTCACGTCATCGCGTTTCTTTTGCTCGCGGGCTTTGGCTGGGCTGCCAACTTAGGTATTTTCTTTTATGCCTCACTTTTGGGAATTGCCGCTCTTCTCGTGTGGGAACACCGCCTGGCACGCCGGGGCGACACGCAGGCCCTGAACCAAGCCTTCTTTCAAGCCAATGCCGCCGTGGGCATTTTATTTGTTGCCGGAACCCTTGCCGACACCCTCGTCAAATAACCCCAAACCTGCCAAGAGGAAAAAGCGCCTCTGGGTTCGGTTGTTCAAAGGCCTCGCGGTCTCGCTCGTCCTCATCGTCGTGCTTCTCGCAGCAGGGGGTTTTTACGCATGGCATAGCCTTCCCAAAATTGCGAAGTGGGCGATTGAACGGTCCCTGCCCGGCGCAAAAGTGGAGTTAAAGCAGGTGACCCTCACGCTTCCAGGCCGGATCACGGTGGACGAACTCACTCTCCATTCGCGCGAAACCGGCGAGCAACTCCTCACCCTCCGAGGAGGAACCGTCACCTTTGATTTCCAAAAATTGGCCGCCCGCGAACTCACGTCCATCGAACTCGTGGAACCCTCCATTGCCATCACCCCGGGATTCCTGGCGCTCTTTGGCCCCTCCCAACCAAATGACAAGGCGGTCACCAAAGGCGGGGGCGGATGGAAAATCGGCCAAGTTTTCAGTAAATACGGCGAACTTCGAATCACCGGAATTGGGCCCAAAAACTTGGCCATCACCTCAAAGTTCACATTTGACCTGCGTGGGATATTTGAAAATGAAGATCAAACACTCACCTTCTGGGATGTGCTTGCCATTCCCGGACAGGGGCCTCCCGTGCTTTCTTTGGATCTTGTCACCGTTGTGCTAAGCCCTGAAAAACTCAAAACCGGCAAGATCAACTCCCTCACCTTGGATGGCGGCGCGTTGAGTGTTGGCGAACGATTGCTGGCTCTTTTTGAAGGGGATGACGGGGAGAGCGAAGCATCTCCCGCCCAAAACTTCGTCCTTGAAACTGTCAGCATCAATCGCATCAACATCAACATTGAGGACGAGCGCAAAATTGCATCGGATATCCAATTTGCACTGAACACGTCCCTCTCAAATCTCCCGCTCTCCCAAGCCCCCTCTGCCCTCGGCGAGGAGATCCAACACATCGAAATCGCCAACCTGGAGATCCTTTCACCCTACGATCCCCTTGCCAAAGTGCTCTCCATTCGCAGCCTCTCCTTTGAATTCAGTCTTGCTGGACTATTGAGACGCGAGATTCGCTCGGTCCAAGTGACAAGTCCCTCGATCTATGTGAGTCCCGATCTCTTTTGGTATATGGAAGACGCACAAAAACGATTTGGAGGCCAGGCCGGTGATAGCCAATCCGGTCAGCCAGGGTGGATGGTAAAACAGTTCACACTCATCGGCGGAAGCCTGATCCTCGGCAGCGGAGGTCGGACAAACTATGGCCTTCCCCTCACCTTCCGAACCAGCGCCCAGGATGTTTCCCTCGAAAACCTGGCATCCCTCCGCGCCCAAGCCGTCCTCGAAATTCCCTCCCAACAATACAAGTTTGAACAGTACCAACTGGAATTCACAAGCCAGGCCGGAGAACTTCGCCTCGCGTATCCGCCGAACCAAAACAACCTCGTCGGCACGATTCAGTTGGATGTCATCCGGTGGCGCCAATACCGGGCCGCTGACGCCTGGGTCTCAGTGACGTTTGACCAATCCGGCATCAATGGCTCTTTCGGTGGAACCACCTACAAAGGGTATTCGTCAGGGGGCTTCAGTTTTTTCTTTAACACCGAGGCTCCATGGATCGGTTGGGTCTCAGGCAAGGGACTCGACCTCCGCCAACTCACAAATGTCATATCTCCTCAAAACTTTCAAATGACCGGACCGCTGGACTTTCAATTGCAGGTTGATGCCCAACGAGCCCTCATTCAGCGCATCAAAGGAAACATGCAAACGACCAAACCCGGGCGGCTGAAAATCAGCAAGCTCGATGAAATGCTCGCAAAAATTCCTGACACATGGCCCGGCCTGAAAAAAGATTCAACCCGAATCGCCCTTGAGACTCTCCGCGATTTTGATTTTGATACGTGCGTCGGCGACTTCTGGTTTGTGGATTCCCAAGGAATTTTGGATCTCGCATTGCAAGGTCCCGCCGGATCACGCAACTTTGAGATTGTCCTACACTCCGATGATTCCGCTGTCGGCCAATGGAAAAAACAGGAACCCAACTCGCCGTGAAATTTTTGATTTTAAGTTTGTGTCTGCTGGCCATGGTCGGGTGCAAAGCTCCAACCGTGAACCTCGGAACCTCCGAGCCCATCAAGGTGGACATCGACATGCGGCTCGATGTGTATCAGCACTCGAACACCACCAAACCCGCAGCCCAGGCCTCGCCGACACCCGCAGCCACAACCGCCGACCCCGCCACCCGCCGCCGGAATCGTATGGCAGATATTCAGACTTTTAAAAATTCCTCCTATGTCGGCGAGGGACGGGACGGACTCGTTGTTGTTCAGAAACTCCCAGACGGCGAATACGGCGACACCGTGCGCAAAACCGTGGAGGCAGAAAATGCCGACCGCCTCGAACAAATGAAAGACATTGCCGAAACCCGAAAAGTCTCACTCGTCGAAATCCAAAAAGAACAAGCCACCCTCTGGCGAAACCGAGCCTTCAAAGGCGAACTCATCGAAATCGAGGTCGAGCCCAACGTCTGGAAGTGGACCGCTAAAGAGGGCTAGGCCGCTAGCCAAACCAATCCTGGGACCGCTGGCGTCCCGCCGGCATCAAAAACCAGGGGGCACGGTCGTCCCGACCGTTTCAACTCAGGCCCGATGTAACAAGGTTCATAATGACAATCGTAGTGAATTCGGAACGAATTTCTGAGTTTGGAAAAGCGGAATTTTAACCACGGATTACCGAATACAGAGTGCCAGCACATTTTCTCAATCCTTTTGAACCACGCATTTCTCGAATAACCACGATTATTCAGAATCCAGAATCCGAGGAATGTATCTCAAAATATCAGCTATTTCTTGGTCTCACCCGCCACCCGATACTCGCCACTCGTTACCAACTCCATCACTGCGCCAGCAGTCCCGTTTCCCGCTCGCCCTGAAAAAATAACTTGAACAACAAATCATAATACCGTTCATTTGAACGGCATGTTGACGATTCAAGCCCCTCAACCACAAAATCACTCTCAAATTCCAGCCCCGGATATCCTCTCTTTGTATGAAGAAATGCTGGATCAGCGCCAAGTTCAGGCCAAGGCCAAACCCTACTTTTTACGATGGGCTAAAACGTGGTTCACCACGGCAGATCCTGAAACATCCTCCGGCACACTGGAATTTTTTCATGCCCTTGGCAGACGCCCCAACCTCCCCGCATGGCAGTTTCAACAGGCTGTTCGAGCGGTGGCATGGCTCGCCCGGGATATCCTCCAGATTTCTTGGGCGGTATCTTTCGATTGGCGTGGCCTCGCCGATCAAGCCAAGCCCCTTGAGCCTACCCACCGAACTCATGTTAGGGAAGCGACTCCCATAGTTGCAACCAACACACTTGCGCCATCGACGGAACCTCTGCCGGATACCCACATGCCCGAGGCACTTATGCGGAAATACCCCAACGCCTCACGCGAGTGGCCCTGGCAGTTCCTCTTTCCATCAGCAACTCTTTGCCCCAATCCAAGAACAGGACGAATCGCCAGGTATCATTTTCATGATGCATCGATGCAGCGTCAGTTCAAAGAGGCCGTCCGCAAGGCCCGCCTTTCCAAACCCGCAACCTGCCATACCCTTCGCCACTCCATCACTCCGCTTCGCTTCGGTGGCCTCCCGGCTACACCAGTTACTTTCCCTCCCAAGGCAGCGCTATCGCGCGGGTGTTGCAACCCATCTCCTTGAAAGCGGTATCGACATCAGAACCGTTCAAGACCTTCTAGGCCACACAGACGTTTCCACCACAATGATTTACCTCCATGTGTTGAAGCGACCAGGTGCTGGCGGCCCAAGCCCTTTAGATTTCGCTTGAATACTTGGCCTGACTGACAGCCTCAATTTTCTTGAACAGGGGTCTCTATGCGGTTAAAAAAACCAAATGAGACGCCATGGACGAAGTCTGCCCTTCAAGGCGACATTTGTAGGAATTATGTCGCCGGCGACTTATCTCCTACAAATGTCGCGGGCGACTCAATAATACTGTTGGGCGGGGAAAACATGAAAAACTCATCCAGTATCAACAAGTTTCTGGGGACATGGGCTCTCTCAGATGAAGACAATGTCGAGTATTTGGTAACCCTGAAGAATGATCAGATAAAGATTTCGGGTTTAGATACAAGCGATGGCGAGAAACTTAAAATCACTCGTGTAGTTTTTGATGGGAAGGAACTTCATTTTAACAGTATCTGCCCATCTACACGCTATGCATTGACTCACGTTTTCCGCTCGATTCGGGGGAATACAGTAGAGCATGAGTTTACACGCGTAGAAATGTGGAAGAGGAAAAAGGCCGAACCAGTTCGTCCAGCCAACGCCGCAAAGCGGCGCGGCTGACGAGGACGTCTCGCAAAGCATATGTTATTCGCAAGACAAACACTATTTTTGATTCTGGCTGTAGTTTCCTGCTCAGCCTCCGATGAGAAAATAGATGATTGGCAGAGGATTATTCCATACATCGAAACCGCCGCTGAGGAAGAGGCGGTATTTATTGTGCATTTCTTTGTAGCTCATAAAGGAAAAGAAATTCGGGAATCAAAGCGATTTTTTAAGGAGAATGACCAAGATACAAACATTGCTTCATTTGGAAGCGGTATGGGGGATGGGCCTGGAGGGCAATGGAGCAGTCAAGCACTAAACATGCGCACAAAAAAAGGTGGAATTCATATCTATTTCCGCGATTCAGCAGGCAAGAGGGGAGAGACACACAGAAAGATACAAAAGGCTATTTTCCTGCCTTGGGATCAGATTTCACACAAATCCGAAGATGGGGAATATGCTTTCAGAATCCAAGTAGCATGGAAATAAAAGCGCGAACAATGCGATAACGGACGTTAGCCCAAAAAATGAAATTTGCGCTTCTTTTTCTACAGTTGTTCCTCGTGACGATGGCTTCCGCGGCACCTTTTAAGTTTGTTCTCTCGACGGAGAAGGTGAGGGTAAGCAATGTTTCGCTTTCGCCTGACTCTGTCTGGATATGGTTCGACGGCTACTGGAGTGGTGATGCTCGGACGTTCATAAGTTCTGCGTCAAAGAATTCTTTTGGCTTAACTCGTGCGCAAAGTATGCACGATAAAGAATGGAATGCCATTTCTCGGAGCTTTGCCCTCCTCGAAGGCAAGGAAGTCGCATTCAAAATATCCACGAATGAGGGATTTGGGGTGCGAGGAGGAAGTGCCAGCTTTCGGGCCGAATCCACAATAGTGGAAATGACAAAATGAAAGGCAATGCGATCCACCGAACACCTGCCCGCTGGCACTCGGGCTGCTTACGCACCCCGACCGCCAGCAGTCCGGTGCCGGTGATCGCGGACGTTCTCCTAAGAAATGAACCCCCTTTGCGACGTGTTCTCTGAGGCCGTGTTGCGATGCGCTGATCTACCTCAAATCGGGAAGGAACGGATTCATCATGCAGTGCATCTTGAAGAACACACATTTGACTCCTCCTACATCGATTTTCTCGACGAACAGATACGCCTGAATGCCAGGGGGGACGAGTGGAGCAGCAGACTACGGCACCGGAGAGAGCAAATGGCACCTTTCACCGATCAACGTCTCATCAGGGGAAAGATTCCTATTCCAGACGGTGATCTCTCAATCGAGGTCGAGCCCACTACTTCGCGGGTGGTTCACTGGGAGGAGTATTCTTACGCTGAACAATCGATCGACCAATGATCGCGCCTGAACCAATTCTGAGAGCTGGCTTAGACACCGTTTCGTGGGCGTGCATCTACGCTCGGAACCAATCGCTGAACGAGAGCTGCAACGTGAAGGAATTGAATGAGGTGATGGAGGCGATACACGAAGTGCCTCGAATGCTGACGAGCTGGTCAGACACGCGGTTGCGTGAAGTTCGCACTCATTTGGGATGTTTTGGTTCGGGACGGTATCCCGGCTCACCAGATCTCGTCGCATATTTCAACACGCGCCTCTCAGAAAACGAAGGAGAACAAGACGTCGATCCTAACGCCTGACCCGCTGCGAGTTCATTCCGCTATGACCATTCAACCTTTAACCCAGAAGTCGAAGCGCGCCCTCGGTCAGGCGTAGGATGACTCGGACGGCAGAGGAAATAATATTGTTCCAGTGAGTCCGTTTGATACCGTCTGCCGATGGGACTATCCTACTGTATGCTGAGGCTTTCAAATTCCCGTTTATCTGAGCAGGAACCTATTGATGTCGAGGCGCTTGCTGACACAGGCGCGACATACCTCGTCATCCCTGAGCACATTCGTCTCCAACTCGGACTTGCTGAGACAAGCAAGAAGGAAGTCACCTTGGCCGACGGATCTCAGAAAATGGTCCCGTATGTTGGTCCGATAGAAACAAAGTTCAAGAATCGCGTTGCGTATGTGGGCGCGATTGTTATGGGAGACGAGGTCCTTCTCGGGGCTATTCCGATGGAAGACATGGATTTGGTGTTAATTCCTCAGCAGCGTAAAGTGGATGTTAATCCACTAAACCCCAATTATGCGGCGGCCAAGGTGAAATAAAAAATGCCGAAGCGATGCACCGAACCCTCACCCGTGGCACGCCCGATGCTGGTCGCTTCGCTCCCATGCCATCGGTCGCGCCACGGGTGAGGGTCGGTGATCGCGGACGTTGTAATAAGAGAATGCACATGGACATCACAAAACGCTTCCAAGAATTTCGTGAGGCTGTCCGACACCTGTGGAACGTCAATTTTTGCGTTGATGCCCTACGCGATCAGGATTGGGACTTGAGGGACGCGTTTAGTGTGGCTTATGTGGCGCTTTTCGAAGCAATGGTGATGTATCGCCTGCCTGAAGGCGCTCTTCCCATTGCCCACCTCTGGGATGCAGACACTACCGTTTTAGACTGCTATCAAGTCAGTTCTGGATCACGCGAACTCCCGCTGATGATTGCCCGCGATTGTCCTGCTTCTGGTTACTGGGACCACCCTACCAGCAGTGTATTAACCTCCACTGTCGATCTACGAATTATTTCACTTTTTGATTGGGACATGTTGGGATTCCGGGACTTTCGCTATTTGCGAGTTCGGATTTCCAGTGCAGATAATGCCGATCTTGTAGGGAGGGACGCCTTGATTGACTTTGCCCACTGCAATATCATCTTCCGCCTAAAAGAAGAAACCCAAGACGCTCCATCCAACGGCGGGTAACGCTCCAGTTTGATTTCGGGCTTCCTCCCCGCCGTGGATGAGCTGGACGTTCGACAAAAAAACTATCCTATGACGAAAGAGCAACTCCTATTGGAAGCCACCCGTAATGGCGATATTCAATCGATCCAAAATTTAATCGGTGATGGAGCCGATGTTAACTGCCTTGTGGACGGGGGCTTTCGTGTTGTTGCACATCCTGGAGCCGGGGACAGAGTAGCCGTGGTTCGTTGTCTGCTACAGCACGGTGCTGATCCACACCTCCCCGCTTATGATCAGGCTTCCGCGCTTGATTTGTGGTCATATGAAGGAGATGCATCTGTCGTTCAGGTCCTGCTTGAGCATCCGGCTGACCCGAATCTGGGATGCGCGCCATCAGGAGAAACACCGCTCCACTATGCCACTTCCATGGGACATAAGCCGGGTAGAGCAGAATGTGTGAAACTGCTGTTGACCGCCGGAGCCGACCCAAATCGCGCTGCCAATGTCGGCATTCCGACGCTCGCCTATATGCGAGATATTTGCGTCCGTGGGGAAACCCCACTCCATCGGGCCGCAATTCACGGCGATGAGCAGATGATTCAGCATCTTTTGGATCACGGAGCCGATCCCAGCATCAAGGATGCACACGGAGAATCTCCGCTATGTTGGGCTAGTCGAGCCCGACGACAATCTAAACCGATCCTAAAGATGCTCTTGTATGGCAAGTTCATTGGGTCGATCAACTGGTGAAGAAAATAGGTCGACAAAGCGATGCACCGAACACCCACCCGTGGCACGCCTCCTGCGGCTCGCTGCTCGCGTAGCAGGAGTCGCGCCACGGGCGGGTGCCGATGATCGCAGACGGGCAAAAAATACTCGACCCCGCTCCTCCACAGTGCAATCCTAAGTCATGCGCTCAGTCGAATTGTTCTCCGGTGCTGGCGGCCTCGCTCTTGGACTAGAAGCCTCTGGTTTCGAGCATGTTGCGCTCGTTGAGCGCAATCGGGATGCCTGCGCGACTCTCCGCCTCAATCGCCCTGATTGGAACATCATCGAATCTGATGTCCGAAAAATCAGCTTCGCTGATCTTGGCCCCGTTGATCTCGTGGCAGGTGGCCCGCCCTGCCAGCCGTTTTCCATCGGAGGGAAGGCGCGAGGATACGACGACACAAGAGACATGTTTCCGCAGGCGGTCCGCGCCGTGCGCGAGTTGCGCCCTCAGGCTTTCATGTTTGAGAATGTTCGTGGCCTGTTGCGTCAGGCATTTCAAAACTACGTTGAGTATATTCGGCTCCAACTGACGTATCCAGATTTTCCGACTTCGCAGAATATTTCATGGGATGCAAACCTACAACGGTTACAGAAGCACCACTCATCGAGTGGTGCATACGAGGGGCTGACTTATCAGGTGAGTATTCACCTCGCCGATGCCGCCGATTATGGGGTGCCGCAGCATCGGCACCGGGTGTTTTTTGTCGGCTTCCGATCTGACTTGGATGCGAAATGGTTCTTTCCCACGGCAACCGCATCTCCAGATGAGCTACTTCGAGAAAAATATGTTTCGGGCAAGTATTGGGAGGATCATCAACTTTCCAAGCCTTCGGCTGCTCCATCGCATTTGCAGGCAAGAATATCCCGCATAAGGACTGAATCTCTGTTCCAGATGCAATCTCGATGGAAGACAGTGAGGGATGCCCTCAAAGGGCTTCCCCACCCGAAGGAAGACAGCGCATATCCCAACCATTCATTTCAGCCGGGAGCGAAGTCATACCTTGGCCACACCGGCAGTCCGTGGGATGAACCAGCCAAAGCCTTGAAGGCCGGGGATCATGGCGTTCCCGGCGGAGAGAACATGCTCGATTACGGCAACGGCAAAGTGCGGTATTTTTCAGTTCGAGAGTCAGCGCGGATCCAGACATTCCCTGATGACTATGTGTTTTCGGGTTCGTGGACCGAGAGCATGAGACAGCTTGGCAACGCTGTTCCCGTTCTGCTAGCACAGGCGGTCGCATCGTCCATTTCCCGAAATCTAAAGGTTTTGCATGGACAACGAATCGGTATTTAACCCGCTTGCGAAGCGGAACCTCGGCAAGAGCGTAGTGGACGCTCTGCTCGAAACGACTGCATTGCCGTTGAAGGCTGTCGGAATATTTCCAGGCGCAGGTGTTTACGCCATCTACTACCACGGTTCCTTTCCTAACTACCGCCCATTGAGCCAACAAAATCAGGCAGAAGCAACTTATCCGATTTATGTTGGCAAGGCCATTCCGAAGGGCGGTCGTAAAGGGACAAGTTCTGACGCATCATTAGATTCCACGGCACTTTCAAAGCGCCTCCAAGAGCACAAGGCATCTATTGAAGCCGTCGGGTCACTCAAGATAGAGGATTTCACGTATCGAAGTCTGGTGGTCGATGATATTTGGATTTCTCTCGGCGAGACGCTGGTTATCCAGCGATTCCAACCATTGTGGAATCAGGTCGTAGATGGATTTGGCAACCATGATCCCGGCGGAGGAAGATACAGCGGAATGCGTCCAGCGTGGGATGAATTGCACCCTGGAAGGGCATGGGCTACGCGCTGTCAAGCGCCTAAGCTTACAAAGAAGCAGATTCTTGAAGCAGTCGATGCCTACATGGAAGCATTCAAAAAATAAAAGGCCAACGTCCCTCGTCCAGCAAACCCCTACGCGCCGTCACGCCACCTGCTTTTCCGCTTCGCGGGCAGGTGTCGCGCCCGCGCTCCGGGATTCCTGACGGATTGGGGGTCAGATTGGGGGTCAGTGTTCAAAACGCAAAAACATTGAGAGGCGATTAGTTTGTTTTATCGACAGATTGCCATACGGAAGTCTTTTCCCTTGGAGCTGCATGTTCCGAACAAGCTGACCTCCTCGGTGCTCGCCAAGAGCGAGAGGAATGAGGAAATTGAGACATTCGATACTCCCGCTGATCTCTATGCGTCCTGGGGCAAATGACGCTCAGCCAGACCCAGCAATTCAAAAAGGACATCAAGCGCCAACAGAAGAGAGGCAAAGAGGACCCCGTCTAGTCCTTGACCTTTCGGGACTTCTGACACGTCCGATGCGGGAGCCTAGGTCCAACCAGAAGCAAGCGGTGGAATTTGAATGCCGACATTGAGATTGCCACAAACCCGTTTTTCGCATTTTTGCTCGGAGTCTCATGGTCGCAAACCATTGGTGTAACACGACTCTCAGGAACTTCCAGCATTGCGCCGACAATAGGTTTCTGACATGAATCCCGCTCATGTTTCATAGGATTGGCAGGCGGGCGCTCTCTGTGACGGCCGGGCTGGGTGATTATGCCCTGTTTACCGGCCGGTCATTCCGTTCGGCATGGGGTTCAAAACGGCTTTTTCAACGCATTTTGCGGGCGTTTTATGAACAGGGGACGCTGTGCCTGCCAGTGATTCTGATTGTGGGCCTGTTCACGGGGCTGGTTTTGGGGCTGCAAGGGTATTATGTGCTTAATCGATTTGGATCCGAGGGATTGTTGGGAGCCTTGGTTTCGCTGAGTCTTGTTCGTGAGATGGCACCAGTGTTGGCCGCCCTGATGCTTGTGGGGCAGGCGGGCTCTGCATTGGCCGCCGAATTGGGTATCCAACGAAATTCCGAGCAGATCGTAGCGCTGGAGACCATGGGGGTGAGCAGTCATGCCTACCTGATTGCTCCCCGCCTGATCGCCGCTCTGGTTGTGTTTCCGATGCAAACCGCGATCTTTGTCGCCATCGGGTTATGGGGCGGAAGTCTCTCAGGGTCTTTGCTGCTGGGTGTCGAATCAGGCGTATATTGGTCTTCGGTGGAACGGGCGATCAGATCCGCAGACATCCGCGAATGCTTCACCAAGGCGGCTGTTTTTGGACTGCTGACGATCAGTATTTGCGCCTATCATGGATTTAATGCCCACCGCTGCCGCACGGCCACCGGAGCTCGAGCTGTGAGCGCCTGCACCACACGGGCGGTGGTTCATTCCAGCATCATTGTGCTGGCTGCCGATTACGTCATCACTTCGTTTTTGGTCCGATGAGGGGCATCGATCATTCCCAATTTTTACTTGAGGTCGAAGGCCTGCGAATGAGCTTTGGTGAGCATCTGGTGCTAACCGGGGTCAGCTTTGGCGTTCAACGAGGCAGTGTCTTCTCGGTGCTGGGCCCAAGCGGCGCCGGCAAGTCCGTCCTGCTCAAATGTCTCGCGGGTGTGGTTAAACCGGACACCGGCGAGATCCGCTTTGACGGACAAGTGATTGGCACCACCCAACCCAAGGCCCATGCGGATTTTCGGCGGCGATGCAGTTTTCTCTTTCAAAGCAACGCCCTCTTCGATTCATTGACGGCATTGGAGAACGTAGCCCTTCCACTGGAACAGACGACCAACCTAAAAAATCATGAAATTCGTGAGCGATGCTTCGAAGCTTTGTCACAGCTGGAAATTCATGACCACGCCAACCGCTATCCAAGCCAGCTCTCAGGGGGCATGCAAAAACGTCTGGCCTTGGCGCGCGCGATTGTCACTCGCCCGGAATTGGTGTTTTTTGATGAACCCACCGCAGGCCTCGACCCTCTGCGCAGGAATGCGGTCTTTACCATGATTGCCAAATACCAGCGTCAATTTGGATTTACGGCTCTGATTGTAACCCATGACGTGGTTGAGGCCTTGGTCGCCAGCGACCGGGTGGCTTTGCTTGATAAGGGGAAAATCTGTTTTGAGGGGACGTCCGAGGAATTTTCTTGCTCCGAACACGGCGTGGTGAGTGCATTTCGTGACAGCGCGGCTGCACTTGGCACATCCCTTGCGGCCATCCGCTGCGAAAACAAAAACACATGACACAACACCGCCTGGAACTGCTAGTAGGAATCTTTGTCATCCTTGGCATTGCCGCCGTCGCTTATCTGACAGTCAAGCTTGGCTCGGGGTCGCTGGTTGGTGGGGACACGTATCTTGTGGAAGCCCGTTTTGCCAACGCTGGTGGCCTCAACGCAGGTAGCAGCGTTTTGGTTGCGGGGGTGATCGTTGGCAGGGTGGAAAAAGTCACCATGGATCATTCGGACTATAGCGCCATCGCAACCCTGCAAGTCCAAACCTCCCTCAAGCTTCCCACAGATTCTATGGCCTGCATCAAAACGACGGGTTTGATCGGGGACAAATATGTGGCCTTGTTGCCTGGCGCTGACGAAGATTATTTGGAGCCTGGGGCAAGGATCACCATGACGGAATCCTCGGTCGATTTGGAATCCCTGATTGGCAAAATGGCTTTTGGCAGTGTCGAAGCTGAACCTGAACCCACACCAGAGCCGTGAGTCGTCTCCTTCCAACACTTGTTGTCTGCCTGCTCGTCCAAGTGCCGCTCCATGCCTCAACTCAGGTGCCAGAGCAGCGCCTAAAGACTGCCGTGGATGAAGTGCTTTCCATAGCCAATGCCTCCACCAATCCTGCCTCTCTCGCCGAAAAACTCCAACCTGTGTTACAAACATATTTGAGCTTCGAGGCCATGACCCGAAGAGCCGTTGGTCCTGGATGGCGTCAGTTCACCCCTGCTCAAAAAAAAGAAGCCACCTCGCTTTTTACGACGCTCATCATTCGCACTTATAGCAGCAAATTCACACCGGGCATGAAACCCGAAATTCTTTATCGAAAAGCGGCCACTCCTGCGCCCGGCCGGGTGGAGGTCCCAACAACAATTGTTTATCAAGGAAGCAAATATGGCGTCACTTACCGGATGGAGCAGTCCGAGGGTTGGAAAATCACAGATGTGGTGATTGAAGGCATCAGCCTTGTGGCCAACTATCGCACCCAATTTGATGTGGAATTCAAAAAAGGCGGCGCCAAAGCCATTATTGATTCGCTAACTCAAGCTGTTGCTCAAAAAAAATGAAAATCCAAACACTCCATCTTTCCCTACTCGTGGGGATTATTTCGGCATCTCTGATCACCGGGTGTGCCTCAAAAAAAGAAGATCCGCAAGCAACATCCGCCAGCGTTGGCGATAAAGAGTCCGATGGGAAATCGGTGAAATCAAATGAAGACGATTTGGAGGAATATGCCGTCCTTTTAATCCCTGATCCCCTCGAACCTCTCAATCGGGCTACCTTCACGCTGAATCACGGGATCTATGTTTATCTTTTCCGCCCGATTTCCAAAGGCTACCAAACCGTGGTACCCAAACCAGTTCGAACAGGAATCCACAATGCGTACGAAAACGTCAAGTTTCCGATTCGTTTTGTGAATGACACTCTCCAGGGGAACTTCGAAAGAGCAGGCCTGGAAACCGGTAAATTTGTGGTGAACTCGGTGGTCGGCGTCGGCGGCCTTGGCCGTCCCTCCGACCACATTCCCCTTCTTGCAGATGTCCCAGCAGGCAACACCGGCCAGACCTTTGCCAAATGGGGCATCCCCCACGGGGCCTACTTGGTTATCCCAGTGTTGGGACCCTCCAGCGTGCGAGATGCGGTCGGCCTCGCCGGGGATTATGCACTGAACCCCGTGAGTTGGGTGACCATCCTCTTCGGTGGATACGCGTGGACAATGGCCATTCCCTCCGTCAACACCCTGAGGTCTCTGCCCGTCCAAATGGACATCTACGATGCCGCCACCAAGGATGCCATTGATCCTTATATTGCAGCCCGCAGTGCCTATATCCAGTATCGCGAAGAAGACGCTGCCAGATAGAAAAAGCAGTTGCCAGATATCCCCACGCTTTTTTAGGTGTGGCTTTCCAACACTCTCCAACTATGAAAAAATTAGTCCGTAACTTATCGTCGTTGATTTCACAACTCCTTGGTCTGATTCTTTTGCTAAGCTTTAGCAGTGGTTGCACTTTTTTAAACCTAAAGCGCCAGAACCAAGAAATCGACCGGACAGGAATCGTCCCAGTTCGGGCCATGGGATTCCCAAGGGAAGCCCCAGTTTATATCATGGCCTTCCGAAGCGGAGAACCCACAATTCCGTTGGGAAGTGAACAGTCCAAGGACGAAGGGCTTGCGCTTTTTGGCCTGCCCTTGGGAAGGAGTTATGATGTTCTGGCATTTGAAGACACAAATCGCAACCGCCAACTCGACCACAGCGAACCCAAGGCCATTGTCAGAGCCATCAAGCTGCGGCCATTGGCAGAAACCAACCTGAGCGATGGAATCATTGCCCTGCGGCCTTCTGGTGGAGACTATGGTGCATTCTTTGGGATAAAAGTTCCCAACACCTTGGGAGCAGCCATTCCGGTTGGCTGTGGGGAAATCGCCAAAGTGACGGATGCAAAATTTGCCCCAAAAATCGGAACCGATGGTCTCTGGCGACCAGAACATGCGCTAAGAGCCGGCGATCTGGGACTCTACTTTAATGAACCGTTTGACCCCTCACGGACACCGGTTGTTTTTGTGCACGGCATCGGAGGCTCGCCACGAGACTTTGCAAAGCTCATACCAGCGCTTGACCGCAAAAAATTCCAAGCTTGGTTTTTTGTGTACCCCTCGGGGTTTCGCTTGGAAAAGGCCGCCTCGGCTCTGGCTGAACTCACCTCCCTCCTCATGGAAAAACATCGTGCCGGAAGAGTTCATATCGTCGCTCACAGCATGGGCGGGCTGGTTTCCCGTGCGGCTATTCTAAAACTGAATTCAGGAGAGAAAAAGTTTCCGGTGGATCGTTTTGTCAGCATCTCAACACCCTTTGGTGGATATGAAGCCGCAGCATCGGGAATTCGTCATTTGAAATATCCCGTCCCCTCATGGATCGACATGGCACCCGGAAGTGACTTCTTGAAAGCCATGTGGAGCCAAAAGCTGCCGTATCCAACCCGGCACTGGCTCCTCTTTGGATACGACACCAAACAGATGCCTTGGTTGACGCTAAACAATGACCAAGTTGTTGACCTGCAAAGCGCCCTCTACCCTCCCGCCCAAAACGAATCGGTCAAAGTTTTCGGCATCGCAAAGAGTCATGAAGGAATTCTCTCCAGCCCGGAAACGGCCAAGAAGATGAACGAATTTCTTTCGGCAAAGTAGGGCGTGTCGAGTATGGCTCCGTTGGTGACTCTGCCTTTGTAGCGGAACTCGGAACGAGTTTCGGCGTCAGATTATTTAGAATAGGTGAACGCTTATGGAACCGCCACCCACCATTTATTCTGGCGGAAGTGGCGGAGGAAGTGAGGGAACCTTTTCAGAGTGCTCAAGGCTCGGATCAATAATTTTTTTGCCAGGAAGCAGACGGCGAAAGATTTTGCGGGTTTCCGTGAGTGGAATGTCTTCAATGAAGTAGGCAATGGCAGCCCTCCCCATGGCATAGGTTCCGGCACCAGCCACAAAACCGCTGACGGCATTTCCCCAGAAGGGAACAACTTTCACGATGGCGCGAGCCCCTTCGCGAAACAACATCCCTGCTCCAATATTGATGCCAAGGGCTGCGATGAACTCGCCAATCAACCGCGGACCCGCCTTTCGGCCTGTGATGTGAACAATGAGACCAACCATGAGGGTTTGCAAAGCCGTGAGAATCGGAAGATCCGCCAACGGGATCGGCTGCAACGCAATGACGCCACAAACGGCGGTGAAGGATTTGAGAAGAGAGGACGCAATATGGGCTTGGGCTTTCCGGGCTCCGGTCAGCCGCGCAAACTCAAGCTTCGCGGCATTCGGCAATGCCGCGCACACAGCCTCAACAAAGTCATCCATGTCCGTGTCCGAGTAGGACGCCGTTTTTCTTGAGGCCAACTCACGCTCAATTGCAATTTCTGCTGAGAGCCGGGCACGATCCCCGCCTCCCAAAGCCAACCCAAACAAGGGAATACCACGATCGCAAAGTGCCACCCTGGCGACAACAAGGCCGAGGCAACCTGGGGGTGGAAGCGCCGCCTCACGAAGAAAGATGATGGCATCGGGTGCAAAACGAGCAATGGCGGTTTCCACAAAGGCTTGGGGCACATCGCTCCGGGCATCCAGGATCTGCACATGCCCACGCTCTTCAATCTCATAGGTCCGCCAGCCATTGTCGCTGCCTGCGGCTTGCACGGGGTCACCATTCGTAAATCCCAACAGCAATTCGTGGGCGCTGCGGCCTTCTGCCCCAACCAGCATCAGCCGGGCCGGGCGCACCTCCAAAAATATCTCGCGAATGGGCACCAGTTCGCGAAGCACCGGCTTCTGAATTCCACCAGGCAATTTTTCAATCAGCCGAGTCAATCGGTCATAAAGACCGAGCATTTGTTCACGGTTCAAAATGTTTGAGCGAGTTGAGGAGAATGTCCGTGTGTTCCGCAGGTTTGACTTTTCTAAACACCGATTTGATGAGGCCGTTGGGCCGGATCACAAAGGTGCTTCGTTCCACGCCCATGTATTTTTTCCCATACATGCTTTTTTCCACCCAAACCCCATAGGCTTCTAAAATGGCCTTGGTTGGATCACTGAACAGGGCGAACGGCAGATTGTGCTTCGTGATGAACTTGCGATGGCTCACTTCATCATCCGCACTCACCCCAAGGATAACGGCCCCATCATCAATCAATGTTTTATAATGATCCCGCAACAAACAGGCCTGCTGGGTGCAGCCCGGTGTATCATCCTTGGGATAGAAATAAAGGATGAGCGTTCGACCATCAAAATCTGAAAGCCCGACCGGCTTGCCATCTCCAAATTCTCCACCTACTGCCATCCCTTGAAAATCAGGGGCCTTGTCTCCGGGCGCAATCACGACTGCCATATTTGGACACTCTTCCATTGCATCAGGCACTCTGCAAGCTTGGGTCTTGGGTTACTCAGATTTTCCACCCTTCTTGACCTGCTCCTCAAGCTTGTCAAAGTCCTGATCCAGGATACTCCCTCTCTCTGGGCGAAGCGCTTTTTTGGCCAGCGAGATGGCCTCCACCGCACGGGGGCTTTGACCTTCCTCCACTAGCACCTCGGCAAATGGCAAAACAATGTCATAAAAAAAGTTGCCGCCTCCCGTCTGTTTGAGACTTCCCAACAACCGTCGGTATTCTGCAAAGGCATCATCGACCTTGGACTCTTCCAGCAGTGTCATCAGGCGTCTGGCACCCGCATTCACGCTCAAGTCGGAGCGCAGGCGGCGGTTTTGAGAAACAATCTGACGTTCAATCGCGTCCGCAGCTTCTGAATCCCCCTGCTCCCGCGCGATACGCACAAGCGCCTCTTGATGACGGACACGCAAGTCGCGTTGGTTTTGGAATTGCTTGAGAGCACTTTCATGGAATGTTTTTTGAAGACTTGATGAGGCCTGCGTTCGCTCAAGAAAACTCCCTCGTTCCGCCCAGGCTTCAGGATATTGGGGGCAGACACTCACCGCACTTTCATAGGCCCGTGCCGCCAGAGCAACGTTTCCACGTTCCTCAAACAAACGCGCAAGAAGCACGTCATCGCGGGCGGCAGTGAAAGGCGTTTTCTCGCGGAACCCCTCCGCAAGCGACTTGAGTTCATGGTCGCTGATAGGTTTCCAGTTTTGGGGATCAAGCGCATTTCCCACCGCATAGTTTTGGTTTTCATACCGCCCGGCATCCATCTCCCAGCGGTCTCCGGACTTTAAATAACCAAACCATGCATGGCCACCGTCGGTGCCCTGACCCGTAAAATACAGCGTCGGTATCCCACGAGCCTTGCCCGCCACCATCGCAAAGTACGCCTGATCGACACAGATGCCACCCCGACCCGCAATATTTGATAGCGTGTAATCGCCGGTGTTCCACACAAAGGCCTGATCCGAAATCCTGCGATGTTGGTAGCTCACGGACGAGAAGGCTCTCCCAAAGTCTGATCGCGGGAAGCGTGCGTTTTTAAGCGCCCATGTGTATTCAGTTTCGCTAACCGGTGCATCCACCACAAACTTCAAATGACCCGGCTTCATGAGTTTTAAATCTGTCATCAGACTTTTGGATTCATTCGCATCGACCCACCTCTTGAACCAAGCTGCCGGCGAGATCTCAGCAATGGGCACCAAGGCACGGTCCACCTGATGGTGTGGCCAGTGGCCCGGAATTTTGGAGTCATAAACAACCGCAACTGCGACTGCCAGCGCCATGTAGTCGTTAAATGCTTTGGGGTGGGCTGACTCAATTTCTTTCAAATTCCAAAGCACTCCAGGCGCGTAGTCTTCCGGGGTGATGGTGCTGAAAAGCAGGTCTGAATAAACCGGATCGGCAACCCATGACGCCAACAGTTCCGCATCAAAACGATCAGCCACGGGGGCATCTTTCGGGTCTGGGATTCCGGGCGGCAAAAGCATGCCGAGAATTTCAGCACGTATTTGGGGTTCAGATAGAAACTCGGCAGCCCGATCCTCAGAAATAGGAGCCATGTCCTCGCTCGGCACTCGCCCCACAGGGAGCAGGATGGGCTTTTCCAAATCGGGCTTGATGAGCAAATGCCGCCGCGTGAGAATCATCGCTTCCGAGGTCTCGGACCGCGAAAGCAAATCAAACCATTTCCAAAGGTTGAGCCACTGACGGTAACCGCTCGTCCCAGAACTCCCCGGCCTGCCCGCCATACCTGGCAAATACCCCGCCTCCAAACTTTGAGACAAAATTTCCCGCCCTTCCGGCCACCCTTTTGCAATCAGTTCAGCTCTCTGGGCAGGAGTCGGCGGATATCGAAGATCAAGCGCCTGAGCATTGGAAATTAAAAACAGAGCGAGGCCTAGATGGATAGCCTGGGACCGCTGGCCCCGCGCCTGCGGGGCCGGCTTCCAAAAAAACCCACACTTCTCAGATTTTCCAGAGCTCCTCTCCCCAAACATCCCCCACAACCGAGTCCCCGCCCTCATCGAAACAACCCCTTCTTCGCCGTCGGCTCCCGAGCCACGGATAAAAACCGATCTTTGTCCCGAGCATTGGCAAGGGCATCCTCCTTGCTGATCACGCGGGAGGCGTAAAGTTCTGACAGCGAATCATCAATGGTATGCATGCCATCCTTGGCACCGATCTCGATCATTCCGACCAATTGTTCCCATCGCCTTTCCCGAATGGAGGCTCGAACGGCCGTATTTGCGACCAATATTTCCGTGGCGAGCGCCCGACCTTTCCCGGATTCATGAGGGAGCAGGCGTTGGGAAATGACGGCCTCCAAGGCATTCGCGAGTTGGGCAATAATCTGAGCTTGTTGTTCGGAAGGAAATGCATCCACCATCCGGTCAATCGCCTTGGGCGCGTCAATGGTGTGAAGTGTTCCCAACACCAGGTGACCGGTCTCAGCAGCCGTGATAGCAGCACTGATCGTTTCGGGATCACGCATCTCACCAACCAAAATCACATCAGGATCTTGCCGCATCGCGCGTTTGAGCGCTTCCGCAAACGAATGCGTGTCACTTCCGACTTCCCGCTGTTTGATCACGCTGCGGGCATTGGAAAACAGAAACTCAATCGGGTCTTCAACCGTCACGATCACCCCGGCCATTCGCTCGCTAATATATTTCAGCATCGCGGCAAGCGTTGTGCTTTTGCCCGATCCTGTGATCCCGGTCATAAGAATCAGCCCCCGCCGCCGCTCGCACAGATCAAAAACGGCCGGACGATGCCCCAGCGAACTCAAATCGGGGATCATTTCTGGAATGTAACGGAACGCGGCCTCCAATGCCCCACGGCTGTAATGCGCATTCCCGCGAAAACGACCCACGGTCTCCACTTGCACCGCAAAATCTAGTTCCCATTCTTCCTCCAACCGCGCTCGCTGACTTTCAGTGAGAATTCCCAGAATCATTTCCCGGCAGGAGTCCCCATCCAGAACCTCCTCCCCAGCGGGAATCAGACTCCCATCAACACGAAATAGCGGAGGCGCAGCGGCGGTGATATGAAGATCCGAGGCGCCTTGGGCCACGGATTGGGTGAGGAGTTCAACAATGTCTGGCATGAGATTTTATCTGCGTGTGGTGGCTGATGAGGAAACGACACCTCGGAGGATTCGCTGCAATTCTTGCGGGCTGGACGCTGCGGATAACGCCGTTTCTTCACTCAATTTGCCATCACGCACAAGAGCCGCAAGAGAAGAAAGAAAGCCACGCGTCGAATGCCCATCTCCCCGATTGATCGCATCCGCCAATTCGGGGACTCGTCCCTCGGCGATATATTTGGTCGGCGCACCCACATTCGACAAAAATTCCACCGCCAACGCTTGGCTGCCATCCACGGCAGGAAGAAGTTTCTGACACAAAATCCCCAGCAACTGCGCGGCGAGCGTCCTTCGGATGCCGTCCCGAGCATCAGGGGGAAACAGACTCTCCAAACGCTCCACCGCTTCAGGGGCTGTCGCCGAATGCAGCGTGGCCAACACCAGATGACCGGTCTCCGAGGCTTGCAAAGCCGTCGTGGCAGCCCCCGCATCACGGATTTCCCCAATAAAAATCACGTCTGGATTTTGACGCAGAGCCCTCCGAAGGCCCTCCCCAAAATTTGGGGTGTCAATCCCGACCTCACGCTGGGTGAAGAGGCACTGACTATCCGTAAATGCGAATTCGATGGGATCCTCAATGGTCACCACATGCCTTGCTGAAACGGAATTCATCCAATCCAGCAACGCCGCCAAGGTGGTACTTTTCCCCGAACCCGCCGCCCCACAAACAAGAATCAAACCAGACCTAGAGCCAGCCCATTCCCGGAGCACATCCGAAGGAACGCCCAGCGAATCCAACTCAGGAATTTGTGCCGGAATCCTTCGCAAAACAGCGCCCCGTCGGCCAAGCGATGTCAGCAAGTTCACACGGAACCGAACGCCACCCTCCGACACATAACTCGCATCAAAATCCAACGCCGTTTCACTGGCACCAACCTGACGCCAAAGATCATCAAAAAACTCACGATCCAAAAACCCAGCTTCCAATCCCACCAATCGTCCCCCCATCCTCACAAAGGGAACCCGCCCTTGGTGGAGCAACACATCGGAAGCCCCGCACTGCTCGGCTGCCGCACAAATGGATTCCAAGAAACTTTGAGGGGGCTCGTCTGACATTTTTAACGCAAGCATGCGGTATTCCCACCGCTTCTGCAAGATTAGGAACTCAACACAGAGAGTTTACATTGTGAGCGGGAGGGTGTTTATTGGCGGGCTACTCAATGATTTCCTGGATACTCAAAAAGATCGTTGGTTCTAAAAACCAACGGGAACTGCGCCGCATGCAGCCCATCGTGGCACGGATTAACGAAATTGAAGCCGGACTTGCGGGGGCCTCGGATGATGACCTGCGAGCTAAGACAGCTGCATGGAAAGCCGAACTTTCGGCAATCACCGACAATGCGGTTCTTGCGCAAAGGTTGGAAGAGATTTTGCCGGAGGCCTTTGCGCTTGTGAAGCATGGGGCCCGCCGCCTGACAGAGCGGAAACACACGTTCACTGTGTGTGATCAGCCGATGACGTGGGCCATGGTTCACTTTGATGTGCAGTTAATAGGTGGGATGGTCCTTCATCAGGGACGAATCGCGGAAATGGCCACCGGCGAAGGCAAAACCTTGGTGGCGACCCTTCCGGTTTATCTGAACGCGCTCACAGGACGCGGTGTGCATGTGGTCACCGTGAATGACTACCTTGCCAAACGCGATGCAGAGTGGATGGGCCAGCTTTACCAATTTCTTGGGCTGACGATTGGGATCATTCAGAACGACCAGCACCCCGGGCTACGAAGGGAGCAGTATCTGTGTGATATCAGCTACGGCACCAACAGCGAGTTTGGGTTTGATTATCTGCGTGATAATGGCATGGCCACCAGCCGAGAGCAGCAAGTTCAGCGGCCCCATTATTACGCGATTGTGGATGAAGTCGATTCGATCCTCATCGATGAAGCCCGAACACCGCTCATTATCAGCGGACCGGCGACCGTTTCCACCCACCAATACGACCGTTTCAAACCCTTGGTCGAGCAGTTGGTCCGCAAACAGACGGCCATGTGCAATGATCTTTCTGTCGAAGCAAAAAAAGCCTATGACGCCGGAAACCTCGCATTGGCGGGGCGGATTTTGCTAAAGCTAAAATTTGGACAACCTCGCAACAAAGGGTTGCTGCGGGCGATGGAAGAACCTGAGATGCGGCGGCTGATTGAAAAAGCAGAGCTCGAATTTTATAAGGACACCGAAGGCAAAGCCGCACTGGTTGACCTCAAGGAGGAACTCTATTTCACAATTGAGGAGCGTCAGCACGATGCGGATCTCACACAACTCGGACGCGATTACTTGAACCCCGATGATCCTGATGCGTTTGTCCTCCCGGATCTCCTCACGGAGTTTGCGGACATCGATAATGACCGCTTGCTCAGCGATGCCGAGAAGACCCAAAAGAAGGCCCAGCGTCAGCAACACACCGACAGTCAAGCCGAGCGCATTCACAACATCACCCAACTCCTAAAGGCCTACTGCCTCTACGAAAAGGACGTCGAGTATGTCGTCGAGGACAACAAGGTCATGATTGTGGATACCTTCACCGGCCGCAAAATGCCGGGCCGCCGCTGGAGCGATGGTCTCCATCAGGCTGTGGAAGCCAAGGAAGGGGTTCAGATCGACCGCGAAACCCAAACCCTCGCCACGATCACTATTCAAAATTACTTCCGTCTTTACCAAAAGTTGGGAGGCATGACAGGAACCGCCGAGACCGAAGCCAATGAGTTTCACGACATCTACCAACTCGACGTTAATGTGATCCCCACCAACCGCGTGGTGAAGCGCGTTGATGAAAATGACCGGATCTTCAAGACCCGCCGCGAGAAATACAACGCAGCCATTGAGGCTATCAAAGTTGCTTATACCAAGGGCCAACCGGTTCTTGTCGGAACGGCCAGTGTGGAATCCAGCGAGTTGATGGGCCGGATGCTCAAGCGTGAGAAAATCCCTCATAACGTCCTGAACGCCAAGTTTCACATGCAGGAAGCCGAGATTGTCGCGCGAGCTGGTCTCAAAGGGGCGATCACAATCTCCACGAACATGGCTGGCCGTGGAACGGACATCAAACTTGGCGA
Organism: Terrimicrobiaceae bacterium; assembly: GCA_041744075.1. Classification (GTDB taxonomy): domain Bacteria; phylum Verrucomicrobiota; class Verrucomicrobiia; order Chthoniobacterales; family Terrimicrobiaceae; genus JAJTZA01. Next base: position 42,826 of record JBGTLQ010000124.1, read on the forward strand.
GGGCGTTGCCGACTTGGGCGGGCTTTATGTGATCGGAACGGAACGCCACGAAAGCCGACGGATTGATCGTCAGTTGCGTGGACGCTGTGCGCGTCAGGGCGATCCAGGTATGTCGCGGTTTTACGTGAGTTTTGAGGATGAGTTGATGCGGAATTTCGGCGCTGCGGACCGCATGACAAAGATCATGGAAACCTTCGGCTTGGAGGAAGGTGAAGAACTCGAACACCCCTGGCTAAACAAATCGGTGGAAACCGCTCAGAAGCGGGTCGAGCAGCGCAACTACATGATGCGGCGACGCACGTTGGAATTTGATGATGTCATGAACCAACAGCGCGAGGTCGTTTACGGATTTCGTCAGGAGGTCATTGACAGCGAAGATCCTCGCGTTCTGATTTTTGAGGTCATCGACGAAGCCGTTCCGAAAAAAATCCGCGACTATCTGGATGTGGAAGGTGAGGAACCCGACCGTGCCGGTCTCCTCACATGGATCAACACCACGTTCCCACTTGGACTGTCAGCAGAAAAAGCAGGGCTCGAAGAAAAAACCACCGAACAGGTGATCAGCTACTTGGTGGATGTGGTTCGCGAAGCCTATGACCGCAAGGCGTCCATGGAGCATGCCGAGGCCCTTCGGGGCCTGGAGCGCTATGTGATCCTCAACGCTGTGGATCGGCTCTGGCAGGAACACCTCTATGCCATGGATGGGTTGCGCGAAGCCGTTTACTTGCGGGCTTTTGCTCAGAAAGATCCCCTCGTGGAATATAAAAATGAGGCGTATCTCATGTTCAGCGAGCTGATGGACAACATCAAGTATGAGGTCCTTAATAATCTGTTTCGCAGCACCACAAACTTGCAGGCCTTCGAGCAAATGCTCGGTGGCATGGGTCATTCCCTCACCGCAGGCGGCGAGTCAACTCCGGCCAAACCAGTCTCTCCCCCCCAAGACGCCAAGGCCAGAGATACTCTGAATTTGCAGCAAGCCATGAAACGCGAAACCCCCAAAGCCGGACGTAACGACCCCTGCCCTTGCGGCAGCGGCAAAAAATATAAAAGTTGTTGCGGTCGCCAAGCCTGAGCCGCAATGTTTTCTCTCATGGCCCGGTCCACGCACCATCATCCCACATCCTCAAACCGGACACCCTTCACGCTGGAATCAATTTTGGATCTGCTACGCTCCGAAGGCCTTCGGATCACACCCGCACGCACAAGGATTCTGGAAGTCTTTTTTAAGGCTGACCACCCGCTTTCGTTGGAAGAAATTCGTGAGCTAAGCACAAAAGGCAAAGTCGGCCCTGATTATGCCACCGTCTTCCGCATGGTGACTCTGCTCGAAAAATTGCAGTTGGTGCAGAAGGTTAATCTCCAGCGCTCATCCAGTTTTTACGAACTCCATGATCCATCCCGTCATTACGACCACGTGGTCTGCACCGAGTGCGGAAAGGTGGTACTGATCTCGGAACCCTGCCCGCTCGGAAAGCTTGAGGATACGATCTCAAAGCGTTACGGCTTCCGAGATTTGACCCATTCCCTCGAATTTTTCGGGCGATGCAAAACCTGCTAACTTTTTTATGATTCTCGAAATCCCGAACCGCAAATTTGAGGGCTATATTTTTGATTGTGATGGCACGCTGGCAGATACGATGCCCATCCATTTTCGTGCATGGAGTCGCGCCATGGCCGAGGAGGGAGCCGATTTTCCTGAGGATGTTTTCTATGCATGGGGCGGTCGCCCGGCGGTCGAAATCATAGCCTCGCTGAACGAACGCTGCGGGTTGTCGATGCCCCCCTTCGAAACCGCCCAGCGAAAAGAGAGTTATTTTTTGGAACTCTTGCATGAGGTGCAGGCCATCGATCCCGTGGTCGATATTGCCCGTCGCACCCGAGGATTTGCACCCATGGCCGTGGCCTCGGGTGGACACCGCGAGTTGGTGGTTGCCACGCTGGAGTTGTTGAAAATTCATGACTGGTTTGATGCCGTGATTTGTGCGGAGGACTATAAAAATGGAAAACCGTCTCCAGATCCTTTCCTTGTAGCCGCAGAGAGACTGGGCGTGCCACCTGAACATTGCTTGGTTTTTGAAGACAGCCCAACCGGCATTGAATCCGCCAAAGCGGCCGGAATGGAATATGTCTTTGTGCCACGCGTAGGTGTGAAAGAACCCCAAAAGCCGCCCTTCCCCTCGCTGAATGAATGATCTTGCCCGGACGTGGGCGGAGATCGACCTAAACGCCATCCGTCACAACCTTCAGGCAGCCCGCTCACGCATTGATCCCGGCTCCGAAGTTCTCGCGGTCATTAAGGCCAACGCCTACGGCCACGGTGCGCTGGAAGTCTCCAGAGCTTTGGGTATGCAGATCGATTATCTCGGTGTCGCCAATCTTGCGGAAGCCGTTGCCTTGGGCAATACCGGACGCGATATCCTACTGCTCAGCCCCTGCCTGCCGACAGAGCGAGAAGCGGCTGTCGAGGCTGACACCATTGTGACGGTCTCCTCCTTTGACGAGGCCTCCGCTTACAACTCCCTCGCATTGGAGTGCCGAATCAACTTCAAAGTGGATACCGGGATGGGCCGGATTGGATGCTGGCATGAGGAAGCACTTCCTGAGCTTCAGAAGATCCTCACACTCCCACGTGTCCACCTGCACAGCATCTCAACCCACTTGCCATCAGCAAGTGAAGATCTGGAATTCACACGTCATCAACTCTCGGCTTTCTCGGAGTTTGTTAAGCACGCACGGCAGATGCACCACTCCTTCAAAGTCCATGTCCTGAATAGCGCCGGGGTTTTTCATCACTCCGAACACTCGGCCAACATTGTCAGGCTGGGCCTTTCCCTCTATGGCATTGGCGACTCACGGGAACACCAAGCTAAACTCCAGCCAGCACTGACATGGAAAGCGCGGATTCTCCTTCTCCGCTCCGTTCCCCCTGGACGCACAATCAGCTACGGACGAACATTCACCACGAAGTCATTCATGCGCGTGGCAACAATCAGCGTCGGCTATGGGGATGGTTATCCCCGCCAGGCTTCTGGAAATGGAGCCACGGTGCTGGTGGGCGGCCTCCATTGCCCCATCCTCGGACGTGTGACCATGGACCAAATTTTGGTGGACGTGACAGATGTGCCACAGCCCCTCGAAGGCGATGAGGTCGTTCTCATTGGCCGACAAGGCAGCCAAGAAATCAACGCCCGAGACCTGGCAGAAAAATCATCCACCATTGCATGGCATCTGTTCACAGGAATTGGACCGCGGGTTCTCAGGGTTTATTTATCCTGAAAATTTCCGCCTCAACTCAAGCCGGCTGATCTTCCCCCGCTCATTCACGGGCAACTCCGACACAAAAAACCAACACCGCGGAATCTGCCATGTCGGCATCTCTTCGCCGCAGTGTTGCTTCAGAGATTTTTCAGAAGCTTCCCCAACCAAGCAAGCCGCCACCATCTCCCCACGGGATCCGGGATCAGACATCCCAAACACAACCACATCATGGACTCCGGGATGCTGACGAAGCACCTTCTCAATTTCGGTCGGGATGATTTTCCTTCCGCCCACATTGATAAAGTCTGAATCCCTGCCCAGAATCCGAAACCCCTCTCCGCACTCCTCAAGGATGTCTGGGGGTTGATACGTTCCATCCGCCAGCAAGTCGCCCGGACGCTCAGGAAGATACCCAAGCCCAACAGCAAAACTACTCACAACAAAGCGCCCCGCCCCGCATGGTGCTAACTTATGCCCCAACGGGACTTCATCCCCTAGCCCAGGGCAAGCGAATACGCCACCCTGGGTCTTTGGTAAAGAAAGAACCTGCCCTGTAAGGGCAGCATCCCCCGCCCCCTCCTCCACCAACTTGGCGAGGTTGACCCCGGAGACCGGCCTCCCCACAAAACCTTCAGGAACCGAGACCTCCTCACTCGCATCATAACAAATCCCGCCGCACTCTGACGCTCCATAAAAGGAATGAATTTTCAAACCTGCAGCTTCAAAAAAACCTGCACCATCTTTCCCAGCCAGCGGGGCACCAGCCGAAATACAAAGCCTTAAGGTCTTGGAGCGAAAACCAATACCCGTCAGCCCCCGATACATCGGCGGGACCCCAGGAAACACGGTGACTCCTGCGCCTTCAATCACGCCACTAAGCGAGCGCGGGAGAGCGTCATGACACGTCACCACCGGCACCCCAAAGCAGCACAACATCCCGATCAAATTACTAAACCCATAGGAGTGCGCAAAAGAGATCAGCCCTAAGTTTCGGTCATCCGGCCGCAACCCCATTGACGAGTAAAGGTTGGTCGCATCGGCAAGAAGTTGGCCCGCTGTGAAGGCCAAGGCCCTACGCTCTGACGACGTTCCAGAGGTCACTTTTAAGAGATCCGCTTGGGAAAAAGGAACGTCTCCCGCTGCCTCTAAGGACTCCAGAGCGATCATTCCAGCGTTAGAGGCGACCGTGGTATTGATACCACACAGGTTGACAATTTCCTTCAGCACCCCACGGCCCGAAGACGGCTCGCAAGGCACCACAACTCCTCCCGCCATCCACACCCCCAACAAAATCTCCGGCCAGTCCGGGCCGTTTTCCAGGGCCAGGAGAACTCGTGGTCTGATGCCGGTTTTTCCAAATTTTTCCGCCCATCCCTCGGCCCGGCGATTCACCTCTCCAAAGCTCCGAAGCACCTCCCCCTGAGGCCCCAGCACCGCAGGGGCGTTTTCCATTGTGGCGGAAATTTTACGCCATTTTGAAAGGAAAGGGTTGCCATCATTAAAAATTCCGGTCATCTTCTTAGATTCACTGGAATGAAAGCTGACATCCATCCTAATTATCAAGACACTGTGATCGTTTGTGCGTGTGGCGCTGTGTATCGCACACGCTCAACCCGCGATCAAATCAAAGTCGGCATTTGTGCCGCGTGTCATCCCTTTTTCACAGGCGAACAACGATTCGTCGATACCGCAGGTCGCGTGGACAAATTCAAGCGCCGCTACGGCACGATCCGCGCTCCCCGCGCCGTCAAGCCCGCCAAAAAATCTTAGATTTCCCCACCCGAGAGAAACGGTGACAGCGCCTTTGTGCGAGGTCACCGTTTCCTTTTTTTATGGACTTTGCACCTTTGATCGAAAAAAAGCGTGCACGATTTGAAGAGGTCGAGCGCGAGATTGGCGGAAGTGGACTATTTGGCGACTCCGCCCGCGCCCGGGAAGTTCTCCGAGAACATGCCCGACTGAAAGAATTGCTGGTCCTTGCCGAAGAGAAGGAACGTTTGGACCGTCAGTTGGAAGAAGGCCGCCTCCTTGTGACTGGCGCTGACGCTGAAATGGCGGAACTCGCGGCAATGGAAGCCACCGAGATCGAAACCCGGCTCCCGCTTTTGGAGAAAGAGCTTCAGGTCGCCCTTCTCCCCCCCGAGCCTGGCGAAGACCGGGATGCCATCGTCGAAATCCGGGCTGGAACAGGCGGAACGGAAGCGGCCCTCTTTGCCGCCGATTTGTTCCGCATGTACTCACGTTATGCAGAAACTGTGGGCCTGAAAATCGAGCCACTGGATTCCAGTCCCTCAGATCTAGGAGGCTTTAAGCACGTCGTTTTCCAAGTCCGGGGACAGGCCGTCTTTCGCAAGCTGCGCTATGAAAGCGGCGTCCACCGCGTCCAGCGCGTGCCCGCCACCGAGGCTCAAGGCCGCATTCATACCTCCACCGCGACCGTCGCCGTGATGCCAGAAGCGGAAGAAGTGGACCTTGTTCTCAAACCCGAAGATCTCCGCATTGAAGTTTGCCGTGCGGGTGGCCCCGGCGGCCAAGGCGTTAACACCACAGACTCCGCTGTTCAGATCATGCACATTCCCACGGGCCGCATCGTGCGATGCCAAGATGGACGCAGTCAGCAACAGAACAAAGAACGTGCCCTCCAAGTCATGAGATCTCGCCTTCTCGAAGACAAAATTCGGGAAGAACAGGAAAAATATTCCTCCCACCGCAAAAGCCTGATCGGCAGCGGCGGACGGGAAGAAAAAATCCGCACCTACAACTTCCCGCAAAACCGCGTCACCGACCACCGCATCGGCGTCACCCTCTACAACCTCGACCGCTTTATTGAAGGCGAAATCGCCGAAATGATCGATGCCCTCATGGCCAGCGACATCGAACAGCGTCTGAAGGAATATTCCGCATGATCCCACTGGGAACGCTGACATCCCACCTGCAATCCAAAATTTCCCCATTCACTTCTATTGCTGTGGTTAAAAGTGGGCGGGCAAGGGACTGCCGCGCCCTACCCTGAACAGGAATGCTGCCGCAAGCGAGAAGCGCCCCTTGGATGGTAGGGCTGGGCAGTCCCTTGCCCGCCCATTAGTTGCTTGGGAGGGTGAGCAGCGGGGTAGTCCCTCCCAGCAAGACGCAGCACCTCACCACTTGAGCTTCTTATCTTCATGCTCTTCACGTCCTTCATGGTAAAAAATTCCACTTCCTGTTTTTAAATGCCTCTTCAAGTGAATCCCCTGATTTCCTTGCCCCCTCCTCCAAAAACCGGCATGGTAATGCCTTGCTGAAATGACTGCCCGCAACCGATCCCTCAAGCGTCTCGTGGAAACCCATGGACGTGTGGACTCTGTCGGTATCGAGGAACGTGTCGCTAAGTTCACGACCCGCAGCATCAAAAAAACCGCCAAGCTCTGGGGTCTGAATCGTGCGGTCACCATGATTGATCTCACCACGCTGGAAGGCAAGGACACCCCTGGCAAAATCGCCTCGCTCTGCCAAAAGGCCATCTCGCCCCACAATCTCCCAACCATTCCATCCGTGGCCGCCGTTTGTGTCTATCCAGCAATGGTGCGTCATGCCAAGCGCCACGTTGAAGGCACCGGCATCCGCGTAGCCTCCGTCGCCACGGCCTTTCCGTCAGGCCAGACCTCCATCAAAACCCGCTTGGAAGAAGTGCGCACCGCCGTTCAAGACGGCGCCGACGAAATTGACATGGTGATCAACCGTGGGGCCTTCCTTTCCGGGGACTTTGCCTGCGTGCAGGACGAAATTGGCCAGGTCCTTGCCGCCTGCGGAGCCTCAACGCTGAAAGTCATTCTCGAAATAAGTGAGCTGGAGACCTATGACAATATCCGGGCTGCAAGTTTCCTTGCCATGCAAGTGCTACGCCCAAACGACTTCATCAAAACCAGCACAGGCAAGACATCCTCGAATGCCACCCTTGCCAACAACCAGGTCATGTTGGAAGCCATTCGGGATTTTTACCTCGAAACCGGAACGCCGATTTCCATGAAGCCCGCAGGTGGTATCCGCACGGCGAAGCAGGCACTTCATTTTCTTGTGGCTGTTAAAGAGACCCTCGGGGACGAGTGGTTGAACAACACCCGCTACCGTTTTGGGGCCTCCTCACTTCTGAATGATCTCCTACGCCAACTGGAAAAGGAACGCACCGGAGCCTATCAAGCACCCTACACCTTCAGCGAAGCCGACGGCGCGTATTGACCCATGAAACCTTCCACCACCAAACCAGCCGCCCGCACCAAACGCCCACAACGCACTTCCCGGGGCCCGTCGGCTCGTGAACTGATATTTGGAGATCTTTGGGAATTTGACCCCGCTCCCGAAACCGCTGACCCGCGTATCGAAAGTTCCTACGGTCTTTTCATCGATGGAAAGTTCGTGCCAGCCCGCAAAGGCCGCACCTTCCCGAGCATCTCGCCCGGCAATGAGAAAAAGCTCACGGACCTGGCGCTCGCTGACGCTTCAGACGTGGATGCCGCCTACTCCGCCGCCTCCAAGGCTTACGAAAACGTGTGGTCCAAGTTGCCAGGAAACGAACGCGGCAAATTCCTTTATCGCATTGCGAGGCTCTTGCAGGACCGCGCCCGCGAATTCGCAGTCGCCGAGTCACTTGATGGCGGGAAACCCATCAAAGAATCCCGCGACTTTGATGTTCCCACAGCGGCCGCTCACTTTTTTTATCATGCCGGATGGGCTGACAAACTCGAGCACTTGGCTCCCGGGCGTCAGGTTGCCCCTCATGGTGTTGTTGGCCAAGTGATCCCATGGAATTTCCCGCTCCTCATGCTCGCATGGAAACTCGCGCCAGCCCTCGCAGCCGGAAATTGCATCGTCATCAAACCCGCCGAAACCACCTCGATCACCGCTCTCAAACTCTGCGAGATTTTTCAAGAAGCCGGTCTCCCGCCCGGCGTGGTGAATGTTGTCACCGGAGCCGGAGAGACCGGAGCTGCAGTGATGACCCATCCCCTTGCTTCAAAGGTCGCGTTCACGGGCTCCACCGAAGTGGGCAAGGCCATCATGCGTTCGCTGGCTGGCACTGGCAAAAAAATGACGATGGAACTCGGCGGCAAAGCCGCAAACATTGTCTTCGAAGATGCTCCCCTCGGCCAAGCCGTGGAAGGCATTATCAACGGGATCTTTTTTAATCAGGGTCACGTCTGCTGCGCAGGATCCCGGCTGCTCGTTCAAGAATCCATCGCGGATGAGATCCTCACCCAGCTCAAACTCCGCATGCAAAGTCTGCGGGTTGGGGATCCGCTCGACAAAAACACCGACATCGGTGCCATCAACTCGAAGGAACAACTCGCCAGGATCACGGAACTCGTCAAAAGCGGCGTCGAGGAAGGCGCGGATCTTTACCAGACCCCCTGCCGCCTGCCCTCCAAAGGCTTCTATTTTGCGCCCAGCATTTTTTCGAAAGTCACCCAAAGTCATCGGATCGCCCGCGAAGAAATTTTTGGTCCTGTGCTTAGCATTCTCACCTTTCGGACCCCTGACGAAGCCATCGAAAAAGCCAACAACACATCCTACGGTCTCAGCGCTGGCGTGTGGACCGACAAAGGCTCCCGCATCCTTAAAATGGCCAGCCAACTCAAGGCCGGCGTCGTTTGGGCAAACACCTACAACAAATTTGACCCTGCCAGCCCGTTCGGCGGATACAAAGAAAGCGGCTTCGGACGCGAAGGCGGACGCCAAGGTCTCCTCGACTATTGCAAACTCTCATGAGCACCCGACTTCCCATCACAAAAACCCCGAAGTGTTATGTCGGCGGCGCTTTTATCCGCTCCGAAAGTGCCCGCACCTACCCAATTCACGAAGGCGATTTTGTGGCAAACATCCCGCAATGCACCCGCAAGGACATTCGCAATGCCGTCGAGGCCGCCGCGAAAGCCGGACCCGGTTGGCAAAAACGCAGCGGCTACAACCGAGGCCAGATCCTCTACCGCCTTGGCGAGATGCTCGAAGCCCGCAAAGCGGAACTCGCGGATGCTGTGTCATTGGGCTCAAAAAAAACCGACAACCCCACCAAAGAAGTCGAAGCCACGCTTGACCGCATCCTCTACTACGCTGGTTGGACGGACAAATACGAACAACTCCTCGGTTCAGTGAACCCCGTCGCCGCCCCCTTCTTCAATTTCACCGTCACCGAACCCACCGGCATCTGTGGCGTCATTGCCCCTGACGACTCACCCCTCCTCGCTCTCCTTAGCCTGATCCTCCCCATCATCACCAGCGGAAACGCTGTCGTGGCCCTGGCCTCGGAAACCCGCCCCTACCCGGCCATTCTCCTCGGCGAAATCCTGGCCACCAGCGACCTCCCCGGCGGCACCGTCAACCTCCTCACCGGCTTCCGCAAAGAAATGCTCCCCACCGTGGCCACTCACGAACACATCCGAGGCATCAGTGCCGTCGTGAACGCTGAAGAACGCAAACTCCTCCACACCGCCGCCGCCGACAGCGTCAAACGCGTCCACACCCTCCCCTCCGAATCCCCCATCGACTGGCAAACAACCCAGTCACTCCAAGCCATCGCCAACTTCGTCGAATACAAAACCGTCTGGCATCCGATTGGATCGTAAAACCGAAGTGGCGAGTGCCGAGTAACGGGTAAGGAGTCAGAACAAGGTGGATCGGGCGATCCCTGGCACGATGCGAAACATGCGCGGCGAAGCCGCCTTTTTAAATGCCGCCGCGCGGGGACCTTGTCATCGCGCCGGGACGTCCCGATCCACCACAACATCCCATTCACCCTCGACACGGAAGTCAGGGTCGAACGGGCTCGGTACGCCTTGAGCAGATCCTTGGGTAGGTTCTCCAGCCGAATATATGGCGGGTTTCCAACGATGTGACTGAATATGCTGTCGAGGGGAATGGACAGGAAGTCATCATACACCAGCCATTGATCCAGAAGCTTGGCGATAGCGCGTGGGCTCCAAGCGCGATCAAGCAAAAAGGCACTGGTTCGTTCCCGGAAGATCTGCAAAGAAAGCCGATTTACCTCAACGGCCAGAATACAACCCGCAATGGACAGGTCATCCGGCTTCAAACGCGAAAGCAAACGATCCACAGCCGGCAAAAGCAAATCCCCCTACCCAGCCGACGGCTCCAAAAACCGCAATTTCTCCAGCGGAGCCGAATCCACCCACCCCATCGCATCCAGAACAAACTCGGCAACCTCCGGGCGCGTATGAATGGCCCCCCGAGCCTCCGCAGGTGCCTCCGAAAAAACGCTCAGCGCATCAAGCGAAAGCCTCGCCTTCGGAAAAAGGTCAGCTTGTAGGAGATCATGCATCTTGGTGATAGAAACTATAAGGGACAGTCACCGGGGAATGAAATCAAATATCCTGCCTGCGGCACATTTCAGAGTGCTACCTAGAGGCATTTGGATGTTGCCCTCACAGTGTAGGGCATTTTCTTTCTATGAAACCCAGGGTAGCTTCGCAACCCTGGGCTGATGGATTAAGCCCATTCTGGGCTTGGGTCAGCGGTGTTTGGCCCACACCTGCTCCCGTTTACGCGGTACACCTGTACCGCTCAAACGGGCAGCAAGGGTGCTCAAGCAAGGCCCTCATTCCCGTTTGCATGATGCAGGTGGATCACTAAGACGGCAGGACTTTCGAAGACGAAAATGTCATGGTTCTGTCGTCCGTTCGCGACCATGCGCGTTCGTTGATGGATTTTGCCCTAAAAAGAAACATGTTCCATGTTCCTCTACGGAGCAGGCTGCCCGAGGGGTTATTCTTTTACGGCATCGACCCGTGCTTTGGCGGCTTCGGCGTCTGCTTCGGCTTTCACTTTGTCGGTCTCGAGCTGGGCTTTCACGATTTTTCTTTCTGCTTCGATGTTGGCTTTGTCGATCTCGGCATTTTCCCCCGCCTGTTTTTTGGCGGAATCAGCGGCGTCGTCGACTGCTTCTTGCTGTTGGTCTAGCCTGTCAACCGTGGCGTCTTTATTGGCGTCGATATCCACCTTTTGCTGATCACAGCTTGTGATGAGGAGAACGGGGACTGCTGCCAGCAAGAATGTCGCTTTCTTTATGGCTTTTGATGACATGTTCATTTTCATGGTATCTAATTTCAGCCAGATGCGAATTTTTGGCTATGGAGTGAAACCCTACCTTTTGCTGGCGCTGGAAGTTGGTTCCTGTGACCTTAAGCGACAAATATGATTCCCTCTTCTTCTATCAGACGCTTCCGAAGCGTGGCTCGACAGGAAAAGAAATTCCGCTGGTTTGAGTCTGTGAACGTGAGAGACACATTGCCTCTGGAGTTGGAGCGTTTTTGTGCGAACCGATGGCAAATGGATCCGCGTGGACCCCGAGGCATCGGAAGCCGAGTGCGGTCCTTTCACCTTCCCCGGAGACCGTCCACAATGGCTGTCAGGGAATTGGTTTGGCCACGGCAATCACGGCACCATCCGTCGCTTTGATGAACAGTTATCACCTGCCCATGGAGTGGTCCTCGGAGGGGCATCGGGATCCTTCATTGGTTATGTGGAAGGCAATTACCACCTCAGGGCCTGCACAATGCGCGGATGCGAAAGCGTCTCTGACATCAAGCCCGACAATTTATGAGGAAAATGAATGCAAAGCGTGTTTTGCATGACCTCATCGTCGCTCACATGGGCCGGGGCGGGCGCGATCCCATCAATCAACCCATCGGCATTTCGACAGAGCTTTGCAGCTTCGTCAGAAATCGCGGTGACTTCGTCATGATTCAGCACACGGTCCAAAACAAGAAATCCCTGCTCCCGGTAAAAGCTGCCGGCCCTCTCATCCAATGGACTGGAAAACCAACCCTCAGGCGGTCGACCTCCCTCCCAACTGGAAAATGGCGGCATATCTAATATTTTGGTTGTTGATTCTTGAGCAGTGATCATGCTCGGAAATATAAGCCTGATTTCCTCTTTGAAAATGTCTGGAAATTCCAAAAGGATATCTGAAATTCACCATCGCAAGGAACGATTCAGCGGATCCTCCGGGTTTGGAATTGTCACCAATCGCAAAGGAGCCGAGGCCACCTGATCAAACTGACGAATGACCACTTGGGGTTGACACCCATGGAAGTGATCTGGAGGGCACGTGTCAGAAACGCCGCAAAGCTCCTCTACGAAACAGGGCTCTCCCTCGCCGATGTGGCCCATCAAACCGGCTTCTCCAATACCTACCATTTCTCACGACGCTTCAAACAGCAGTTCGGACAGGCCCCCAGAGATTGGCGACGTCATAACCTGCCGATCACAAGACATCGATGACTCAAAGGGCAGGTCTTTCATTGGTGAGCGCGGATTCTTGAACCCTAGGCAATCGAAATTCGTCGGGGCAATATTCCATGAGAGCGAAGCAATCCCACAGCCCATTTTCGATTGGAAAATCACATATTTGATGTATGGTTTTCTTCGACATGAAGATCTTCCTCCCCATCGTTCTGATTGCGTCCATCTCCCTCACGGCTCACTCAGCGAAGGATCAGCTCAAGAACTTGGATGAGGAAAAACCCAAGCCACGCTTTGTGATCACTGACAAAGTTTGGCCACAACAACCAGGGGAGGCGTCGATTTGTTTGTGGAAAGACGACAAGCTGGCGGCTTTGAGCGTGACCATTGATGACAACCCTGGACCTGACTTGGAGTGGTGGGTGGAAAAAGCGGAGAAACACAACATCCCTCTCACTTGGTTTTTGATCACCGAGCGAATCAGTGGAAGCAACTCCTTCAATCGCAAGTGGGAAGACTGGGCCCGCGTGTTGCCCAACGGCCACGCGCTCGAGTCACACACCGTCATGCATCTTCACGTTGAAAAACCGGAGTGGCAGGGGGTCGAATGGGAATACACAGAGTCCATTAAACAGATCGAAGAAAATGTCCCCGGACACAAAGTGCGTTTCTTGGCAGTCCCGGGGGGACCCAACAAAGCGCTCAATGATCGGGCCCTCGGGGCAAAATATTATAATGCGGTACGTGGAGGCGCTGGAAAACCGAATCCAGCCAACACCACCGACTATCTGGCCATCAATGGAATGACAGCCCCCAAACTCGACGGGGAAACTGCTCCATGGGCAGATTTGAATTCCCTCTTTGTACCGGGCAACAACTATCGTGGGTGGGCGGTGATTGTGCATCATTTCATCAAGGACAAAGACCCGCAGGAACCATTTTTTGCGTTTTTCGACGAACATCGGGACAAGCTATGGATTGGCCTTTTCGGGGATGTTGCGCGATATGGTCAGCAGAGAGACACCGCCACCCTTGCTGTGACAGAAAACACCGCCAATAAGATTGCTTTTGAAGTGACTGACCGCATGGACGATTCCGTTTTTAATTTTCCTCTAACCGTGAAAGTCCGGCTTCCGTCTGGGTGGACGAAGCTGACAGCCACGCAGGATGGTAAATCGGTGGAGTCGAAGATCGTCGAACATGAAGGGGCCTCGTTTGCGTTGGTGGATACGGTTCCAGACAAGGGTGCCGTTACACTTGCTCCACTCTGATTTCCCTGAAAGGCTCTTCTCATCCCCCATGAGATCTCTGTTTCTATTGGTTTTCAGTTTGTGCCTGCTTGGTTGTAAGCGGCCGGACCATGGTCAAACGGAAATCCAATATTCGTTCTGGGGTTCCACCAAACAAATGGAGGTGGAGAGGCAGGTCATTGAAGCGTTCGAAAATTTGAACCCTGACGTTCGGGTTCGAATGTTGCCTGTAGGCATGCGCTACACCGAGAAGATCCAAGCGATGATGATTGGGAATGTGGCTCCGGATGTGATCATGGTGGAGTTAACCGTGTATGACGAATGGGCCTCACGCGGAGTGCTCACCGACCTGACTGATCTTGCCAAGACTTTGGGGGAGAAGGACCCGTTCATGCCGGCCGCCGAGAAAGTGTTTGAGCGGGATGGCCGGTATTTTGCAATTCCTGTGAACGCCCATGGCCATGTGCTTTACATGAATTTGGATGCACTGAAAAAGGCGGGTATTGCCGTGCCTGATAAGGGTTGGTCCTGGTCGGAGATTCTTGAACTCGGTCCAAAGTTGAGTCGCAGAAATGGGGACCCTGATGCGCCCACGGACTTTCTGATGTTGATGCCAAATCCCGTCATTCTTTTTTTTGCGAGCGGTGGAAAACTGTTTGACGATCCCGCCCGCCCAAGTGAAGTGACCGCGGACTCTCAGGAAAGCCGGGCAGCATTTCAGTTAATGCGGGATTTTTATCAAAGCGGCTATGTGGTGCCCACAGATGTTTCCGATGCGGAGGGGACTTATCAACTTTTTCGTGATGGGCGAATCGCGTTTTACATTAGCGGACGCTGGGCAACGCCAGAACTAGCCGACCAGACGGAATTTGATTGGGATGTCACAAATATCCCGTCCGGTCCCACCGGCGCAGTCACAGCGCTGGGAGGGACGGCTCTGGCGGTATGGTCGGGATCTCGTCATGCCGAAGCGGCCAAGCGCTTTATCGAATTTTATGCCAGCGACGTGGGCGTCCGAATTGTGACCCAGGGCGGGCGTTACGTGCCAGTCTCAAAGCAGGCTGCCTTTGGAGAAGAATTTCTGAACCTGCGTCCACCGGATTCCATGCGCCGCTTCTCAGAAACCATGGAGACCGGGGCAGGCCAAATTTTTCTGTATGCTCCAGGCCAGGCGCAAGTCACACGAATTTTTGGGAACCGGGTCTCTCAAGCGCTGAATCTGCCCGATGTTTCCACCGAAGAGGTGGTCACCGGTTTGGAAAGTGATCTTAAACGCTGGATGGAACGCCGGAGTCATCGTGGTCCCCAACCAAATTTTAAGGAGGAAAATCCCTGATGCGAATTGTTGGCCAACGCAAAGAGACGGTTGCCGCCCTGTGCTTCCTAGTGCCCAATTTTGTGGGGTTTCTGCTCTTCACCTTATGGCCGGTGATGGCGGCATTCTTGCTTAGTTTCACACAGTGGGACTTGCTAACGCCACCTCGCTGGGTAGGGCTCGGCAACTTTGTGGATCTGCTCGGATTTTCCTCCACCCCCGAAGGCTTGCAGGCCAATGATCCTGCCTTCTGGCACTATTTGTGGAACACGCTTTTCATGTTGATCGGGCTGCCTCTTTCAATGGCGGGGGCCTTGGCATTGGCACTCATTCTCAATAAAAAGCTCCGATTCACCTATGCATACCGGTTGGTCTTTTTTCTGCCAGGAATTCTCTCAGGCGTGGCCATATTTTATCTCTGGCGATGGATTTATAACCCTGACTACGGGCTGCTAAATACGGCGCTCGCAATGATCGGTATCGAAGGACCTGCCTGGCTCACCGACATCACTTGGGCCAAACCCGCACTGATCCTCATGGGGTTGTGGTTGGGGGTTGGGGGCACGGGCATGCTTCTATACTTGGCCGCCCTCCAAGCAATCTCCTCAGACCTCTACGAAGCTGCAGAAATTGATGGTGCCGGCCCATGGGCCCAGTTTCGAGCGATCACGTGGCCTGGTGTCATGCCGGTGACGTTTTTTATCTTTGTGATGGGAATTATCGGGGGTCTGCAAGGAGGGTTTGAGATGGCCTACATCATGACCCAGGGCGGCCCGTACGGCGCGACAACCACCGTGGGTTATTACATTTACACGATGGCCTACGAAAATTTTCAGATGGGCTACGCCGCTGCAGTGGCGTGGGTGCTTTTTGTGATGATCTTGGGAATCACACTCATGAATTGGCGCTTTGGAGGGAAAAATATCACATCATGAGTTTCCGAAAGCCCTCAAAACTTTGGCATGTCTTTCTGCTGTTAGTGGGTGCCAGCATGCTGGCTCCGTTGGCCTTTATGATCACCACGGCACTGTCCAGCCCGGAAGGTGCCATGAAGGCCACGGACAATGTTCTCGAGATGCTGATTCCCCGGGAATGGAACTGGAAAAACTTTGCCGAGGTTTGGGAGGTTGTTCCATTTCTCAGGTATTATTATAACAGCCTTGGCATCGCGGTTGTGGTCACGTTCGGCCAGGTTTTCACAAGCGCCTGCGCCGCTTACGCGTTCTCCCGCTTGCACTGGCCAGGTCGGGACAAGCTGTTTCTCTGCTATTTGGCGACGATGATGGTTCCCGGCTCGGTAACAATGCTCCCAAATTTCATCGCCATGAAAATGGCTCCCGAGTTGTTGGCCTCCGCTTTTCCCGCCGTGGATTGGATGGCCATGCGGTATCTGGGAACAGGTCCCGATGCACCGCTTGTGGGACGCCTGATTGGGTTGGATTCGTATTTTGCCCTCATCGTTCCCGCCATGTTTTCCGCCTATGGCACGTTCCTCCTCCGGCAATTCATGTTGTCCATCCCCCGCGAACTCGAAGAGGCCGCCCACATGGATGGCTGCGGTTACTGGAAAATCTTTCGCATCATCATCATTCCCCTCTGCCTCCCCGGCCTAGCCACCCT
>JBGTLQ010000125.1:0-31027 GCA_041744075.1 Terrimicrobiaceae bacterium
CACAGGTCGCTTGGTGGGGGCCGGAGTCACGTGCTATTGGCACAGTTTGTTGGGGGTTAACACCCTTGGGGAACCCCTCACTCCCATTTACACGTGGGCCGATTCCCGCTGCCGCCCAGATGCGGCGCTGTTGAGGGAGGAGTTTGATGAACGCACGATCCATGCGGAGACCGGGTGCATGCTGCGAGCCTCCTTTTGGCCGGCCAAGCTGCGGTGGCTGCGGCGGACCGAAGCGAAATTGTTCAAGCGGGTGAGGTATTGGATGTCCCCGGCTGAGTGGGTTCAGTGGAAACTCACGGGGGAGCGTCAGTGTGCCATCGGCATGGCGACTGGCACTGGTCTATTGAATCCCTCGACCCTGTCCTGGAGTCCTCGCTTGCTTGAGGCTGCGGGGATCCATGAAAACCAATTGTCTCCTGTTTCCGATGAAGCGATGTCATGGAAAAACGCCCCCCTCTTCCCGGCCATCGGCGATGGGGCAGCCAGCAACCTGGGTTCCCAATGCAAGGGACCTGACTGGGGGGCCATCAATGTGGGCACAAGTGCGGCAATGCGGGTCATTCGAACCGGGCGGAAAGCCTCTGCGCCATTTGGGTTGTTTGCTTATCGCATCGATGCCTTGCGCTACCTGGTTGGTGGTGCTGCCAGCAACGCAGGAAACCTGAGGGCTTGGTGTTTGAGGGAGCTGCGATTGACGGGGAACGTCGAAGCTTTGGAGGCAGCGCTTGCAAACAGAGTTCCTTCAAACCTAACTGTCCTGCCTTATTGGACCGCCGAACGAGCCCCCCAATGGAATGAAGACT
This sequence comes from Terrimicrobiaceae bacterium, assembly GCA_041744075.1. GTDB lineage: Bacteria > Verrucomicrobiota > Verrucomicrobiia > Chthoniobacterales > Terrimicrobiaceae > JAJTZA01. The sequence goes on from JBGTLQ010000125.1 coordinate 804, forward strand.
CCACAGGCCTGATTGCAGGGATCACCCAAGACACCACAGCCCTCGACCTGCTTACTGCGATCACGGATGCCTCCTATCTGCGCCTCGCCGAAATCGCAGAGGCCATTCCTAGTGCTCAACCAATCCGATGGCTTGTCTCAGGCGGCATTTTGCATTCGGCCCAGGCGCTCAAACGGTTGGCCTCCGCTCTGAACTCCCCTCTCTACCGAAACCCTGAACCCGAGGCCTCCTTGCGGGGAGCAGCAATTTTTGCATTGGAAAAATTGCGATACTCTCCTGACCTCCTGCTGCCTGGAAGACCCATCCAACCAGACAAAGCCTCAGTGGATGTCTTCAGGGCCCATCGCGCACGGGCTGCTGCTTTAGAACAAAACGCCGCCCTGCGATGACGCAGGGCGGCGGGTTGAGTTTTCTGATTGTGATGGGACTTAGCTCATTTTCCTTTTCAGGATAACACGCCATCGCCGACAAGTGGCATGATTGTCTCTGTGCCGCTGTGAGAATAAGGATTAATATCCCTCTGGAAGCAACTCGTCCAATCCCCGAAGTCGATAACCTGCACAGAGCTTTCGGACCTCATCGAGATCGAGATCGGGATTTCGCGCCACAAGCTCCAAAATGTCGGCTTTGGATTTATGCCCGCCTGCCTTCCTGAGATCGCTTTCCCTCTGTCGCCATGGGAGGCCATCGGTGAAAAACAGAAATCTGATCGACCGTTTGAGTGAGGAGCTTCATCAGACTCCAACGATCAGATATTCATCCACATTCGCTCGTTGCACGGCGGAATGCGTTCCAAAGTGATAACGGTGCGGCTTTTTGTATGTGGTGACAGATGACTTATAGCGCCCAAGAAGTTCTTCAAGCACGGGAAGGTCGGGGAAGCCATTCGAACTGTAGGAAAGAACAATTTTGCTGGTCCTGAAATTTTTAAACATGGAATCAAACGCGGCCACGGCCGTGCGTCTGTAGCTGAATGGCGTGAAGCGTTTGGGGAGTTTTTTTACTTTGCTCGTGTCCATGACAGGTGAGTCTCTCCAGTAGGTCACCAGCCCTTCCAAAAAGTGATAGCGCTTGATGTAGCAGTTATCGTCAGACCGGGGAACATAAGGAGGGTCCAGATAAACCAGATCCACCCCCCGGGACGATAGTTCGAACACATCTCCTCTGGAAGCGGTGTTGCGTTTTCCGTTGGAAAAAATTGTGCGGTTAAAAATTTCCGTCTGCTCAAGAAAATGCTCCCGCAGCAGTGCCGTCTCGGGGACCAACCCCGCATCCTGAGCCGCAGGGAGAAATCCCTACGGGTCAAATAAGAAAGCCCCGGCGGCGGCCAGTAGGATTCCGAAAACCGTCGCCGGGGCATTTTATGCGGCTCTCAATCGACAGCCACAATGCCAGTAGGGCTGGCCCTTCAAAGAATCCCCCTCAAAGAATCCCGTGCAGTCTTTCGTGTTTGGTGGTAGGTTTTTTATTGCTATGGACTACCGTCATGTCATTACGATCGAGCCGGGAAAACGAGGCGGTAGGCCGTGCATCCGCAGAATGCGGATTGCTGTCGAAGATGTTCTTGGCTGGCTGGCGTCCGGCATGTCACACAGGGAAATCATTGAGGATTACCCGGAACTCACCGAGAACGACATTTTAGCCTGTCTGGCCTATGCGGCTGACCGTGAGAGGCGTTTGGTTCATGCAGCATGAAGTTGCTTTTTGACCAGAATCTTAGCTTCAAGCTCTGCCAGTTACTCTCCGACATTTTTCCCGAATCCTCCCAAGTGCGTCTTCAGGGTTTCTCGGAGGCGCAGGATTCGGTCATCTGGCAGAGTGCAGGAAGTAATGGGTTCGTGATTGTCACCCAAGACTCCGATTTCGCGGACATGGCGGCACTTTATGGTCCGCCGCCGAAAGTGATTTGGTTGAGATGCGGCAACCAGCCGACAAAAGAAATCGAACGAATCCTACGAAAATGCGCAGACTCAATTTTTGAGTTCGCACGGGATTCAACTGCTGCATGTATGGAAATACTCTGAACAAACGAACGGGTGTGGATTCAACCCAGCCAATGGCATGGAGACTCGTCGCCACGTCTTTGTCAGCGCGCCCAAAGACCGCGATTCACCTTTCGGAGGGTTGCGTCAGAACTCCTTGAGATTTTTTGTGCCGAGCCATTCTTGGGCGATTCTTTGGGAGGAGGCAAAAAGCTGTCGAACCTCCAGCTCGAATTTGGGTAACCACTCGAAGGGTGTCTCGCGCAGGTTGTCTTCCATCGCAGCGCGGCAGGAATGCGGCAGGGAGAGGAGAAATCCGTAGGCGTCTTCCAATGGCTCCACGGGAGGAAGGTCGATGGCGTGGGCTCGTTGATTGGCGAGGGCGGGGATTCGCAGGCCTTCTGGGTCCAGATCTCCGAAATAGAATACCTCGGAGATTGCGCCAATTTCGCTTTTCAAGTAGGTGAGAAATCCCACGCCGTCAATGATGCGATGGCCGCCGCCATAAATGATTGCTGAATACCTCGCCGCTTTTTGGTTCCATGCCGCGAATGAGTGAAAGGTGGCCGCGTTCTCAAGGATGAGGACTTTGCCGTTTGGGGTGGGACCACGAATCCACCCCAGCGGCTCGGGAACCACCATGCAGCCCAGTTGCTCAAGGGTCATTCGATCTTCACGGAAAAGTGAGGTGGCCCGCAGCGCATCCAAGCGTTTTTCATCACCAAAGATTTCCAAGGACCGCTCTTTGATGGGAACGTTTGGTCCGTCAGGGTGGGGTTGCTGAAGGAATTTATTTATGCGGATGCAGTCCGCGAGGGGGACAGTGAATCTTGATTGTGTCAGGAATTGGAGTTCGGGGACCCAGACCACGGATGAGGCCGCATGATCAGATTCGCCCGACTCCCAAGGATCGCCAAACAACACGGCCAGCGCCTGCTCGCGCTCCAGAGGAATGCGGACCCGCTCGATCAGATGGGAGCGGCGTCGGGCTTCTATGAGTTCGATCCAACCTGCCGCGTGAAGCGTCCGGGCGTCGCGGTCTGCCTCTTGGCGGAGGTCGGAGGTGGTTAATCCGGCGTCAGTGAGCAGGGTTTCCCAGTCCCGCCCAAAGGGCACTTGGGACTTGCCAACTTTTTTGGCCCGGGCGTTCCACCACTGATCGTGGAGAGCCCGGAAAATTGGCAACCCGATCAGCTGCATATCGCCCTCATTGGCACTCACTCGAGAGCTTCCAAGGCCTGACTCATCGAAAGCCTTTGCGGAATGTTATCGACCCTTGTGATAAATCCCTGGTCATCGCGGTGTTCTTCTTTGCGGCAAATGATGACATTTTCGGCATACGGAGCCATCACGCCCAGGCGTTCAATAGGGAAGGCCAGCACGAGTTGTAGCTGGAAGTTGCGGGCCAGCTCGAGGCAATCCTCGACGCCATCGCCGGAGAGTTTCGAAAAGGCTTCGTCCATGACAACCAACCCGAGGTGATGGGAGCGGTGCGAGCCAAGATCATAAACCCGACGAAAGGCCGCGAGCATGGAGATAAAAAACGGGGCCTGATTTTCACCCCCGCTCAGACTTCGAAGGCTGCGGCTGAGAGAAATCACCGGCGCCGAGGTGTCATCCTTGGGCACCATTTCAATGTCATAGCGATGATAACAACGGTAGTCCAAAAGCTTTCTGGCACGGTCATCGAGTTCGCCTGAGGACTCAATGGCTTTCATGAGTTCATCCAAAGCGGTTTGCACTTCTTCAGAATGGCTGGCTTGCAGGAGTTCATCGGTCGGCTCAAACCCGCTGTCGATGAGTTGCCAAATGGATTGGAAGGCCGGGTCGCGGCGTTGGGTGATCGTGTAGCGATGACGTCCAACATCATGGGAAAGGTAATCGCGCAGGAGACGGATATCATCGATGGCTTTGTTGAGCCGTTCCTGCAGCCGGTCGAGCACATTGTCCCGGAGTCGCGCCTCCCAATCCTTGCGGCGTTCGCCAGCAAGTTCGCGAAATTTGGGAAGTTCCACGTCATCCAACTGACGCAGCCGTGCCGCCCAGCGGGTGTTGTCAGGTTCGGCCTCATCGAAGTCATGACGGTACTCCGGGTGCTTCTCGCTGGAGATGAGATCGCGGCGGGCATTGTTACGTTCGTTGAGGGCCTGGGTGGCTTTGACTTGGGCGTCCGTCGTTCGTTCCTGGGCTTTGGCCAGGCGGGTGGGCCAATGGGAATCCTGTGAAAGAATTTCCTCCAAGCTGGATTGAAGATCGCTGGCTGTGACATCGGCCGGGAGGGTCGCGCGGATTTGTTCGAGTTCGCGCTGATGCGCGAGGACCTCCTCATGGCAGGCGCTGAGGTTTTGGAGGGCGCGTTCTTCCTCCCTGCGGAATCCTTGCATACGGCTTTCGATGACCCCGATCTCGCGCTGCAATTTTCCATGGTCCGCCTCATGGTTTTGGAGAAGTTCCAGACGCTTTTCGCGTTCCGGTGTGCGAAGGAGTTCGATGGTTTCCCCCAGAGATCGCCACTCACCCCATTTTTTTGGTAGTTCGGCAATCTCCTCGGGCCGATGGGGCAGGGAGGATTCGCCGAGTCCCGATTTTTTGCCGTGATCCAGCCAGGCATTCAAATCGTCAGCGAGGAGTTGGAGGCGATCTTTTTCTTTTCGGGTGGTGATTTGTTCCTGTTCCTTGGAAGCGCGGATGCGTTTCAGGCCCTCGGTGCCCAAAGTGAGAGCCACATCGCGTCCAGAGTGGAGGCGACGGCGAAGGGGAACCTGCTTGAACACCCCGTCGGGTGTGATAGCGCGACCTGCTGGCGAGGCATCCATTTCTTCGACCGTTTCGACACAGAGAATGTCTCCGAGAAGGTGCAGGACATACGCTTCGGCCAAGGGAAGGGTGATGTCCACTTTGGTGGCGAGGGAGCCGGGTTTGGCGTCATGACGCAGCCCCTCCGTCTCATGGGGATTAAGGAGCGATTCGCCTTCACGTCCGGGCGGGGTGCGGCGCAGAACCTCAAGGGCCACCCGATAGTCCTCCTTCGAAACCACAATCACCCAGCGCTGACGGCCCAAAAAAAGCTCCAGCGCCGTCCACCAGCGTTCGGCCTCGGGCTTCACTTCAATGAGACGCGCGAGTTGATGGGCGCGCCCGTTTGTGGCCTCGTGGATCGCACGGTAAACGGGAAAGCTGCCAGGCATTTCGCGCCGATCAAGGGCTTCGAGATCAGCCGCCAGTTGTTGGAGTTTTTCGGTGCTGCGGCGGGTGACGTCATCGATGGTCCTTTTGGTCTGCGCCCCGAGTTGCCAAAGGTCATTGAAGGATCCTGCGAGGCTCGAAAGAGCAGAAAACGCGGGCGCTTCCAAGGGGCCGGCCAGGGCTTCCAAAAGACTTTCATCCACATTTAAGGAATCCGCCAAGCCTGCTGCCAACACATCCCGCTCGGCGAAGTCACGTCCACTCCGCAGCCAGGAACCCCAGCGTTGACGCAGATTCATCAGACGCTCACGTGTGGATTTTTTGGCCTCCTCAATCCGTTGAATTTCGGTGTGAAGGGTTTTGCGCTCTGTTTGAAGTTTTTCGAGTTTGACGGCATCTTGGTCTGCCGAGATTTCCAAGCGAGTGGCGTCAATGGTCGCTTTGAGTTCGTTGAGTTTTGCGGTTTTGGTGTCAGCTCCCGTGAGGTCATCCGCATTTTCCCGGCGAAGGGTTTCCAAGCGGGTTGACAGCTCCGAATGTTTGCTGGTGGCCTGGGCATGGAGGACAGCGCGTGAGACATGTTGAAAAATGCCGGCCTCGCGGTGAAGGGCCTGATGCCGCGTGTCGGCGTCACAAACCTTGCGAAGCTGGGTGGCTTCATCTTCTTGGTTGAGCAGACGGTCCTGGGTGTCACGGTAGGCACTGACCGCCGTGCGGACATCGCGCACGTCAATGGGATTTTCCTCAAGGATAAACTCACGGATGAAACGTTCGACATTTTCCTCCGGCTCAAACGCGATGGCCTTGGGGAGCGTCTTTCGGAATTGGTCGGCTTCGAAATAGAGGTGATTGGGAGTTGCCATCTCGGCCAAAAAATCCTGCTGACGGGAAAAGAGGCTGTCTTTGCCAAACTCCCTGCGAATCCATGTGCGGAACGCTTCTTCATCGAGGAGCGCTCCCTCTGGGGCCAGCGTGTTCCATTCCAAGCGCTCGGGCACACAAAAATAGGTGGGGTGGGGTTCCGCCGTGGGGCTCGAATATTGGATGCGAATTCCCCAGGTCTCCCGGCGCGGCTCGGTCTGGCCTTGCTCCAGTGGCCATGTGAATTCGAGGCCGATGATGGTTACCCCGCTCGAACGGGTGTAGTGAGGCTCCCCGTTTCGCAGGGTGTTTGTGTCGCAGAGGCAGTAGCTCACGATTGAGCGGCTTTGATTGTTGCCGGCGGCGGCGCGGTTCGGTTTCCAAAAACGTCCAAGCAGCACATATTGGATGAGGTCCAGCAAAGCGGTTTTGCCGGTGCCGAATGCGCCGGCGATGAGGGTATGACCCGAGACATCCAGGATCTGACGAAAGCCATACCAATTGACGGCGAGAATGCGGGTGAGGGTGATGCGTTTGTCGATCATGGTTGCTCCTCCAACGTGGTCTCACTGTCTCCGCGGTAAAGCGCAGCCTGATGCTCCCACGCCTCCGCATGTTCGAAGGGGATCACCCGCGGGAGTGTTGGCAGAATCTCAAGCAGGGTCTCCCCGAATTTTTGAACATCCTGTCTGGCTTGGGTGCGGATCAGATTCAGGCTTTTTAGTTTTTGCAGAATGCGCTCCAGTTGGCCGGAACTCGGCGGCTCGATCTTTTCAAAATACAATTTCAGACGCTGGAAAATTTCCTCCGCCGGAATGATCACCGCCGCGCTGGTTTCTGTCAGACGTTTTTCGTCATAGATCCGCCAAAGAACCAACAACACCAACGTTTCCGCTTTGGAGAAACGTTCCGTGAGCCCGCAATCTCCGGCGACCGGACGGGCTTGGAGGATCGGACGGTCAGGGTCCAAAAATAATTGGATGTGCAGAGGTGCGAGGTAGTCGGAGATTTCTTTTTCGAACTGACGGGCCGTTTGGTAAAGCTGGCGTCCGCGACCTTCCTCACCCAGCAACACGCCGGAGGAGAGCAAGGTCGTGAGGATTTCGCTGATCGCACCCCTATCCTCTTCGGGGACATGTTGCCAGAACTCGGGCCAGGCTGCGCTCATGAGATCCTTTCGATGATGACCCTGTCAACCTGCCAGCCGTTGATGGTGTCTTGAGGGATGCGGTCTGGCTGCAAGCCCTGGTCTTTGCGGTCCGCATGGATTTTCCAGCGGACGGTTCGGGATTTGCCTTGCGAGGGAGCGCGGTCAAAAGCCAACACCGCAAGAAAATCCAAAAAATCATCTTCCGGTAGTGCGGAGAGTCCGGCTGTTGAAAGCGTGTCTCCCTTTTTCTCCAAACGCTGACGCACAAACCGTGCTGCCCGCTGGGGAGTGACAACCAGGAGATTGTGTTTTCGAATGATGTCTTTGGCGGTGGCTAAGGCATCGTTGCTTTCGGGTTTTTCCAAAGAAAGGTTAACCGGCTGACGTACTCGCCGGACCGTGGCCAATGAGGCCGTGCCAAAATGGATGCCGGCGTGAGGACACAGGAACATCATCCCGGCTTCACGCTCCAGATCGGCAAAACGTTTTCCGTCATATTCCGCCGCTGCGGCATCCAGATAGGCTTTGACCTGTTCCGGTTTTTTGCCGCGCATTTCCGTTTGGTAGCGGTAACGCTGGGCAGAGAGTCGGCTGAAGTCCGCCATGCGGCCATCGATGATTTGTTGTTTGGCGGGAATGGCAGCAAGTCCACGCCCCAACTTCTGGAACATCCCTTCGGCCTCCGCGTAAGGATCTGTCGTGGAGCCCTTGGTGTGGCCTGCAATTCCTGCGGCAAGGCGTTCCTTTGCGAGGGCGCTTGAGGCCGCTTCTTGAACGACTCTCCGGGCCTGGTGCAGGCGCGGAATCAATCCGTTTTCCTGCAAGGCGTCATAACAAACCATGTGCTCCCCGGCATGAAAATCCACCAGAAATCGGTTCAGGGTTTCGGCCGCATCTTCGCTCTGACGTTGCAGGGTTTCCTCGCGAAGAATGAGGGTTTCCACGGCATGCATCTGGTCCCCGGCCCGCGTCGTACGATCCACCAAATCTTTGACGGTCTGACGCAGCGCCTCGGCATCCAAGCGGGCCGGGTTCAGCGCCTCGGGCATCAACAATGTTTCACAAATGGAACGAAGGGAGGCCGAGAAATCCTTAAGTTCCCCGAGATCACTTCGAGCAAGATCCAACAGCAATCGCACCAACATGCGCAGCGCAGGAGTCACCAGAACCCAATACTCTCCAAGGGCCACGGGCCGTTCCTGCAACCAGCCCGCGTCCAGCAGGCGATTGTAGAGTTGGGGTGCCCGCTGACGGGCATCCGTAAATGCAGCCCCTTCATCTGCATCCAACGCCGCACGGGGGTGTTGGCCCAAGACCTCGCGAATCAAACCAAGCGTGTCTTCCCGCGAGAGCTGGCCGCCTTCATCCGCCCCCTCCAACAACCGCTCGGCAATATCCACCGTCACTGGCCACGAAGGCCGAGCCAAAGGACGGAAAAATCCTTCGCGGAGTTGCTTCTGGAGATCGGCGCTGAGTGGCATGATGGAAAACGGAAATTTTTAACGTCACAGGAAACCGCTGGCAAGGCTGGGCTCCAAAAGTCCACACTACCGTTTTCCCCTCAAATATTGCTGAACCTCGTCATGGTTGCCGGCAAAATCGAAGGTCAAAGATCCTTTTTTTGCGATAAAAATGAGACGCCATGCCAGGCTGGTACGACATTCAAACAGGTGATCTCCCAGTTTCCTGATTCCGAGGCCCGCATGGGCATGTGGCCGACCAAACCCTTGGGAGATTTCGGTGAGAGTGGCTGAAACTTCCTTCTTTTTCCCTGCCTCTTTCACTCGTTTCTTGAAGCGTTTCGAAAGTTCAATCGAAATCATGTGGATTTCCGGTGAAGCGGCTCAGTTCTCCTCGCCTTCGTGCCGATTGTGTTTCAGACGTAATCCTTTTCTCTGCCGCCAGGATCTCTTTCGAGGTTAACCCATATTCCTGCAAAGCGTAATCCGCAGAAATCACTTCCACAGGGCGAAGCGCAACCACCTTGCCCTCAAACACAAATCCGACATCCTCACCCTCCACGGCTTTTTTTAGCCAGTATCCCAGTCGGCCACGCCCTTCCGTCACACTCAGAGTCTTCATAAAGTCTTTATAATGCAACCCGCCCGGCGTGACAATCAACAATCATTCTGAAAAGAGTCAGCAATCGAGGTTATTTCGGCTCAAGAATCAATTGCCTGGCACGTGAGCAATAAGATGTGGCCTTTGAGGGGGCGATTTGGGAGGATCATCTCAGTTTTCCAATGCCCCTCTTGAATACGCTTTGTCTCGAATGATTTTACCCGCTGCCTCCTTGGTTTGATTCTAGAACTTTATCCCCACCTAAAATATGTCTGATTCACGTCTAAAGGGTTTGGTCGCTGTCGTCACGGGAGCCGCCTAGGGCTTTGGTGAATGCATCTGTCAGGAATACGCAAAGCTCGGTGCCAAGGTCATCGTGGCAGATCTCGACGAGGCCAAAGCCAAAGGAGTCGCGAAGGATCTGTTGGCGAAAGGGCATGAGGCCATGGCCTGTCAGGTGGATGTGGCCGACTCCGCAGCCATGAAGGCCCTGGTCGATGCCACCGTCGAAAAATTCGGTGGGATCAATGTCTGGGTGAACAATGCCGGGATGAGCCATCTGAACCGGCCCATGCTTGAGGTCGATGAAGTGTTTTTTGATCGGCTCTATCAGGTGAACGTGAAGAGTATTTACCTCTCGGCGATTCACTGTGTGCCGGTTTTTCGCAAGCAGGGGGGCGGGTGCTTTATCAACATCGGCTCGACCGCTGCGGTGCGGCCGCGGCCGGGATTGTCGTGGTATAACGGGTCCAAGGGCGCTGTCACGCTGTTGACGAAGTCCCTCGCCGTGGAATTGGCCCCTGACAACATCCGCGCGAACTCCATCAATCCCGCAATAGCCGACACACCCCTTCTGACCACCTTTATGGGCAAGGAGGACACGCCGGAGAATCGGAAGCAGTTTTTATCCAGCATCCCGCTTGGTCGCCTGTGTCTGCCGCGTGATGTGGCCAACGCAGCCGTGTTTTTTGCGGATCCGGCTTCGGATTACGTGACCGGAGTTTGCATGGAGGTGGATGGCGGGCGGTGTATTTAAACCGTGGGGCCCACGTTATTTTCCGTCTCGTTGGGTCTTTCTGAAATCGTCGGTCAGCATTCCGGCATAACCCCAATTCTCATCGTCGATTTCATCAATCACGATATGAATATGCTCCGGCTTTTTTCCCAAGTGCTGCACAAGAGAGGCGGTGAATTCCTCCACCAGCTTCTTCTTCTGTTCCCGCGTGGCTCCCTTCGTGATTTGTAGATTCAAATATGGCATTGGCAGAGGATGGTTCTCCAGTCCCTGCCAGGGCAACTCTTAATCGATCACCTGAGTTAACAACTGCCAGGCCGGGATCAGTCTCGGTTCATCATTCCAGACATCCGGGATCTCATGGCAAACAACGGCCGTATCAATGCCGGGATAGCGGGCCTGCGCCCATGCAAGGGAGCGGATTTCGCGATCCCGTGTTTCGGAGTCGTGAATCGTCCATGCGATGTTCCATGCCGCTTTCGGGCTGTCTTCTGCGCTCGCCAGATCAACCTCGTGGCCGTTGGCCAAGTAGTAGAGTTCACGGTGTCGGCGGCGAAGATGGTGAAAGACTGCATTCTCCAGCCGCTTTCCGCGATCCGGAGTCACCGAGAAGCGACCCGCCAACCCGGTGTCGATGACATAAATCTTTGATGGATTCATGCTTCGCACCCGTAAGGATCGATCCCATTTCTCTACGGGAAAAACGACAAACGCTTCGACGAGGTGGTCGAGGTAGGCGTAGATGGTATCCTTGCTCACCGCGACACCCATGCTGCGCAAAGTGGAGTAAAACTTATTGGGGCTGAAGAACCCCGCCGGATGCCCCATGCACTGTTTGAGAAGCAGTTTGAGCACGTGGGTATTGCCGATTCCAAAGCCCTCGATCAAATCTTTGTAAAGGATCAGATCGGCATATTCCTGTAAGATCGCACCCCGCCATTCTGGAGCGGCCAGCACCACCTCTGGAAAACCACCTGCCTCCAGATACTCCTCAAGACATTTGATCGCTTTTGCCTCGGAGGTGCGCGAATTTGGCTTCACCTCGACTTCACGAAAGCGAAGAAACTCAGGAAAGTTCAAAGGATAGACCTCCAGATGCAAAGATCGACCACGCATGGGAGATGCGATGTCTTTTCGCAACAAACGGGAGGAGGAGCCGGTCAAATAGACCTCCCATTCCCCTCCATCATAGACCCGGCGGACAAAGCGCTCCCAGCCCTCCACGGCCTGCACCTCATCCAGAAAAAGAAAACGTTTTTCTCCTGCAAGTTCAGGGTGAAGCTCGTTGTGTGCTTGGAGGATGGAATCCAACTCGTCCGCCATGACCGGGAATAGACGGTCGTCCTCCAGATTGAGATAGATGATCCGCTCCCGGCTCACGCCGTCTGCCAGTAACCGCCCAATCGCTTCATAGAGGAGACTGGTTTTGCCGCTACGCCGAATCCCCGTCAATACCACCACCTTTCCACTGTGTAATGGCACATGCAAATCGCGGGGAATCATTCGCGGCAGCGAGCGCTCCTCCGCCTCGGTGTAGAGATATTTCAATTGTTCCTTATTCATAAGGAAACTATTGCATATTTATTTCCTTTATAGAAAGGATAAAATCGAGCCTGAGACTTTCGCTGAGGTGTGATTAAAAGGGTAGGAAACTGCAGCCCCTTGCCTGCCCGTTTATTTTACTTTCCTGAATCGAAGCTTCTGTTCAACTCCCGACATTCACCATCACCTTGATGTTTCTATTCCTCAATGCCCACGTTTTCAAGCATTGTGCGGCCAACGAAAATTGTTCCAATTTCCGCTACGTTTCAGAATGGGTGGATCAAGGCTAAAAGGCACGTGACATGCGCCCAGCAGTTCCCTTGCCTCCGGGCTTGCGGGGCGGTGGGTGACAGGTAAGACTGCGGGTCATGCCCAAAGGATTTCTTGCGTTGCTGCTGCACGCTCATTTGCCTTTCGTGCGCCATCCGGAGCACGAAGAGTTTTTTGAGGAGGACTGGCTTTTTGAAGCCGTCGCGGAGACGTATATCCCGCTTTTGAAAATTCTTCGGCGGTTATCGGTGGAGAAGGTGCCTGTGTGTTTGACGCTGACGATGACTCCCACGCTGTGTGCGATGTTGCGTGATCCGCTGCTTCGGTCTCGGACCTCCCGATATTTGAATCGGGGGATTGAATTATCCGCTGCGGAGATCGAGCGGACGGCTGGTGACGTGGCTGTCAATGAACTGGCCCGATTTTACAAAACGCGTTTTGAAGAGGCGGCAGATTTTTTTGATCGGGAAATTGGTGGGGATATTGTTGGAGCTTTTGCTCAGCTTCAGGCGGAGGGGATTGTTGAGATTATTACCTGTGCCGCCACGCATGGATTCTTGCCGCTCATGGAGGCCTACCCCGAGGCGCTGAGGGCTCAAATTTTGATTGGGAAAGATTACCACCGGGATTGTTTTGGCGTGGATCCGGCCGGGATCTGGTTGCCGGAATGTGGGTATGTTCCCGGCATCGACAAGGTTCTTCAGGAGGCAAATATTCGGTGGTTTGTGGTGGATGCGCATGGTTTGATGTATGGCGAGCCGCGACCACGGTTTGCGATTTATTCGCCGTATTTCACGCCTGCGGGTCCGGCTGTTTTCGGGCGGGATCGCGAATCGAGCAAACAGGTCTGGAGTGCTCGTGAGGGATATCCCGGCGATCCGGCGTATCGGGATTTTTATCGCGACATCGGGAGTGACCTTCCCGAGGAATATCTTCACCGCATTCTGCCCGCCATGGGTCATCGAAAAATGACCGGCATCAAATACCATCGCATCACCGGTCATGATCCGAAAGAGGTTTATCGCAGGGATTGGGCAATGGGAGCGGCGGAATCCCATGCGTCTCATTTTATGCGCAGCCGGGCGGAACAGATCGAACATTTGGCCTCCATGCTGCCTATTGAGCCGATTGTGATGAGCCCCTTTGATGCCGAGCTGTTTGGTCATTGGTGGTTTGAGGGGCCGGAGTTTGTGGACCTTTTTCTTCGCAAGTCAGCGTATGACCAATCGGCTTTTGCCTTCACCACACCAACCCGGTATCTCGCCACACATCCCACCCAGCAGATGGTTTGTCCTTCGCCTTCCAGCTGGGGGAACATGGGATACTACGAGGTCTGGCTGGATCGCTGCAATTCCTGGATCTATCCGCACATTCATGCGGCAGCAGGACGAATGACCGAATGTGCCAAAAAATTTGCCAAAACCCGATCAAAGTTTATCTCGCGGGTGCTCGCACAGATGGCGAGGGAACTTCTTCTGGCGCAGTCAAGCGATTGGGCCTTTCTCATGAAAACCGGAACGGCAAGCGAATACGCCACGCGCCGAACCAAGGAGCACATTTTGCGGTTCACCCGGCTCTACGAGATGTTGATGGAAGATAAAAAAGACGACCCCTTTTTGAAGGCCTGCGAGAGCAGGGATAATCTCTTTCCAGACATCCAGTGGCGACATTATTTGTGAGAGGTCCATGGCGAGATTAATTTTTGTTTTGCTCCTTGCTTGGATTGGTTTCGCTCATGCTCAGGAACCTCTCCATTTGATGCTTGCCGTTCCAGATTCCTCGGGTCGGATCAGCCTCGGGGTGTTTGATCCTTCAGGGAAGCTTGTCCGCACCCTGAGCGAAGGTCAGGAACTCGAGACGTTTGAAATTGGACTCAATGGCGTGATCCTCACGTGGGACGAGAACGACAATCAAGGGAATCGTGTGAGCCCCGGCAAATATGTGGTGCGGGGTTGGTTTGTGCCCTCGGGAGTTGCGGTGGAAGGAGAGGCATTTTATTTTAACGATTGGGAGGATGCGAATGGTCATCCGCCGCTTTCTAAAGTCATCTCGGCCATTCCGACCGAGGAGGATGAATTTTATCTTGTCGGCATTGATGCGATCGAAAACCGCCCGGCGGTGTGGAAGGCGGATGGTAAAGCGGTTTTGAGCGACCGGCGATTTTTGCCGGAAGGTTCCGAGTTTTTGGCGGGTGACGCTCAAACCGCGATCCTACGAACTCCCGAGGGGTGGGGGCTATTTGCCTTGGCTGGAGAAGAGACCCTCGAGCCGATTTCGGGATCAGCTGCGCTGGCAGCTCTCTCGGCTACGCAGATGGCACTGGTCGCAGAAGGCATTTCGGAGGTGATTCTTTACGAACGAGATAAGCTCGCTTTGAAGCCAACAAGCGTCCCTCTCCCTTTTTTGCCCAAGTTCTTGGTTGCGGTGGAGCGCGGGTTTTTGGTGAGTGACGGAACGCGTGTTGGGCTGGTTGAGGGAGAAAAGCTGACGGAGATCCCGCTGGGCGATCCTATCTCCATGGAGTCGCTTGCTCCGGGAGCCGGCAATTCCTTTTGGGTTTCTGCCACACTTCAGTCCGAATCCCCACTTCCCGTGGTGCGTAATTTCAGCCTCACCGGCGAACTCCTTCGCGAGCTGAAATTAGAACCTGCGGATACCGGCAATCTTGTGTTTTCTTCTCCCAGGGCCACAGGATTTTATCTGCTTTCCAAGCGAGACGGGGTGTCCAACTTTCGTGGGTTGCACCCCGTGGCAACCGAGTTCGAAAGCCAGCCAAATCCCGAAGGGGACGAGCCTCGTGTCTCTGACTGGGAGGAATTCCTTGTGCGAAAGATCGAACCCAGTGTTGAGTTTGGATTTCTGGATGGCGTGCCAGCTCCTTCAGCACCAGCCAGCGACACCGTCAAAATTCCTCTCTCCCCGGATCCGCTTTCCTCCCGGAAAACCATAATGTCGGCTCGGCTCGTTTTTGATGCCACGGGGGCTTGGCTGGAAGCGGAGGGAGGATTGAGTGTTTTGCCAGTGTGGGATGCCTCCGGGATTCACCGCGTGGCTGTGGCGCCTGGAAAAACCGATGGTTCTCTGCAAATCTTGATCGGTCAACCCGGCTTTGCCGCTGGTTTTTTGGCCCCTGGCCTCGACAAAATTTCCCCTTTGGAGGGAGGCGAGGTGGAAGTTTTGCCATGAGTCGTTTGACCGAAGCCAAGTTTTCGCTACCTATGAGGGCTGTGAAAAAATTTGTCCTTGGGATTTTTGTGCCGGTGATCGTGCTTTTGGCCGGTCCGCTGCATGCTGCCGAGGAGATCAAGGTGCCTTTCAATTTTCAATGGGGAGAATCTCTGAGCCGGTTGGAAGAAGGTCTCAAAGGGGTCAAGGCCAAGATTGTCGAGCGCAAGGATGTGCGGGGCCGCCAATGCTTGGTGGTGGAAGGCATTCCGCAGAAACTCCTTCAGCGCTCCCAGTTCTATTTTGACAATGATTCCCTTGGGGAGATTGAGCTTCATTACGGCGACACGTCATGGGATGGAGCAAGTTATAGCAACTTCTTTGACCAAACCCGGCGCAATATTGAAAACAAGTATGGGATTGGACGGGTGATTGCGCGTCAGAAAACCCGGGATGGTGACGTGTTGCAAACCCTGGTGGGGTATCAGTGGTCGCAACCCTCAACAACGCTTGCGCTCTATTACTACACCGCTGAAAAAGATGCGCAGAGTTTTCGCCTGCTGAGCCTCCATTATCGGGGATACTAAGTTCTTGCGTTTTGGGACTTGGCTCGAAGCTGCTCGGCCACGTGCGCTGGCACAAAGGGAGAAACATCCCCACCCAGGCGGGCCACTTCCTTCACAATCCGCGAACTCAAAAAGGTGTATTCCTCCTGGGGTGTCAAGAAGATGGTTTCCAGATTTGGCTCCAACCTCCTATTCATGAGCGCCATTTGAAATTCAAACTCAAAATCTGACACGGCCCGCAATCCTCGCACCACAACAAAAATACCCTCCTCCCTCGCGAAGTTCACCAACAACCCGCGCAGCTTCGTCACAACAACGCGGGACTGATCTCCCACCGCTTCTTGAATCATCGCAATCCGTGTCTCCATGTCAAACAGCGGGGACTTCGCCTCGTTTTCAGCGACGGCAACAACCAAGGTTTCAAACATCTGGCTCGCCCGCTGGATGATGTCCATGTGCCCAAACGTGACCGGGTCGAAACTCCCGGGATAAATGGCGGCACCGCGTTTCATGGCTGACGGCCCACCATGATCACCATGCTGCGATCGGCAAGGGTGATGGTTTTTTCTGGCCCCAACAGCGGCTCCTTGCCGGGCTCTGCAAAATCGTCTGGGGAGGGCAGGGCGGTATCCGCGACTCGATGCCAGACCATTCCTTTGGGAAGCACAGGCAGAGTGAATTCCAGCGGTTCATAATACATATTAAAAGCACAATAGATAAAATGAGCAGGCCCTCCAACAGCAACCCCATGCCGCGCGCAGAGAAGGAAAGCGATCGTTCGGCTTGGCAGGCTCCAATCCGGTTTCCATGGCAAAATTCCATGCCAGGAAATATCCGGGTAGCCACTGCTGACAATATCCCGCCCTGACAAAAATTCCGATTGCCGGAGGGCGGGGTTTGCCTTGCGAAACGCGATGAGAGATTTTGTGAAACGAAGCAGACCGGCCTGTTGTTCCGGCTGAGCCCAGTTGAACCAATTCCAGGGCTCGTCATGACAATACGCATTGTTGTTGCCGTGCTGGGTGCGCCCGCATTCGTCACCCATCCACAGCATGGGAACACCTTGACTCACAAACAGCAGCGCCAATGCATTTTTTTGTTGGCGAAGCCGGAGGGCCTGAATTTCTGGATCATCGGTCTCACCTTCAACACCGCAGTTCCAGGAATTATTGTCATTCGCACCGTCCCGGTTGTTTTCGCCATTTTCGAGATTGTGTTTCTCATTATAGGAAACGAGATCGCGAAGGCTAAACCCATCATGACAGGTGATAAAATTGACCGAGGCGGTGGGTTTGCGTCCGGCGACTGCATACAGATCCGGTGAGCCCATGATACGCTGCACCATTTCGCCGGTCATCCCCTTGTCGCCTTTGAGGAAGCGGCGGGCGGCGTCGCGGAAACGTCCATTCCATTCCATCCAGCGGCCATAGGCCGGAAAATTTCCAACCTGATACAGTCCGCCAGCATCCCATGCTTCAGCGATCAGGTCGCAGTGTGCCAAGACGGGGTCATAGGCGAGTGATTCAAGGAGTGGGGGATTGGCAAGCGGGGCACCATTGCGGTCGCGGCCCAGTACCGAGGCCAGGTCGAAACGGAAGCCATCGATGTGAAACTCAGAAGCCCAATATCTCAAACACCCAATCACAAATCCACGCACCACCGGGTGGTTGCAATTCACTGTGTTGCCGCAGCCAGTGTAGTTGGCGTAGTGACCGTGGCTGTCCAGCAGGTAGTAGGTGTTGTTGTCGATACCTCGGAAAGAATAAGTCGGCCCACCGTCGCCGCCTTCGCCAGTGTGGTTGAAGACCACATCCAAGACGATTTCGATATCGGCTTCGTGCAGTGCTCGGATCAAGGCTTTTAATTCTGCGACTTGAGAGCCCTTGGTGGGATCTGTGGAGAACCCCGATTTGGGGGAGAAAAACCCGAGGGTGCTATAGCCCCAGTAATTGCAGAGAGGTTCTCCGGTAAGTGGATTGGTTCGAGTGTTCTCCAACTCGTCAAACTCGAACACCGGCATGAGTTCCACACAGTTGACACCAAGTTCTTTAAGATAGGGAATTTTGTCGATCATCCCCGCGAAGGTGCCCGGACTTGAAGCGCCCGAGGCCGGATCGGCGGTGAATCCCCGCAAATGCATCTCGTAAATCACCAACTCCGACTCCGGCCGTCGCAATGGGCGGGAGTGGGCCCAATCAAATTTCTCTGAAGGAATCCGCCCGCGGAAGGGGAGAACTTCCGCCCGGGTGTTCCGCCAGCCGGCATCTCCGGCGATTTCTTTGGCGTAGGGATCGGTGAGCACATTTGTGGGGTCAAAGTGATGGCCTTCGCGGGGATCATTTGGCCCATCGAAGCGATAGCCGTACTCGAATTCTTCATGCCCAATTCCAAGCACGGACACGGCCCACACATGGCCCATTTGGTATTCCTCCGGTAAGGGGATTTCTGCATACGGTTGCTCGGCACCACGCTCAAAAAGCACCAATGTGCAGGCTTTGGCGTTTGCCGAGAAGATCGAAAAATTGACACCGCCTGGCACATGACTAGCCCCGAATGGCAACGGGTGTCCGTAGCGCATGCGAATATCCCCGTGGGTGTGAGTGTGGGCGTCGGTGTCAGACATGGGCGGAGAATGATCAAGGGAACGCCTTCTGCCAAGCCTGCATCTGCTTCTTGCAAGGCGGGGGTTGTCCATGAGATGCATACTCATATGGATACAGACTCTGTCAGCGACTTGCTGGCGATCAGACGCAAAAAAATGGAGACCATTTCCGCCTTGGGGGACAATCCCTTCGGCGCAAGATTTGATGTCGCCGGGTCGGTGGCAGATGTGCGTGAGGGCTTCGTAGAGGGCCAGGCCATCCGCGCGGCCGGCCGCATCACCGCTCACCGCAATATGGGAAAGAGCCACTTCTTGGACATCTCGGATTTTACAGGACGCCTGCAACTTTTTGTCCACGCCAAAGAAATCGGTGAGGAACGTTTGGCAGTTTTTAATCAGCTGGACCTCGGAGATTGGATCGGTGTGGAGGGAGTTTATTTTACGACCAAGACGGGAGAACAAAGCATTCGTGTTGAAAAATTTTCCGTGCTCTCAAAATCCCTTCGCCCGCTTCCCGAAAAATGGCACGGCGTGCAAGACGCCGAAACGAAGTATCGTCAGCGTTACCTCGATCTTATCGCAAACCCGGAATCCCGCGAGGTCTTTTCCAAACGAATCCGCATCGTTCGCGAGATCCGGCGATTTTTGGAAGATCGAGGGTTTGTGGAAGTGGAAACACCCATGATGCAGACCATCGCAGGCGGGGCCGCCGCTCAACCTTTCCAGACCCACCACAATGCTCTGGGCATGGACCTTTTTCTGCGAATCGCGCCGGAGCTTTATCTCAAGCGCTTGTTGGTTGGTGGGTTGCCGAAGGTATTTGAGTTAAACCGAAACTTCCGCAATGAGGGTCTCTCCCGCAGGCACAACCCCGAGTTCACAATGCTTGAGGCCTATTGGGCTTTTGCGGACTTTGAAATGATGGCCAGTTTGGTTGAAGAGATGGTCTGCACGATTGCCGAAGCGGTCTGCGGCTCGCTGATCATTGAACACCGCAATGCGGATGGCGAACTGACAAAAACCATCGACCTATCCAGGCCATGGAAACGCGCTCCCTACGCAGAGCTTGTGGAAGAGGCTGCCCCCGGATGGGGAGCGCTATCTCCCGATCAACGCCGATCCCGTGCGTCAGAACTGGGGATCGATGTTTCCGGCTGCACCGCTGACTACGAAGTTACCCAACACGTCTTCGAAAAACTCGTGGAAGAAAAATCCATCAACCCGCTTTTTGTGACCCACTGTCCCAAAGAGCTCGTGCCCTTGGCAAAATTGAATTCTGCGAACTCCTCGGTGGTGGATGTTTATGAACTCGTGATCAATGGCCAGGAAATTTCGCCCGGCTATTCAGAACTCAATGATCCCGACGTGCAGCGTCACCGCTTGGAAGAACAAAGTGGCGGGGAAATCCAAAAAATCGATTCCGATTTTTTGTTGGCTCTCGAATACGGGATGCCCCCGGCAGGTGGCATCGGCATTGGCATTGACAGGCTGGTCATGATGCTCACCGGTGCGGAGAGCATTCGCGATGTGATCCTCTTTCCGCACATGCGTCCCCACGCGAGTTAACTGCATTTTTACGTACGAATTGCTCGCCAAAACCGGCAGCACAGGATAGATCACCACTTTCTCTTTATGGCAAACTCACCGAACAAACCCACCAGCGTCGTCACCGGAGGAGCCGGCTTTCTTGGCTCCCATCTCACCGACAGGCTCCTCAAAGAAGGCCACCGAGTGATTGCCATCGATGACCTTATCACCGGCAACGTCGCAAACATCGAACACCTCTCGGGAAATCCCGATTACCGCTTCATCTGTCACGATGTCACGGATTATATTTTTATCCCCGGCGAGGTTGATTTTGTCTGGCACTTTGCCAGCCCGGCCAGCCCGATCGATTATCTGAATCACCCCATCCCGACCCTCAAAGTTGGATCCCTCGGCACTCATAACGGCCTGGGCCTTGCCAAAGCCAAAGGGGCTGCGTTTCTCCTGGCATCGACCTCCGAATGTTACGGCGACCCTCTTGTCCATCCACAGAATGAGGATTATTGGGGCAATGTGAACCCCATCGGACCACGGGGTGTCTATGACGAGGCCAAACGTTTCGCAGAGGCCATCACGATGGCCTACCACCGCTACCACAACCTCAACACAAAAATTGTCCGGATCTTTAATACCTACGGCCCACGCATGAGGCTTAACGACGGACGCGTTGTCCCTGCGATCATCAGCCAGGCCCTCGCAGGCGAACCTCTCACCATCTTTGGTGATGGAAGTCAGACACGCAGTTTTTGTTACGTCTCCGATCTCATTGACGGTATCTACCGGCTCATGATGAGCAACTACCACGAGCCTGTGAATATCGGAAACCCCACCGAAATGACAATTCTCCAATTTGCTGAGGAAATTCGTCGCATCATCGAGTCCAGCAGCCCGATCGAGCACAAACCGCTTCCGGTCGATGACCCAAAAGTTCGCCAGCCCGACATCACACGAGCCCGGTCAATCCTTGGCTGGGAGCCTCACGTGCAATTCGATGAAGGTATTCGTTTGACCATCGAATTTTTCCGCAACAAAATGTCGTTGTAATTTGATATTGTCCTTTTCCTTAATCTCGTTAATAATCCCAGTGTTATGTCTCCCTTGAAATGGTTCCCCGTCACATTTGTTGCACTGCTTTTGCCGGTCGCATCACAAGCCCAAGAGTTCGCAATTTCAAAAATTGATTTTGCGCTTCAAGAATCCCCAAAGATGTCGGGGAGTGGGTACGATAAAAAAGTGACCCGGCCATCCTCATGGCTGGAAGTTGAAGTCACTTTTGACTGGACTCCCCGCACCGCTGAGCCCCTTTATTTGGATGATATTACCGTAAATTATTATATCTTGTTGAACAACAAGAGCAAAGACTTCCCTCAAGGGGCTCTTCTGGTCGGTTCGGTCAATCATGTGAATGTCGGACAAGGCAAAGGTCTCAAGTCCGTGATGTATGTGGCACCACGATCCTTGGAGCGCTTTTTTGGTGGAAAGATCCCCAACACCGCCAACCAAACGGTTTCAGGCATCGGAGTCACGATCACCAAGGCGGGACAAATTGTTGCCGAGGGCTCAACTTCCGGAAAAGGCCAATGGTGGACCACCTACCAACAGACCCAGGGATACGTATTGAACAAATCAGAAACCCCATTTGCCCACCTTGCCTGGGATTACTTTGAAGCGGTGAAAGGCCGCGGCGCGGGCCAATAACCACAACCTGCCTGTTTTCGACTCTCAATGGCCGCTCCCTCTCGTATTTTTGCTCTGAATCTCGGTATGCAGACCGTGAGTCTTGCTGAGTTTCACCCCTCGGCAAATGGTGGACTGACCCTCCAGAATTTGGGTAGCGTGGAGTTGATTGTGGATCCCGCTGCGGACGCCACTCGCTCGGCCCAGTTGGAAGCTGCCGTCAACGAACTCCGCACCAATCTCTCCTTGCCAGCCAGGTCCACGGCGGCAGTCACGCTTCCTTCCCAGTCGGTCTTTTCGCGTTTTGTAAAACTTCCCGGTTCCACAGCAGATGACGTTGAGCAGATCATCGGATTTGAAGCTCAGCAAAACGTGCCCTTTCCTATTGATGAAGTGGTCTGGGATCACCAAATCATGGGCGAAGCCCGTGACGGTTCCTGGGATGTGGCATTGGTCGCCATCAAGGCCGACCAGCTTTCTGAAACCGTCGCCGCTGTTGCCAAGGGCGGACTCCGCCTTTCCACGATTGATGCCTCGCCGGTTTCGATCTATAACGCATTTCGCTTTAACTATTCCGACCTGCCCGGATGTTCTCTCCTGGTGGATATCGGCTCCCGCACAACTAACCTGATCTTCATCGAGGGCCAGCGCCTGTTTAGCCGCACCATTCCTGTCGGGGGAAATAGTATCAGTGCTGCCGTCGCCAAAGAATTTAAACAGGACATCACCTTTGCCGAACGGCTGAAAATCGAGAAAGGGTTTGTTGGACTCGGTGGGGCCTATGAAGAACCCTCGGACCCAACCGTTGCCAAAATTTCCAAGGTGGTCAGGAACACAATGACCCGCCTTCACGCGGAAATCGCCCGATCCATCAGCTTCTACCGCCAATCCCAAGGCGGCAGTGCTCCTGTGAGGGCCTTCCTTAGTGGCGGCACGGTTTCGATGCAATACATGGTTGAGTTTTTCTCTGAAAAACTTCAGATCCCCATCGAGCATTTTAACGCACTCCGGAATGTGACGGTTGCCTCTCAGACCCTCGCCGATTCCGTGGCAGGCAAAGCCCACATCATGGGCGAGCTCGTGGGCGCAGCCCTCCGGCAAGCGGGAAGCAGTCCCGTTGAAATTAATCTTCGGCCCAAAGAGCTTGTTCGTGAGCAGGATATTGCCAAACGTAAACCGTTCTTGGCCTTGGCAGCTGTCTGTCTCCTCGCTGCCGTGGGAATTTGGTATGCTTACTTCACCAAGGCAACAGAAATAGCCCAGCAAAAACTCGACGAAGCCAATTCTTTGGCTGCCGGGCTCGAAGGCTTTGCAACCAAATTTGATGCTCTCAGTGCCGAAACGCAGGCCCTTCAAGAATCGGCGGGCCCCCTTCTCCTTGCCGCCTCCGAGCGCACGGCTTGGTCTGCCATCCTTGACGAACTTGGCCAGCATCTTCCTCCTCGTTTTATTTGGATCACCGGTCTTTCTCCCCTCTCTGGAGGAAAACCAGTCTCCATCGGAGGAAGAGCCGCATCCACCCCAACCACTACCGCCACGGCTTCAGCCCCCCCCCGACCCGGCCAGCAAGCCGCCCCCACAGGACCTCCGGCTATTGACGCCTTGGAAATCACGGGACTCTACCTTTCTAATCCCCCCAACGAAAATGAAGCCCGGATCATCGACCAATTTGTAGAACGCCTGCAAAAATCCCCGCTCTTCAAAATTGAAGCCAATTCAAAGGTTGTGACCCAGCGCACGACGCCAGACGGACAAAGCTGGGCCTATGGATACACCATCGTCCTTCCGTTGGCCAACCCGATCCTTCTGCCATGAACGCTCTCAAAGAAAACCCATTCATCGCCGCTGTGGTTTTGATTGTTGTGGTAGGCTGTGGAGTGCTCGCGTTTTTTGCCTCAGGTGCATTCACCACCTATCAGGACACCATGGCTGCGTACACCCAGGCTGTCCAAAAGCTTCAAGGTCTCCAGAACAAAGTTCCCTTCCCAAATGAAGCAAATATCAAAAGTGCTGAAGCCCTCCGCGATGGTTACCTCGAGAAGCTGGCCGGCCTGAAATCCCAACTTGCGGCTCTTCAAGTCCCCCGTGAAGAAGGTGTTTCTCCGCAGCAATTCCAAGACACCCTTCGCAGCACGGTGAACGCAGTCGTCTCTCGTGCCGAAGCCGCCAAAGTCGCCCTTCCCGAAGGCTTCTACCTTGGTTTTAATGAGTACAAGGATAACCTCCCCTCCGAAAGGGCTGCCCCTGAACTGGCTCGCCAACTCACGATTATCACTCGTGTCGTGGAGGACTTGATCGGCCCAAATCCTGAGAATCCCGGCGTAAAATCAGTTGATTCCTTGGAACGCGCTCCCCTCCGCGTTGAAACGGGCGCAGGAAACCAACCAGCAGATGCTGCCAAATCTGCCCTCGAGGTCCAGCCCTTCGTCATCGGTTTCACAGCGGAACAAGGCAAATTTCGCATCGCGTTTAATAATCTCCTTAAAAACCCTCAGTTTTTGATTATGCGTTCTCTCGCCATCACCAATTCAAAAACCGAAGGCCCCCCAGTGGCCTCCACAGCAGATGCTTCCCCCGCGGCTCCTTCCCCCTTCGACGGCACCCCAGCAACAGCGCAGGAATCCACCAGCCTGAACGTCCTGCTCGGCCGTGAAGTGCTCCAAGTCACGGCAGCACTAGAAATCATTCATTTCCCCATCGCGACGCCAGCGCAAAGCTCTGCTGACAACCCTCCCGCCGCACCCTGACCCTAATCATGGACTGGATCAAAGAACATTACGACAAAGCCGCATTGATCGCGGCTGCCCTTATTGCGCTCGCAAGCGCAGGTCTCGTCATAGCAAGTGTCAACTCCCTCCCTGAATCATTCGCAGGACGGGACAGCGCCAAACCCGCTGATAACACAATCAAGCCCCCCGCCGTTGAAAAAATCGATGAGTCCAGCGCCATGGTTGCCAACCCTGCTGAGTGGGGGGTTTACGATGGTTCACTCTTGGTTTCACGGCCCTACGTGCTCAAAGACGGTCTGCTGGTGGATCCCCTCGAAGGGGGCGAACCCCTCCACCCCCCGATTCCCAATGCTTGGTTGATCAAATACGATCTCGATTATGCTGACAGCAGCGTCAAAGACCAAGATCCAGACAATGATGGCTTTTCCAACTTGGAGGAATACCTTGCTGGAACTGACCCGGGACAAAAGTCCTCAACCCCCCCATACTACACAAAGCTCAGGCTGGAAAAATTTATCGCAGTTCCCTTCCGTCTGATCTTTACCGGCTCCCCCGACGAGGGACAAACCTTTACGATTAACTCAAAAGATCTCCAAAGCCGAACTCAATTCCTGCAACTCGGTGACACCATCGAAGGATCCCCCTACAAAGTCCTGAACTACGAGAAAAAATCGGAGATGCGCGACGAAATTGAACGCGATATTTCCGAACTGACCATTGAAAACACGGAAACCGGCCAGAAGCTGGTCTTGGTTTTTAATCAAGAATCGAATGACCCGACATCCTTCGCAGATTTTATCTACCTGCTCGATAACTCCAAATTCAAGGTCAAGAAGGACGACGATTTCAGCCTGCAACCCGAAGCGGATCGCAAATACAAACTTATTGACATTTCCGAGGAGGAAGCAGTAATACAGGATGTTGCTAGCGGAGAGCAATTTAAGATACCCAAGCTGAACTGATAACCCCATTTATTCACAATGCCAGCCTTAACCGCCTACGTAATTCCCTGCGTCGCTTGTTGCTTAATGACGTCTGGGGTGCCTAAAATTTGAAATGACTATGAAGCCCCGCATTATTCTCACCGCACTGGCCCTATGCCTGTTGCACACTTCTCCCGGCTACTCTCAAGCCTCCAATGCGCAGCGAATGGCCGATCAAGAAATTCGCCGCCAGGAGGTCATGGCCCAACATGCCGAAAAAGCCATTATTAAAGGCGACCAAGCTTTGGCAGAGCGCGATTACGAGAGTGCATTTTCTTATTTCAAAAGTGCCGTCGATGTCCTTCCCAGCGGAGGATCAGCGGTAGCCGCAACACGCCAAACAGCACTGGTGGGGCTCTCAAAATCTGCCGTCCTCCTCGCCGAACAGCGGATCTCGGAGGGACGGACTCAAGACGCAACCACAACCATCAATCTCATTCTTGAGGACCGCTACAACCCAAACTACGGGCCCGCCCTCACCCTTCAAAAGCAGCTGGCAGAACCCGGTCGCTTCAACCCAGCTCTCACCCCCCAATTCATTGCCAATGTGGAAGAAGTCAAACAATTGCTTTTGGAGGCCGATGGATTCTACGCATCCGGACGTTTTGACCTGGCATTCAAAAGGTATGAGCAAGTTCTGAATATCGACAAATACAACATCGCGGCACGGCGCGGGATGGAGCGGGTCAATCTCGAGCGTCAGAACTATGCCACCACGGCCTACAATGAATCACGGGGAGACATGCTACGAGAAGTGTCCAACGGGTGGGAATTGCCAGTCAAACGCTTCGATACTGGACCTTCCAGCATTATCGAACAACCCGAAATCGACACTCGTGGCACAGCCGGTATCAACAGGAAGTTGGATGAAATTATCATTCCACGAATCGACTTCCGTGATGCAACAATCCGAGAAGCCTTGGAGTTTATCCGTCAGCGCGCGGCCGCTCTCGACACGACAGAAACCGATCCCGCCCAGCGGGGCCTGAACCTCGTGCTCAAGCTGGCACCTGGTTCTCCTGAGGAAGGGGTTCAAATCAATCTCTCACTCACAGATGTTCCTTTACGCGCAGCCATCGAATACGTCGCGCGTGCCGCCAACATGAAACCAAAAATTGAGCCATTTGCGGTTGTGGTGGTCCCGGAATCTGAGCCAACCGATGTGCTTATCACCAAGGAATACAAAGTGGCACCAGGCTTTATCAGCAACATGCCTGCCAGTGGTGGTGGAGGAACTATTGCACCTCCAGGCGGTGGTGTGAGTGGCACGGCCCCCGGCTCCACCTCCAGCATCGCAGAACGTTCTGGAGCTCGCGAATTTCTGGAATCCAATGGTGTGTCGTTCCCCGTCGGTGCCAGCGCAATCTTTCTCCCAAGCTCCAGCAAGCTCATCGCAAAAAACACCCAAGGCAATCTTGATATCATCGATGCCCTGGTGGAAACCACCGGCATGACACCTCCAAGTCAAGTTGAGATTGAATCCAAATTCCTGGAAGTCACTCAGAACAACCTCGAGGAACTCGGAGTTGACTGGCTCGTCGGTCAATTCGGACTTCCATTCGGTACTGGCGTCTATGGCGGTGGCGGAACAGAGGTAGGTGGAGGAGCTATCAATGCGAATTCATTCCCTCTTTTAAACCCCGGAAACCCCACGGTTCCAATCGGAGCCTCCTCCGCCACCGCTGGAGCCATCACAGGCGGCAATCGGAGTGGGACATCGGCAATCAGCGTCAATGCCGTGGACGCCCTCCTCTTCGCGACACCCGTCGGTCCAGCTCCCGCAGCTCTGGCCATCGCAGGTGTCTTCACCAATCCTCAATTTCAAGTAGTCCTCAGAGCTCTAAGCCAAAACAAAGGCGTGGACTTGGTAAGTGCGCCAAAAGTAACAACCAAGAGTGGTCAACGTGCTACAATCGAAATTGTTCGTGAATTCCGCTACCCCTCCGAATACGACCTGCCCCAAACGACTTCAGTTGCGGGTTCAGTTTTGGCATCCGCTGTCCCAACGTCGCCAACCAGTTTTGAAACAAAAAACGTCGGGATCACCCTGGAAGTTGAGCCAACAGTCGGTCCCGACAACTTCAGCATTGATCTTATTCTGGCACCACGGGTCGTTGAGTTCGAAGGCTTCATTAACTATGGTAGCCCAATTTTTGCTGATGGCACGGTGGATGGATTCGCGATATCGGGTCAAATTTTGCTCACTGAAAATATTATTAACCGTCCTGTGTTTTCAACGAGAGAAGTCACAACGGAGGTGACTGTTTATGATGGGCAGACAGTGGTTCTTGGCGGGCTCATGAGGGAGGATATTCAAAAAGTCCAAGATAAAGTGCCAATTTTGGGGGATATTCCATTCGCAGGGCGTCTCTTCCGCACCAATGCCGACCAACACATCAAACGCAACTTGATTATGTTTGTGACAGCCAGCCTTCTAGATCCTGCGGGGCAGCCCATCATACAGGTTGATGAAGAGGCTGAAGAGATTGGTGTACCTAGCGCCTTGGGAATCTCCGAAGAGGCTGTTTACGGAGATCCCCTCACAATCCCACTCCCACAATAATTTAACGATCACATTTTTAACCTCGCGATGAATATTACTTCCCGATCCTTCACAGGTAATCCAGCAACGCCCCTTGATAGGGCTGCCAAAGGATTTGCCGTTAGCCCACGACCGGTCCTGGCTCTAGCGATCCTTGTTTGCCTGCTCGCTGGATCTTATGAGGCTTCCGCACAGAACACTTCCTCCATTGCGGACAGGGAAATTGTTCGCCGTCAAGAAGGTGTCCTGATTGCCAATCAACTGGTCACCAAAGGTGACCGCGCTTTTGAGGCCAAAGATTACGAAACGGCTTATGTGAACTACCTGGATGCCTTGGAGAATGTCCCGGAAGGTTCTTCTACATCCTCTGTGAGGGCTCCTATTGTGGCAAAGTTCGTGAAAACTGCTCTGCTCTACGCACAAGCCCTTATTGATGGTGGCCGCTACGGCGATGCAGAACGTGTCGCCAAAACAATTCTTCTCCCTCAGTACGACCCGGAAAACCGAGCTGCTGTGCAAATGCTCTCCAATTTGGAACAGCCTGACTACTACAATAAAACAGTCACACCACAATTTGCTGCTGACCGCGAGCAGGTCCTGAAGTTGCTCGAAGAAGGAAAAGGATTTTTTGCTGCTGGTCGCTTCGATTTGGCCATGAAGCGCTATGAGCAGGTACTCCTGATCGATCGCTATAACAACGCTGCTCGCATGGGCATGGAGCAAGTCAATAAACAGCGTTCCACCTATGACGCCAACGCTTACAACGAAACACGTAGCCGCTTGCTTTGGTTGGTCGATGAAGCATGGGAACGCCCCATCAATCGAAATCTTTCCGCCCGTGCCACAGACTCGGCCATCGGCCTTCGGGGTGACGTGCGAGGCAATGAGGCGATCACCGCCAAACTCAATCGAATCATTATCCCGAAAATTGAACTCCGCGACACAACAGTTCGTGAAGCTGTCGAATTCCTTAAACAACGAAGCCGCGATCTTGACACCACCACGGACGACCCTGCCCAGCGCCGAGGCGTAAACATCGTTCTCAAGCTAAACCCAACAACCACAACTGCTCCTGCAGATCCCAATGCCGTGCCGGGCGATGGAACCGTGGCACCAGAAATGCCGGAAGCTGAGCAAAGCGGAACGGCAGACACACGGATCACAATGTCTCTAACCAACGTACCGCTAGTGGAGGCATTACGTTACCTCACAGAACTTGCTCAACTAAAATACAAAATTGAACCTTTTGCCGTGTCAATTGTCCCCGTGACTGAAAACACAACAGACCTCATCACCAAAGAATACAAGGTGCCTCCAGGGTTCATTCCGTCATCATCAGGCACCGATGCTTCTGGCCCAATTGCCGGACCAGGCGCTTCCCTCACTGATGCAAGAATACGAGGACGCACCAACGCCAAGGATTATCTGGAGTCCCAGCAGGTGCCCTTCCCTGAAGGTTCCTTTGCCCAATATGTGGCAGCTGGCAGCAAGTTAATCGTTCGCAACACACCGGATGCCCTCGATCTGATCGATTATCTTGTGGATTCTTCGATGGGCGTTCAACCCACCCAAGTGGAAATTGAATCCCGATTCCTCGAGGTGACCCAAAACAATTTGGAAGAACTCGGGTTTGATTGGTTGCTTGGGCCATTGTCGATTGGCGGAGGTGTTTATGGCGCTGGTGGAACCGAAGGGTTTGGAACTAATCTCAATCCCACCTCTCCTTCTCCCACCACCTTTCCTTTCACGGCTGGAGGAATGCCCATTGGACAGAATCCTGTGACTGGAGGGACAAGATCAGGGGTTGGAACTGGTCCTAATGCCGCAGTGACAGCCAACAGTATTGACGCGCTTATCGCAGGAATCGCCCAAGGAGCCACCGTTGCTGCCCCCGGAATTCTTGGCATCTCCGGTATCTTCACCAATCCCCAATTCCAAGTCGTCATCCGTGCATTGAGTCAAAAGAAAGGTGTCGATCTTATGTCAGCCCCCAAGGTGACCACAAAAAGTGGACGCAAAGCCGTGGTTCGTGTGGTGCGTGAGTTCCCATATCCCACAGAATTTAATCCGCCAGAGGCTCCCACCCTTCCGGAAGGTTCTGTTGAAATTTTGATACCTTTTGGAACTATCATTTCAGGAGGCATTATTACCCCATCGACTCCAACACAGTTTGAAGTACGCAATATTGGTGTCACGCTGGAAGTTGAGCCCATTATTGGACCAGACAACTACACCATCGATTTGAACCTTTCCCCTGAAGTGGTTGAGTTTGACGGTTTCATTAATTACGGATCACCCATTCGTGGAGCGATTTTCAACTTCCCCACAGGACAAGTTGTACCAACGAT
>JBGTLQ010000126.1:0-10000 GCA_041744075.1 Terrimicrobiaceae bacterium
GCGCAAGGTTCCGCGCGGCACAGAGGGCCCCCATCCTTTGGGATATTTTCCTTGGGAAGATGCCAGCAGAAGGGCGAGATGACCGCCCGCTGACTGTCCGGCCACGACCATGGCAGCAGGGTCGAGATCGAGTTCCTTCGCGTATTTCCAAAGCCACCACGTTGCCGTTCGTGCATCCCGGATCTGGGCCGGGAAAGGATTTCCAGTGGCCAGGCGGTATTCCACGCTGGCAATGGCATACCCGTAGCGGGGAAAATGACGGACAAAAACGTCCTGACGTTTGCTGCCGAGAATCCACCCCCCGCCGTGAAACCAGATGATTAGCGGATAGCCGGTGGCAGGGGGTGCCTCGCGCGGATAGTAAATGTCCAGCTTAAGATCTTCGTCTGGCAGCTTCTGGTAAATAAATTCGCGCCGGACCGCGTCGATATTCAGCGTGTCGCGAATCGCTTTCTGGAAAAAACTTTCGCGCGGCTTTCCCTCGTCCGCCATTGCCGCTCCGGCAAATACGGCGGACAGGAAAAATGCGATCAAACGGGAAAACAACGGACTCAAAGACATTGGAATCCCATCTGTACCCGCCATGGCACGCTGAGCAAGCTCATTTCGGCGGCCTGACTCGCGAGTCAGGGTGGAATGGCGGCGAGAATCAGGTTTTCAATCGGACCCGGCAATCGCGACTGTCTCGGTTGTCTTCTTGTCCCAGAAATAGCGCTTGAGCACCACCTTCAAAGTTGCGGTCAGGGGGACAGCGAGCAGGGCGCCGAGGAGACCACCAAGGATCAGGCTCCAGGCCAGGACGGAGAAAATGACAGTGAGGGGATGCAACCCCACGGATTCCCCCACAATTTTTGGCGCAATAAAAATTCCGTCGAGGTTGTTCACCCCAAGGAAAATGATGGTCACCAGCAGCGGATGGAGCCAATCGCCGAACTGGGCTGCCGCGATGATGACGGCAGGTATCCAACTGATGAGCACACCGGCGTAGGGGATCAAACCGAGGACAGCCACCAGCAGACCGATTAGAAGGGCGAATTCCAGGCCCACAAACATGAGCAGGACGGCGATGATGGCCCCATCAATCATACTCACCAAAAGTTGCCCACGGAAAAAATTGATCAGGTAAGAGTTGATCTCGCTGAGAAGAGAGACAATCTCACTTTTGAGTGGGGAGGCACGAAGGGGCAGGTAATTGCTCCAGTTGCTCGAAATGGCGGGGCCCTCTTTGAGGAAGAAAAACAGAAAAATGGGAACAAGGACCATGCTCAGAATTGTTCCGAAAACTCCTAGGAATCCCCCCACACTCCGTTGGGCAAACCTTCCCACACCAGCTGCGAGGTTGGGAAGTTGCTGGGTGATCCATGCGACGCCTTCATCGACACGAGCCTCCAGAAATCCAACGGCCGTTCCTGTTTCAGAAACCTCCTCACCGTCCTTTTTTAGCATCGGCAAGGTTGCCAAACGCTGAGCTTCGGCAAGTGTTTTTGTGACAAGATCCTGCGCCTTGACAGTATAGCCGGGAAGATCCCGGATAATCGTGGTGCTTTGCTTGTAGATCGGAGGAAATATCCAGACGAGGATACCAAGAATAGCCACAGTGAAGGCCAGAAAAACCACCACCACCGATTTGGTTCGTGAGAGTTTTCGTTGTTCCAACCAACGGACCACCGGCTCCAACAAATAAGCAAGAATTCCTGCAATTGCCACCGGAGTAAGAACAGGCTGTAAAAAGGAAATCGCCTGCACCACCAATCCCCCCACCAAGACAATCACTGCCGCCAGAACAACGATGGAAAGCGCCGTAAGCGCGGCCCAAAACATTTTTCTCTGGAAGGCGGATGGATTCACTGCGGGCTGTCATACACATGAAGTCGCCGGGTGACCAGAATTTCTTCAATGGGGGATTGGGCCACCCCTGGCACGATGCGGAACCCAATCGCGGCGAAGCCGCCCATAGGAAGTGCCGCTTCGCGGGAATTCTTTCGATCGCGCTCGGAGATCGCGATCCACCATCACAATTCCTGCGAGAAACGCTTTGCCCGCCAACTTTCTCTCCAGCTATGCGATCACTGACTGAACCACAGACCGCGCCTCAGCATCGGCTGCGATCAACTCTTGCAAGGTTGGGGAGGGGAGGAACGCGCTTCTGTTCATGGCTTGCTCGACGAGTTGCCAAATTTTGGAAAATGGAATGCGTTCCGCGAGAAACGCTGAGACAGCGGCTTCGTTGGCGGCGTTCAGCACGGCAGGGAGAGTTCCCCCTTTTTCTCCGGCATGACGGGCCAAGTCCAAGGCTGGAAAGATTTCCCGGCGGGGGGCTTCAAAATCCAGACGGCCCAGCTCGGCAAAATTGAGAGGTCGCAGAGAATTGGGAACCCGATCCGGCCATGTCACGGCATATTGGATGGGGAAGCACATGTCGGAATGACTCAACTGTGCAAGCACCGAACCATCCACAAATTCCACCATTGAGTGAATGATGCTTTGCGGGTGGATAATGACATCCACCTTCTCCATGGGAACCCCAAACAACCACCGGGCTTCAATCATTTCGAGGCCTTTGTTGAAAAGCGTGGCAGAATCGATGCTGATCTTTTGGCCCATCGACCATGTGGGGTGTTTTAGCGCTTGGGCGGGGGTGGCCTGCTGGATTGCTTCCAACGAAGCCTGACGAAACGGGCCGCCCGAACACGTGAGGATCAGCCGTGCGACTGAATCCGTAGGACGTCCTTCAAGGCACTGGTAGATGGCATTGTGTTCGCTATCCACGGGAAGCACTCTGACGCCTTTGCGCTCCGCAGCAGCCATTACGATCTGGCCGGCCATCACCAAAATTTCTTTACTGGCCACAGCGATGTCCTTGCCCGCTTCGATCGCGGCCAACGCCGGTTTCAGGCCGCCGGTTCCCACAATGGCAATGAGCACGAGGTCGGCTTCCGGCAAGGTGGCGAGCCTGATCAGTTCGTTCGCTCCCTCGGGTCCACTGGACAGCGCGGTTTCGGCTTCTGGAAATTCTGATGCGGCTTGTGTAAGTTCATCCGCATTGGAGTGAGCAGACATGCCCACAATGCGCATGCGATCTGGAATGTCAGCAGCCACCTTGCGCGCGCTTCGTCCGATGGAGCCAGTTGCTCCCAAGATCACAACATTTCTCATATTCAAACCCCTGTTCCGGCCACAAGTCGCAGGTAGAAATACATCAGTGGTGCGGTGAACAGCACGCTGTCGATCAGGTCCAAGGTTCCGCCAATTCCAGGAAGCACCTTGCTGGAGTCCTTCGATTGCGTGCTCCGTTTGATAATGGACTCCGCAAGGTCTCCGACCACCGCCACGGCACCCAGCAAAAGGCCGAGAAGGATCACATCATCAAACCTCAAGGCTGACAATTTATCCGGAATCCATGCATACACCCACACGCTTCCGAGGAGCGATGCGAAGAGGGCGCCAAAAAATCCTTCCCACGTCTTTTGCGGGCTGATGTGTGGGGCGAAGGGATGTTTGCCAAAAAGACTGCCAAACACATAGGCCCCCATGTCACTGAATTTTGTCACAATCAGCAAATACAGGAGGTAGTATTGGCCGGTGGTTCCTCCAGCCTCATTCAGTGGCGCCAGAAACAAAATTTTGGTGAGAAAATTAAAGAGCCATGGAATGTAAAGGAGCCCAAAAACCGTGTAGGCCACCGCTTCGAGGGGTTCCCGGTCGGCGGCGACTCGCCACATCTGACGGGCAAAAACCACAAAAAGGAACGCCACCATCACCCCCATCTCCAGCTCCGGAGAATCGGCCGGGCCATAAATTTTCTGATGGAAAAAACTGGCAAGCAGGTAAACCGCTGCGCAGATCATCCCTGTCAAAGTGAAAACCGGGGTGCCCTGCATCTTCACCATTGCGAAATATTCCCGAAGGGCCAAAAGGGCCATAAGGAAAATAATGCCAAAAAATCCATAGGCACTCCCGGCAACCACCGAGGCCGCAATCAAGGCCCAAAGGCCCAGAGTGCTGGCCAATCTCAAAAAAAATGTGGTTCTGCGGGATTTCACCGAACGTATTGCTAACGGTTTCAGGCAATTCATGTCGAGGGAAACGACGAAATTGTCGCTTGGTGGGTTTGGCAAGACAATGCGGCATCGGCAGGGCTTCAGAAGCCGTGTCCCTTGCCCCGTCGGCTTATCCTCGGGATGTTGTTGAAACGGCTCAAGGACTCCCAGGCTTGCCATCTTCGTGCAATCGTGCAATCGTGCTGATATGAACGTGACAGTAAAACTAGAGGATCGTTTGGTAAAGATGGCACGGCATCGTGCGGTGGACTGTGGGGTTTCGTTGTCCGGGTGGCTGGCGAGTTTGATCGAGCGAGAAGTCGAGGGGGGGGCGAGCGAGAAGCGCAAACCGCTCCGCCTGCTGGAGGCCTTGGGAGATGAATCGGTGGCGGGGTTGGAGTTTGAGCCACCTCGACTCAAGGACGAGCCTGAAGCTGTGGTATTTGCTCCATGATGTTGCTCGATACCAACGTCCTTTCCGAATTGCGCAAGGCAGGCCGCTGCGATCCCTCCGTGGCGGCTTGGCAGCAGGATCAGGATCTGGACCAACAATTCGTGAGCGTGATCAGCCTGCTGGAACTCAAGCTTGGGATCGAATTGGAGGCACGGAAGAACGCAGAATTTGCCGCCCGTCTGACGCTTTGGTATGAAGGCCGGGTTAAATCCGCATTCCAAGGCCGCATCCTCGCTGTGGACCTCCAGATTGCCGAGGCCTGCGCCACGCTGCACGCGGCACGCACCCGTCCCTATCGGGATTCGCTGCTGGCAGCGACCGCCCTGGTGCATGGCTTCACGGTCGTCACCCCCAATACGGCCAACTTTGCAGACACCGGCTTGCCGCTGATCAACCCATGGAATCACATGGCCTCAAGGTAAGCGTTCAAGGCATGGCAACGCCGCAGGCGCATTTCACCATTTTTGCGGGCGTGCATTTTTCCGAAATGCGGGTCAGGATGCGCTCCTGTTGCGTCGCAATCCGTCCGACTCCTTCCACCGATGACCCGCGAAAAAATCACTCTTTCCCAGCTCGAATCGTTTCTCTTCAAGTCGGCGGACATCCTGCGAGGGAAGATGGATGCCTCGGAGTTCAAGGAGTTCATTTTCGGGATGCTGTTTTTGAAGCGGCTTTCGGACGAGTTCGAGCTCAAGCGGGACGCCATCAAAAAGGAGTATGCCCACCTCCGCGATCAGCCGGAGCTGCTGGCGGAGTTGCTGGAGGACAAGGCCACCTACGGAGAGACGTTTTTTGTGCCCGTCCGTGCCCGGTGGCATGAGGCTTGGATCGACGAGAACGGCGACGAGGTTCCGGCGCTCAAGGATCTGAAGCACGACATCGGCAACATGCTCAACAAGGCGATTGCCGCCGTGGAGGATGAAAACGACGCCCTGGCCGGGGTGCTGAAGAACAACATCGACTTTAACGCGGTCAAAGGGAAAACCAAGATCCCGGACCAGAAGTGGAAGGATCTCCTCGACCACTTCAGCCAGCCGGGGTTCGTCCTGGTGAATGACAACTTCGAGTTCCCGGACCTCCTTGGTGCCGCCTACGAATACCTGATCAAATTTTTCGCTGACAGCGCGGGCAAAAAGGGCGGCGAATTTTACACCCCCGGCGAAGTCGTCCGGCTCCTCGTGCAGATCATCAAGCCCCAGGCCGGGCATGAGATTTACGATCCCACCATGGGCTCGGGCGGGTTCCTCATTCAGAGCCACCAATACGTCGAGGAGCAGGGCCAGAACCCGAACGATCTCGCGCTCTTCGGCCAGGACTCGAACGGCACGGTCTGGTCGATCTGTGTGATGAACATGATCCTCCACAACATCACCCGGTTCACGATCGAAAACGGGGACACCCTGGAGGACCCGCTCATCCTCGAGCACGGGAGCGTTCGGAAGTTCGACCGCGTCGTTGCCAACCCGCCATTTTCCCAGAACTACAGCCGCGCCACGCTCAAGTTCCCGTCCCGGTTCCGCGAGTGGTGCCCGGAGACGGGGAAAAAGGCGGATCTCATGTTTGTCCAGCACATGGTCGCCAGCCTCAAGGCCGGCGGCCACCTGGCCACGATCATGCCACACGGCGTCCTTTTCCGTGGCGGCAAGGAGAAGCTGATCCGCGAGCTGCTCATTAATGACGATGTGATCGAGGCGATTATCAGCCTGCCTCCCGGCCTTTTCTACGGTACCGGCATCCCGGCCTGCGTCATCGTCATCAACAAAAACAAGCCCGACGCCCTGCGCGATCAGGTCCTCTTCATCAATGCCGACCGCGAATTCGCCGAGGGCAAGAACCAGAACAAACTCCGCCCGGAGGACATCGAGAAGATCGACTTCGTCTTCACCCACAAGCGCGAGCTGCCGAAATACAGCCGTTTGGTCGCAAAATCGGAGATCGTCGAGAAACACGACTACAACCTGAATATCCGCCGCTTCGTGGACAACACGCCGGACCCTGAGCCGGAGGATGTGCAAGCCCACCTGATCGGGGGAATGCCCTGCGGAGAAGTTGAAAGTGTTCAGTTTACAGTTTTCAGGGAGAAATTCGGGATCGGGACAGCGACCCTGTTCCGACCGGAGCGTGATGGGTATCTGGCATTTGTTGATACCATCGACCGCAAGGCCGCGATCAAAACGTTGATCGAGGGCGAGGCCTCGGTGGTGCGCACGCTCACCGGCCACCGGGAGGCCCTGCAATCGTGGTGGGAGATCGCACGAAACGACTTCGCCCAGCTCCGGGAGGGTAAGAAAATGCCGGAGGTCCGGCAGGAATTGCTCTCGACCCTGAAATCCCGGTTTATACCGCTCGGGGTGTTGGACGAATTCCAGAGCGCCGGGGTCTTCGTGAACTGGTGGCAGCAGATCCGTTACGACCTGAAAACCATCGTCTCCACCGGCTGGCACCACACCCTCACCCCGGATTCCTACCTCATCGCCGCGTTCTTCCAGGCGGAGGCCGATGCCATCGAGGCACTAGAGGCTGCCATCAGTGAGGCCCAGAGTGAACTAGCCGAGGCCGTGGAAGCCGGTCAGGAATTGGCTGCCTACGATCCGGAGGAGGACGAGTCCGTTACCACCGCCGTCATCAAGGATGCCCTGAAGGCCCTCATTGACGACCTCAAGGGCAGCACCGGCGAATCCGCCCAAAAGGAGCTGAAGGCTCTGCAGGCCCAGGAAAAAGCGATCACCGCGCTGGAAAAACGCATCAAGGACGGGAAGGCCGAGCTTCACACCCTCACGGCGGAACTCGACCTCAAGCTTCAGCTCAAGCGGCTCGGTGCCGAAGATTTCAAAGCCGAGAGCGAACAACTTCTACGGCAGGTGGAGGCTCAGCTTGCCACCCTGGACGCCACGAACAAGGAGGAGAAAAAGCGGATCACCGCCCTGACGAAAGACCGTGCCGCTCTCGAAGCCCGTCTCGCCAAGACCGACGCCCTGTTCGCCGCCATCGGCGGCAGGCTCACCGACGAGGAGGCCAAGACGCTCATCCTGAAAAAACTCCACGACGTGGCCACCGGCGAACTCGACCGCTACCTCAACGCCGCCAAGCGCACCTTGATTCAATCAGTTGAAAACCTCTGGGACAAATACGCCGTCTCCAGCCGGGCGCTGGAGGCCGAACGAACCGGGACCCTCGCGACGCTGGATGGGTTTCTGAAAGGGCTGGGGTATTTGAAATGAAGAGCTTGGCACCAAAAAATATATTTGGAATTCCCCGAAGTCGCCCCGGTCAGACTGAGGTTTTCCTACCAAGGAAATGAATTACTTGTGAAAAACTCTCGATTATTAGTATTTTCATCCTTGCGTCATATCGATAATTCGGTCTATTCGTGAATATCTCACACTCATTCAATGATTATTTCATTCTCAGTTGGAAACTTTCGCTCATTCTCTGAGGAGCAGACCTTAAATCTCATCGCGAGTGGTCGCTACCGGGATCACCATAAGAATCACCTTGTCGAACTTCCGGGCACCGAGGAATCCGTTTTACGGACCGCTGTGATCTACGGAGCGAATGGAGCCGGGAAATCCAATATTTTCAAAGCACTGACTTTCTTGAGAAAATTGGTGGTTACGCCGAAAACCAAAGGAGCAGAGACCGGACGCGAGGTTTTCCGCTTCAATGAATCTTTCGCGGACCAGCCGACAGTTTTGACTTTGCGGCTGTTGGCCGACTCCCGGATTTTCGAATTCGGGGTGAAGTTGAACGATGACAATATTTTGGAAGAATGGCTTATTGAGATCGAAGGCAATAGAGAAAAGCCCATCTATGAGCGCGTTACGGACGCCAATAACAAAGTGACGGTGGAAGGAAAAGCCTTGGAGGGAGAAAAGTTGAAAGCGCTTGTTCTCGTGGGTGGGCGTCCAGAACAAACATTTCTTGCCACTGTCCGCAGCACCTTGGATTCGCAGGACTATGGATCCGCTCTCGGCTCCGTAATTCACTGGTTCGAAAAAACGCTTACCCTTGTCAGTCCTGACTCCACTTTCCGTGGGCTGGGGATGCAGTTAGCCGACGATCCAAACTTTTTAGTATTTGTCAGCTCCTTCTTGAAGGGGTCATCAACTGGCGTTGAAAGGCTCAACATCAAGAAAAACGAGATTACCGAGGACGAGCTAAGGACAATGATGCCGGAGAAGCAGGCGGAGCGCATCCTTAATGATACGCGGAGAGAGGGCGTTTCCCTATTGCAACGTAGGAAAGATCACGTTGAAGTAATATTGGAGCGGGGAAGCCCTAATAAGTTTTATACAATATCGATAGGGGCGGTCCACGCCACCGAGGAAGGTAAAGAGACCCCGATTGAACTGGGCGAAGAGTCAGATGGCACTCGACGCCTCCTGCATCTATTGCCTGCACTCTATCATCTTGATGCAAACGGGGGGGTTTTCTTCATCGACGAAATCGACCGCAGTATGCATCCGCTGCTCGTCTGGGAATTTTTGAAATGTTTTCTCTCTTCGTGCTCCGGAGATCGAGGTCAAATCATTGTGACGACGCATGAATGCCATCTCCTTGATCATGAATTACTACGCAGAGATGAAATCTGGTTTTCTGAAAAGAAAAAGAGTGGAGCGTCTACTCTCTACTCGCTCTCTGATTTTAATCCTCGAAAGGACCTGAAATTAGACAGGCATTATCTTGAGGGGCGGTTCGGCGCCGTTCCGTTTTTGGGTGATCTCTCACGTCTGATTGCAGTCGCAAAGGAGGATGTGAAGTGAGCTTGGTGAATCGAAAGCCTCGCCCTTTATCTCGCGAAGAAGGCAGCCCGAGGGATACAAGGCTTTTCATTGTTGCTTGCGATGACACCTATGCGCCGCAACAATATTTTAACTTTTTCCGCATTCCAAGAATACAGATTCATGTGGTGCCGACTGAGGATGGAACTTCGGCGGCAAAACATGTTCTCAATCGCCTTCACCAGATCGAACATGAGGAGGATGATGAACTTTGGATGCTCTTGGACACCGACCATTGCATTAACGATGGACATTTTGAGGGTTTCATCCAGGCACTGGAAGAGGCCCGTCAAACTAGGGTTAGCGTGGCGCTGAGCAAGCCTTGCTTTGAGTTATGGCTTCTGTTGCACCATGCAGAACAATCTGAAGTCACGCAGATTGAAACTGCAAAAGACGCCGAGAGCGAATTGCGGAAAATCCTCGGAAGCTACAACAAGCGGCTCTTGCGAGGAGAACATTTTCCTGAGGAAGCAATCTTTCCAGCTTGCAACAGAGCGAGGCAGCTGGACGAGCCGACCGGCGACACCGACCGGCCGAAAACCAACACCTCGCGTGTTTATCGCCTTTGGGAATCCATTCTCTCCAAGTCAACTCCAGCGCAACTGCCGGACTCATTTCGTAAATTCTTCGAATGAAACGCACCCACGACGGACTGAATCAGACCTTTGAGAGCCATCGGCTGGTGTTCTGGTATAACCTATTGGGAGAATCGCGAAAAGGCATCG
>JBGTLQ010000127.1:0-3099 GCA_041744075.1 Terrimicrobiaceae bacterium
GAAACACGGAAAGAAGCCCTTGGATGAGGCCCTGCTCTTTGAAAAGAGAACCGAGCAAAGAACAAGCAGCAAAGGAGCGAGTTGGCGATACCCGAGCTTGATGAGTTTAAGAGTGAATACGACCGACAGGAACGAAAACAAGCCCACCAACTCGTGATCTCTGGCCCGTGCATAATGAGCGACCTCAATCGTCAAAGGATGCACAGCAAACAATATCCCGGCCAAAAGAGCAAAATGCTTGGGTGCGGGTTTGTTTGCTGTGTCGATGAAATCCCCTGCAAAGTGATAGATACACAGAGAAAAACAAGATGTATCAGTTGCCGACATGAAACGCCCAGCCAGCCATTCCAAAAAGCTCATAAGTCAGCCAGTAGGAGAGGTAAGTCAGGCTTCGCATCCCCGCCTGCATCCACTCCCCGTTGTAAACAAGTGGCGAATGAACAATCGCCATGTCATCATCCATATACCATGTTGAGGCCAGTGCACTGCTGTGAGCAAATACGCAGAGAACGGAGATTAGCAAGTAATCTCGCAGGACATAGGCCTCTGGGGTGTTTTCCGCTCTGATTTGGGTCGTCACCGATTATTCATCTGAGCTTATTAAAAAAAAAGCGGGAGAGTGAATTAATTCACTCTCCCGCCTAGATAGTTTAGAGTTTTTTCTAGGAAACTCAGTTAGTTGTTTGCCTATAGACAAGTGTCAAGGACGGCTGTGAGCCTGAGATGCCTAAATACTGAACTGCCTCGGTTACCTCACCTGCTCCCATGCCATCGACGCGAAATACAGCACCTGACGGGATTGTGATGCTATTTGTGAGCGCTTCAGCCGCTAGCTGCGCGGATGTGAC
Organism: Terrimicrobiaceae bacterium; assembly: GCA_041744075.1. GTDB lineage: Bacteria > Verrucomicrobiota > Verrucomicrobiia > Chthoniobacterales > Terrimicrobiaceae > JAJTZA01. The sequence continues at coordinate 849 of JBGTLQ010000127.1, forward strand.
TGATGAGTCGGAATGTCCAGCTGCGATTGCAGAGTTCCAGACAGATGCAATGTTTTGCGCATTGCGTTGGTTCTTTGACGTGTTGGCTGCGCCTGTGATACCAGCGATATTAGGGATGGCGATTGCTGCGATGATGGCGATGACCGCGATCACGACGAGCAATTCAACCAAGCTGAATGCTGATTTGATGGTGAGTTGTGTTGGTTTTTTCATAACGAGATCAATTTATGAGCTAGCGAACAATCATGCAACGTTGTGGAAATGGCAATTTCTTCTAGGGGAAAGCTGTATGCAACGCACGCAACGTTGCGTGGATGGGTGGCCTTACATCTCAGCGCAGACATCTGTCGGAGCGGACTTATGTGTTCAATTAAATTTGATGGGACCCTATTCATTCGGATATGATATTGAGGATGGAGCTTATAGGTAAAAAGTCCAAAACCTTCCGAGAAGCAGAAGAATGGGATATCAAGCAAAACCGTGAAATGTCCTTGAATGAGCGATTTAAGGCGTCAGCCACCCTCAAGACAAGAGTGTATGGGGAAAATCCTCTTGACGTGAGAGCCTGCCATCAAAAAGACAACTAGCTTCAGGGTGTTTCTCAGCCGACAACCTGGAGTTCATCAGTTTACTTCACCGACACGAGGTGGTGAAAAACAAATGTGCCAGTGGTCGCCCGAAGGATATTGATGATTACGAATATGTGTCAAAAGCCTCTGCTTGAACATGGACTACACTGCCCTCTGGGCGGCTCACGCTTCAATAATATGATTTCTGATCGCGTAGCGGACGAGTTCGCCGATGGAGTGAAAGCCGAGTTTGCGCATGATGGCGGCGCGATGGGTTTCTGCGGTTTTGACGCTGATGCCAAGGCTGGTGGCAACCTCCTTGTTACTTTTTCCCTCGGCAAGGAGCTGGATGATTTCGCGCTCGCGGTTGGTGGGTTTGGGGGCACCTGGGTCGGCTGTGGCGGCTTGCGTGTGAGGCATGCCCTTGCTGCGGAAGCTCTCAAAAAGGACCTCGGAGACCTGTGAACTGAAGTAGTGGCGTCCGGCGAGAATGGCTTTGACGGCTGAAGTGAGGTGTCGGCCGGCATCGGATTTCAGGATGTAGCCGTGAGCACCGGCCTCGACGACCTCGTAAACCAAGCGCTCAGCGTCATGGACCGTAAAAATCAGGATTTTAGTTTTTGGGCAGAGCTTGAGAATCTGGCGGGCGGCATCAATTCCATTGAGACCCGGCATGCTAATGTCTAAGATGGCCACATCGGGGCTGTGCTTTTCGCAGAGGGAGACGGCATCTCGACCCGTGGTGGCCTCGGCGCAGAGGTCGATACTTTCCTCTCCTTCCAAGATATTGCGAACGCCCTGACGGACCACCTCATGGTCATCAGCAATCAAAATTTTGATTTTCTCAGGTTTGGGCATGCAGCGAGGCTGTTGGTATGGAGATATCAACCTCCACCCCCGTTGGCGAGTTTTTGATTTCGAGGGCTCCATTGAATTGGCCGATTCGCTCGCGCATGCCGGCAAGTCCAATGCCCATGCGTGGGGGGATTTGTGATTGCGGCCCGGAGGAGAATCCCTTGCCATCGTCTTTAATATTCATTTTGATGCCCTCTTTGCGGTCATAGCTCAAGTGAACCACTGCGTGAGTTGCTCCAGAATGACGATAAATATTGCTGGCGGCTTCTTGAATGACCCGGAATAGAGATGTTTCAATATCTCGGTCCACACGCGGGAAGGGCCCTTGAACATTCAGTTCCACAACGATGCCTGTACGTTCGATGAACCCATCAATGAACCATTGAATGGCAAAGGGAAGCCCGACTTCATCCAAAAGCGGAGGGTGGAGAAGGTAAGAAATATTTCGCAGTTCCTGACAACAATCCTGGGCGATCCTGCGGGTCTCAGCCACGATGCGTTTGGTGCGGTCGTCCTTTGCAATAGGATCGAGGAGGCTGACATTCATTTCGAGCGCTGAGAGGCTCTGGGCCGTCGAATCATGGAGCTCCCTGGCGATGCGTCGGCGCTCTTCATCCTGTAGGTGGAGGAGACGGCTTGAAAGCTGACGGAGCTGACGCTCGGAATTCTGGACCCCACGTTCGGCCTCGACCTGAAGGGTCACATCGGCTGCGACCCACTGGCCGCCCGATCCTCGGCCTTCATCGGCGAAAGACCTTCGAAGCGTGCTGCGGAACCACACGGTTCTTCCCTCTGAAAATTCCACGCTGTGTTGGAAGGTGTCGATG
>JBGTLQ010000128.1:0-5145 GCA_041744075.1 Terrimicrobiaceae bacterium
TTTCTGCACAATCCAAAATCAGCACCTCACAGTTGCCAGCAGCGAGTTGGTCCCAGACCATGTCCAGCTGAGGCACGATGACCATGCTTTTGCGTTTCATCCCGTGCTGACGTGCCAAGCTGGAGAGTTGTCTGGCGAGCAGACGAAGGTAAAAAAGAAAATCCCCGACAAACAGCCAGGTTTTTGGCACATCGGGAGCTTCTAAAACCTCTGTGTCTCCATTGTTTGAGACGGTTTGATTTTCTAAAGGCACTTCCATCGACAAGACGGGTATCACATCAAGAGCGTTTTGAAAATGCCAGACTGATTGTTATTTTTTATAATTCGTGATCGCATTCCAAATACTCAAATTTTTTTCTTGCCATTTTGCACAATATAAGTAAATCTTATATTTGATAAATATGAAAACTGATCCCCAACCACCGAAGACCACGAACAAAAAACTGATACAATGGGTCCGGGAAGTGGCCGAGTTGTGCGAACCTGATGCTGTGGAGTGGTGTGATGGGAGTCAGGAAGAATATGATCGTCTTTGCCAGTTGATGGTGGATGGCGGCACCTTCAAGCGCCTGAACGAAGAAAAAAAACCAAACAGCTACATATGTTGGTCAGATCCCGGTGATGTGGCGCGGGTGGAGGACCGCACGTTTATTTGCAGCCGCCGTGAGGAAGATGCCGGCCCGACCAACAATTGGGTGGCCCCCGCAGAGATGAAAGAGACACTTAAGGGAGTCTTTAAGGGCTGTATGCGTGGACGCACGCTCTATGTGATTCCTTTTAGTATGGGTCCCCTGGGCTCGCGTATTTCACATATTGGGGTGGAGCTTTCTGATTCGCCCTACGTGGTGGTGAACATGCGCATCATGACCCGTATGGGGCAGCCTGTTCTGGATGTGTTGGGTGATGGCGAATTTATTCCGTGTCTCCACTCCGTTGGAGCCCCTTTGGAAGCTGGTCAAAAGGATGTGGCATGGCCATGTAACAAGGACACCAAATACATTGCCCATTTTCCCGAGACCCGCGAGATCTGGTCTTACGGCAGCGGCTATGGCGGCAACGCATTGCTGGGGAAAAAGTGTTTTGCCCTGCGCATTGCTTCCTGCATGGCACGCGAGGAAGGCTGGATGGCAGAGCACATGCTGATTCTTTGTGTGGAATCTCCCGATGGCCGTAAAACTTATGTTGCGGCTGCCTTCCCCAGTGCTTGCGGAAAAACCAATTTTGCGATGCTCATCCCGCCCAAGGAATTCCAAGGCTGGAAAGTGACTACGATTGGTGATGACATTGCGTGGCTCAAGCCCGGACCTGGAGGTCGTCTCTATGCTATCAACCCAGAGGCCGGGTATTTTGGCGTGGCTCCTGGCACAAACGCCAAATCCAACCCCAATGCCATCGCCAGCTGTTCGAAGGACACCATCTTCACCAATGTGGCCCTTACCCCCGATGGCGACGTGTGGTGGGAAGACATCGGGACCCCCGCTCCAGAAGGCCTCATTGATTGGAATGGCAATGTGTTTGATGCAAAGAGTGGAAAAAAAGCGGCGCATCCAAACAGCCGCTTCACGGCTCCCATGGCGAACAATCCGGCCCTCGCCAAGGAGGCCGATGATCCCCAAGGCGTGCCTATCAGCGCCATCATCTTCGGTGGTCGGCGCGCAACAACGATGCCTCTGGTGTTTCAAGCTTTCAACTGGGTCCATGGCGTTTACATCGGCGCAACCGTCGGATCCGAAATGACCGCCGCTGCGGTGGGTGGAGCCGGACAGGTTCGTCGTGACCCCATGGCCATGCTGCCCTTCTGTGGTTACAACATGGGCGATTACTTCGGCCACTGGCTTGAAATGCGCCGACATGTGAAAGTCCTGCCCCGCATTTTTCATGTGAACTGGTTCCGCAAGGACTCAGAAGGCAAGTGGCTGTGGCCGGGATTTGGGGAAAACATGCGGGTGCTCAAATGGATCATTGAGCGTTGCCGTCATGGCGCCCATGCCCTCGAAACCTCCGTAGGCTGGGTCCCGAACTACGAGGACATCGACATGCGAGGTCTGGAGGAAGACATCACCTCTGAACAATGGGACAAACTCCAACTCATCGACCGCGGGGATTGGCAGAAGGAACTTCTCATGCAAGACGAACTCTTCTTCAAACTCTACGCAAACCTGCCCAAAGAACTGGTCTTCCAGCGAGAATTGCTCATGTCACGTCTGTAAAATTTGACAAGTCCCGGCGGACGACATGGCTTGGGGAACACCTTCCCTCCTTCATGCCGTGCCATCGATTATCCTTTCTTTCTTGACCCTCTCGAACCTTCCAAATAACTAATCACACCATGACTCTCCTTCTCAGGCAGTTGATCCCTCTCGTTGTGATGCTTGCCGTCCTTTCTGCGCTTTCAGAGTCCTCATGGTCGGCTCCTACAGCGGCCGAACTCGCAAAGGCCGACAAAGAGGCAGAAAAAGCCTCCAAAGCAGCGGAGAAAGCCGCCCAAAAAGCCGCCAAGGCCGCCGAGAAGGCTGCAAAGGCGGAAGAAAAAGCTGCTCAGAAAGCAGCCAAAGAAGCAGCAAAAAATCCTTCAGGAGCAAGTTTTTCTTACGCTGGAAGTCTTGGTGGAAGTGTAACTATTTGGGCTGGCGGCAATGATTTTTTCTATGGACCTGGAAGCGGGCCCACATTAGCCAGTGTTTTGCTTGGCACCGGTTCCAACCTGTCCTACTTGGCAATTCCCACAACTCTTGCATCTGGCCATATCTTGGTTCTCCCTGGCGGGGGATCATTAATCCTGCAGGACGGTGCAAGGCTCTCATCAGAAAACAGCCTAACGACTCTTTACGATAGCAGCACATCCATCATCGGTAGCGGCTCCATCCTCTTGCCAAACGGTGAGACCATCCCCTTCTCTGAAGATGGCACCTTGCTGCTTCCAACTGGTCAGTCCGTGAATATCCCCATTGGCGAAACTTGGATTTTGTCAGGAGACGGAACTCTTGTGGCCCAGTCTGAAGAAGCGATTTAGCTGACTCTACAGCGAAAACAAACGCACCGGATCGGCAACCCCTTGCTCCCGACGCAAAGTGCGGAGGTTTGGGAATCGCACGTTTCTTTCTCATTGACCTATTCAGAGATACCAAATAACCAATTCACCATGACTCTCCTCGTCAGAAAACTCGTGCCTCTTTTTGTGATGATTGCAGTCCTCTCTGCACTGCCTGAGTCCTCATGGGCCGTCCCACCAACTGCAGAATCCGCAAAGGCCGCCAAAGAAGCTGAAAAAGCCGCAAAGGCTGCGGAAAAGGCCGCCGAGAAGGCTGCTAAAGCGGCAGAAAAAGCTGCCCTAAAAGCTGCCAAAGAGGCCGAAAAGCAGGCAAAGAAAGCAGCAAAAAATCCCTCAGGCGGAAGTTATTTTTATGGTGGAAGCGGAAGTTTTAGTTCGGGAAGTGGAACGCTTTGGGTCGGCGGCAATGATTTCACCTATGGACCTGGAAGTGTGGCCACCATTAGCGTAGGCACGCTCCAGATCAATCCGAGTTTTCCTACCATCGGCGGTGACTTGTCCTACCTGCCAATCCCAGCTGAAGGCGTTCTCCATTTTGGCCAAAACTTGACTTTCGGAAGTGGTCAAACTTTGCTTTTCTCAGGTGGAGGATCATTGGTCTCACAGGATGGTGCCAGTCTCACCTTCGCAGAAAACGGATCCATAACCCTCCTCAGCACCCCCTCCACAATCTCAAAAAGCGGCTCACTGCGCTTGCCAAATGGTGAGACCATTCCCTTCTCTGAAGATGGCACCTTGCTGCTTCCAACTGGTGAGTCTGTGAATATCCCCATCGGCGAAACTTGGATTCTGACAGGAGACGGAACACTTTTGACCGGCTCTGAAGAAGCGCTTTAATAGCTTACAAGTTTCTCAAAGTAAGCTGATCTCTTCGTGGCTCAAAGCGTCCTTGGTATTGACGCACGCTTTTCAAAAATCTCATAAGCACCTGAATTGCATCGCAGCAATATTCGGCCTGTTCACTTTATGATATCCTCACAACAATTTCCCAATGTCACCGCAAATGCCAAAGCCAACATCTATTTTGACGGACGGGTTGTCTCGCACACCATTTTCGAGGCTGACGGAGCCAAAAAGACCTTGGGGTTGATCTATCCTGGCGAATACCATTTCGGAACGGATGCCGCAGAGAAAATGGAAATCACGGATGGCAGTTGCTCGGTGATCTTGGATGGCCATACGCAATCCGAAACTTACTCCGTCGGTGCATCATTTGAAGTTCCAGCTAAATCAGGATTCACGATTTCAGTGACTGGGGGCATCTGCCAGTACATTTGCTCATTCTTGAGCTGACTCTACAGCGAAAATAAACGATCGGGATCGGCAACCCCTCGCAACCGAACCTCATCCACGGGCCTCAACCCAATATCGCTGGGGACTCGATCCGCCGTGCTTCCGCTCACAAAATATTACGTCTGATATTCCTTGTTGATGGACTCGATTCGGGAGGCCACATTCACTGCATCCCCAATGGCCGTGTATTTCATGCGCTGTTCAGACCCGACATCGCCCACAACCGCAAGTCCGGTGTTCACCGCGATACCAATACGGAGGTCAATGCCAAAAAAATGTCGGTAACCGACTGCTAAAACTTTGCGACCCCGGCATTTCCAAGAGTGCCGAATTTTTTACCCGCACCGCTGGAAACAAAAGGGGTATTGTCATTGTTTTTTTCGCCGGTGAGAAGAGAAGTTGTGAGTTCATTCACCAAGTCTGCCTGCTCTGAAGCTATGGAATCGAGGGAAAAAGTCCCTCTTTCGGCTGGTGTGGTTTCCGTTTGGTGGATTTTTCTGCTTGAATTATTCATTGTAAGATTCTCCCTGTTGAATTGATTCCTGACGTGAGTTCATTATCAGGACAGAGCTGGCCAGTCAATCGAGAACATCATTCAGCCAATGGGGAAACGCTGATCCGGATCGCTCCGGTCTGCTTTCCCACAGGGATGTGAAATAGGGTGTGATTAAAACTGGGTGAGGGAGAGGAGTCAGTTATTCCACAGGGAAGGCCAGAGCTGGTTGGCGCGCAGGACGCGCAGTTGCGCGAGGGAGTGGGCGGTTTCCGGCAGCCAGGAAGTGCCTGCCTTTTTGAGCCGG
>JBGTLQ010000129.1:0-29322 GCA_041744075.1 Terrimicrobiaceae bacterium
GGCAGTCCCTTGCCCGCCCACTTTTTGTGTTCCAAAGAGGAGCTTCGAAAACACCGATAATCAACCTCACCCGCCACTCCAATCACTCCCCCGAGCCGAAGATTCCATGAAAATTCTCTTGCTTGGGACCGTACTGCCACTAGGTTTTTCTCTCCGTGTCATGATGGTCGGGAGCGACTCCCCCTCACCCTGCTCCTTGCCGACGTGTTTCGGAACCAACCAACGAATCCAACTCCGGCCTGCCCGGATCCATTAGAAATTTATGTCTCAGAATCCTAACTCTCCGAATCGCGCCTTCCCATTGGAGCGCACACGCAATATTGGCATCGCAGCCCACATCGATGCTGGAAAAACCACGCTCACCGAGCGCATCCTTTTTTACACAGGAATGATCCACAAAATCGGCGAGGTGCATGACGGCACAACCGTGACCGACTGGATGGAGCAGGAACGCGAACGGGGAATCACGATCACTTCGGCGGCAACAACCTGCGCATGGGTTCAAAAGCCAGAAGAAGGGATTTATAAAGCCTACGAAGGGCAACAAATGCGGGTTAACATCATTGACACTCCGGGTCACGTGGATTTCACGGCGGAGGTTGAGCGTTCGTTGCGTGTGTTGGACGGTGCCATTGCGGTGTTCTGTGGCGTGGCCGGTGTGCAGCCTCAGTCCGAGACCGTGTGGCGCCAGGCCACCAAGTACGGCGTTCCCCGCATCGCCTTTGTTAATAAAATGGACCGCACGGGCGCTGATTTTAATTCGGCCGTTGACAGCATGCGCACCAAACTTGGTGCCAATGCCTGGCCTGTGCTCATTCCTTGGGGGGCTGAAGACAACCTCAAAGGCCAGTTGGATATCTTGAACCAGAAAGCCGTGCTCTATTCCGATGATAATGCCATGGGATCCGTTTACACCGTTGTTGAGATTCCCGACGAACTCAAAGCGAGCGCTGAGAAAGCTTATCAAGATTTGATCGAGCAAATGTGCGATTTGGATGAAGAAATCGGCAATCTCTTCCTTGAGGAAAAACCGATCTCGAAGGAGCAACTCAAAGCGGCCATCCGCCGTCAGACCATTGCCAACAAATTTGTGCCGGTTGCCGGCGGCTCCGCTTTCAAAAACAAAGGCGTTCAATTCCTGGTGGACGCCGTGGTGGATTATCTCCCCGGCCCTCTCGACATTCTTCCTGCCAAAGGGCAGAACCCGGATGACGGCACGCCGATTGAAGTGTCCTCCGATGACAATGGGAACTTCTGTTCCCTCGCCTTCAAGTTGTGGAGTGACCCCTTCGTTGGAAAATTGGTGTTCTTCCGGGTTTATAGCGGCAAGCTCACCAAGGGCGACACCGTTTACAATCCACGCACACGCAAACGCGAGCGCATCAGCCGTCTGATCCAGATTCAGGCTGACAAGCGGGAGGACATCGACACCTGCTATTCGGGGGATATCGCCGCCATTGTTGGTATCAAAAACATCACCACGGGCGATACCCTCTGTGATGAGGATCATGAAATCTTGCTGGAGCCGCCATCCTTCCCTGATCCCGTGATCTCGATGGCCGTGGAACCAAAAACCAAGGCCGACCAAGAAAAAATGGGCATCGCTCTCCAACGTTTGTCCGAGGAAGACCCTACATTCAAAGTCTTCACCAACGAAGAAACCGGCCAGACCATCATCGCCGGCATGGGCGAATTGCACTTGGAAATTATCCGTGACCGCATGTTGCGCGAGTTCAAGGTGGAAGCAAATTCTGGCAAACCCCAAATTGCTTACAAAGAAACCGTGCTGACTCCTGCCGATGGCGAGGGCAAATTGGTGAAACAATCAGGTGGCCGCGGTCAATACGGCCATGTCATCATCAAAATCCAACCCAACGAACGGGGCAAAGGTATCACCATCGAAAACAAAGTTGTGGGTGGAACAATCCCGAAAGACTTCATCCCGGCTGTCATCAAGGGCCTCAACGAGGCAACCTTGAATGGTGTTGTGGGTGGGTATCCTGTCATCGATCTGAACATCGACATCGTGGACGGAAGTTACCATGACGTGGATTCCAACGAACTGGCATTCAAAATGGCGGCTATCTTCTCGTTGAAAGATGCGCTCAAACGCGCCAAACCGATTCTTCTGGAGCCGGTCATGAAAGTGGAAAACATCACTCCTGATGAATTCCAAGGGGATATCATGGGTGATTTGAACCGTCGCCGGGCACGCATCAGCGGCATGGAAACAAAGCTCAATCTTTGCACCATCACCGCCGAAGTGCCGCTTGCAGAAATGTTTGGTTACGCGACCGCCATTCGTTCGCTTTCCAAAGGAAGGTCTTCCTACTCCATGGAGCCATCGCATTTTGAGCAAGTGCCAACAAATGTGCTTAACGCGGTTCTCGACTCCCAGAAGGGTTGATAGGACTGCTGATCAGGGGGCATGGGCGTCCCGCCCGTGTGGTTTGTGGATGTCTGAGAAAACGGGCGGGACGCCCGTTCCCCCTACTCCTGCCTTCTGATCGTTGCGTTTTCTGCAATAACCTGCTTCAATTCATGCCGTGATCGAGAACCTTCGCGTCGAAAGTGCTACCTTGGACGATCTGCCGGAGTTGGCAGATTTGTTGTTTGACCTGTTTTCTGAGGAGGCCGACTTCACCCCCGACCGTGACAAGCAACTCCGTGGATTACGGTTGATTTTGGAGCAGCCGTCGCGTGGTCGGATTTTTGTACTCCGTGGGCCGCAGCGGATCATTGGAATGATCAACCTACTAATCACCATCAGCACGGCGGAGGGAGGTTTTGTGCTCCTTCTGGAGGATCTTGTGGTCCATCGTGACCACCGAGGTCAGGGTTATGGCGCGAGCCTGCTCGAACACGCGGTGGAATTTGCCAAGAGCAAAAACTTTGTGAGGATCACCCTGCTCACCGACTTGCCGAATGAACCCGTGAAGCGGTTTTACCTTCGTCACGAATTTGTGGAAAGCGGGATGATTCCTATGCGTCGGTATTTCAAAGAAAATGTCGACTGAGAACACTGGGGAGCGGGATCTGGGCTATGCGAGGATTGACCTCCAGCGCAAGGACCGCTGCGGCCGCTCCGAGGTCATTTTTGGAAGCGGCAAGACCCCGGGGGAGGTTGCTGGCATCGCCTTCGCACTCCGGGAGGCTGGGCAACCCGTGCTGGCTACCCGGATCACCCAAACTCACTTCGCCGAGACACAGGCCCGGCTCCCGGAAGCCAGATTCTTTGAACGAGCTCAGTGTCTGACCGTGGGAGCCAACGCCCGGGACGTCAGCAGCCGACAAGTGGGGATCCTCTGCGCCGGAACCTCGGATCTGCCTGTTGCCGAGGAGGCACTTGTGACCTTGGAATTTTTTGGCCGTCAGGCGGTTTTGATTTCAGATATTGGTGTCGCAGGTCTGCATCGCCTCCTGAGCCGGGTGGATGAAATTCGCGCTTTTTCCCTCGTGATTGTTGTGGCCGGCATGGAAGGAGCTCTTCCTAGTGTGGTCGCCGGCTTGATTTCTGCACCTGTCATCGCCGTGCCCACCAGTATTGGTTATGGCGCAGGGGCTGGAGGCATTGCCGCTGTGCTAGGCATGCTCACCAGCTGCGGAAGCGGAGTCACGGTCGTGAATATTGACAATGGCTTCGGTGCCGCCTGTGCTGCGGATCGGATTTTGTCAGCCGTTTGAGCTACTCGGCCAGGTTGCTCTCGCGCAGGTAGCGAAGCACCTTCTGGTCGTCTCCACGGGCGGCCCAGACGATGCGAAGCAGATCTGCGGCATGGATTCCGTGTTCCTTCAAAAATTTGCGATCGCCGCCGCAGCCATACATGATGTCATGACACAGCCCCCCCTCTAAAAAGCACTGGGCCTTCCGGATGATGCGGGGCAACCACTCGATCCCCTCGAGTTTTTCGGTTTTTGGAGGCAGGTCGTCAGCACTGATTTCTTCGGGATTTGTGGCCCCCTGCTGCTCGTGCAGAAAATAGTCGCGGCGGGCGGCGGCCACAAGCAGGAAAGTTTCCCAGCTGGGTTCCTGGTATTTTGCAAAATCCTCAGCGTAGTCGAAGACGTTGATCGGTCGCAGTCCGATCTCCGCCAGCACCTCGGTTTCCTCAGGGGAAAAGTGAGATTTAAAATCGTGGTCCCCACTGAGGTAAAGGGCAACACATTTATCGTAGATGGCTTTGAGTCCGGCTGTCCAATCGTAGGAGCTGATCATTCCCCCAACGTAGCAAAGATTCGGAAAGGTCAAAACCATTTTTAATAGCAAGGACGGATGTCAAGAAAACTGGAGGACGTGGAATGCCACTCTGATAGGTAATAGAACACAAGCCATGCGGGAGGAGAAACCAGTGGGCGGGCAAGGGACTTGCCAGCCCTACCAAGGGAAGAACGTGCTGGCGCAAGCGCGAAGCGCCCCTTTGATGGTAGGGCTGGCAGTCTCTTGCCCGCCCATTTATTGCTAGAAGATATCATCACCGGCTCCCGTGTTTAGGAGTTCGTCGGAAATTCAGAGTCGATACCCCTCCCCCTCCCGTTGATAATCTACGTTTTGCAGCGTCATGATATCGCGAGGAACAGCAGGTAAAAAGTGTGGAACAAGGGCGCTAAGGGAGTCGGGGTAACGGCCGTGCTCAAGGTGGTAACGCTCCAAGGCGATTGTGGCTCGCGTGCGTTGCACCTGATTTTGCAGATCGGCAACCGCCCCGGCAATGCCCGGCATATTTGGGAAGCTCATGGAAGCAATCGCGTAGGGATATCGTAGAATGGGATGACCACGGATTTCCTCAATTTTTTTGATCGAAATCTTGCCGGGGGGAAGGCCCTCCGTTGAGGCCGATTCCAAGGCGTCGATCCATTCCTGAAAAAGCCGACTTGAGAAGGCCTGGTTTCCCGCACCAAAAATCCAGAGATAGGGTTCAAATAATTGCCGGGAATCCATTGTGCTGACATATGATTGATTCAGGAATCCCCGCTCACCACGAAATCCGGCAGCGGCGATTGCTGGATAGTTGACCCCGGCAAGAAGGCTCTCAAAAGTTTCAAGGTCTGCAGGCGACCATGAGTGGGCTTTTAATCCGTCATCGATAACTCTCAGAGCCAAGGTTCCCTCGGCGATTTGAAAAAGCAGGGACAGCAGTGTTGGGTCGCCATCGAGAAGGTGTGGCAAACGCCAGAGCATCTGAATATCTCTCGCGGCTGCAGAGGTGTGACCGAGTGTGCGATTTGCCCATGCTCGGGCCGTGAGAAACCTGCCGTATTCCCGGATGTAGCTGGTTGCCTCGCCCCACCCGGAAAGATCCATCAGATCCTTTGACAAGAAGACAGCCTCCGGTCGTTCGGCCAATTCTGAGAGACGCGAAAAAACAGGTTCCGTCAGACCCAGGGCCGCAAGAACAAATTCCGCCGCTCGACGCTGCTGTGCCGCATCGGCTTCGGCGCTCTCCGTAATCACGTCATGAATCCAGCGACTCACTGTCAGGTTTGCGTTTCCGTTGCGAAACTCGGGAAATGCGGCACCAAGAGATTCGCGCTCCGCATCGGTGACTGGCCGATTGAGCGCATCCAGCTGCCGCTGGCCCCTTGGTATTCGAGGTTGTTTGGTCAAACCACCCGCCCATTCCACCTCAACCACGTCGGCCAGCTCCAACCACATCGGATCACCAAAAAAGTTCTGCTCGTCCGGGACAGATGCAGGTCGCAATTCTTCTCTGGTGAGTTTTTCGCCACGAGCAGCGAGGTCCTGCTTGGTCTGTGCCCACTCCTGTCGCCCCACAAAAAAGAATCCCGTCAGGGTCAAAGCGAAAACAAGGATGCCAAGAACGATAAGGCCGGTAAACACTTTCAAGACTCTCTTCCATCGCGCTGGCCGGGGGCTGATTGCATGGGTTTCCATGACCAATATTATTCCGATTAAAGGTTTGCGTAAACAACAGAGAACTTATCAGCACTCATACAGGCACCACCAATCCTTCGGCTTCAGCGAGCTTTTTCTGGTTCGCATCAAAAGTGAGAAAACTTCTTATCCCAAGATGTTTGGCCGTGGAGAGGTGTATGATGTCCATCGGACGATGCCCTCCGCTCATCGTGTAAGTGGCGGAAATCATTTCGGCAATGCTATGGACATCAGGCCATTCCACCGGAGCCAATTCCAAACCACCTTCCTTCACATTCGCGTCCAATACTCCAATCAGCCGCTCGGCTTCAGATTTTGAAAACCCCCGCGTCTTATCCTTCTGATGGCGGAAGACCTGAAATCTCGCAGATTGCCGGAACTCCCAAAGGACCTGCGAAGACACGACGATCTCGGCTTTGAACCGCACCATGAAGGTATCAGCAAATTCAGAATTGTCCTGCTCGCGGTATAGGGCACAAAGGAAGGATGTGTCACTGAAGCAACGCATCTACTCTTCCCCTTCCAGTTCGGCAGCTCGCATTTCTGCAACCTCCTCTGAGCTAAAGCGTCGACCTTTCCAAATGGCCTGCCGCTGGGAAGCGAAGTCAATTCTAGGCGGACGGAATGGTGAAGCCTTCGCTATTGGCAAAAGCCTCGCGTAAGGCTTGCCATGTTTGAGTATTTCCACGGACTCCCCATTGTCCAACCAGGCTGAGACGCGGCGGAAGTGATTCCGTAAATCTGCGGTAGTTGCGATGTTCATGATATCTATTTATATCATGCAACTTCTTTGTCAATGCCATGTGCAAATTGGGAGGTCATGATGTCAGTGAATCTGCGACCGCCGTTGAACGCACATGGCACGAACGTAAAACCCATCCTCCTGCCCAGTGAACACCAGGCTCATAAAATAACTTCGAGCCTGAGTAGGGTTGAGTTCATTGGAAAACATCTGGATGTTCATCTGCGAAACCCGCACGAGGAGGCGATGGGTTATTTTTGCCTCCAATTCAAATTCCAGAATCGTTTTGCTTGATGGACTCGTAAGAAAACAGGACAAACATGGAGATGACAGCCACCGTGAGCCAACCAAGTGCCGCAAACAATGTGAAGCAGGCCGAACGCCTGACGACTGAATTTGTTGCGGAGGTCGAGGAAATGATTTCGCACTATCCCGTTTCCAAACGCAGCGCTTCCCTGCCGCTCCTGCACCTCTGGCAGAATGAGTTTGGTTATGTGGATGATTCCGGGATCGAATGGATCGCCGAGAAGCTGGAGCTCACTCCGGTCAACATTTTGGAGCTCGTCACTTTTTACCCATGGTTCCGTCAGCAGGCCGCAGGAAAAACGGTCATTCGCGTTTGCCGCACGTTGGCCTGTGCCCTCGCCGGCGGGTATGACGTCAAAGAAAAATTCTGTCAGGCTGTGGGACTGGACCCTCACTGCGAACATCATGGCTTCGGCACGGCACCCCCGACAACAGCTGACGGAAATTTCAGCGTGGAATTTGTGGAATGTCTCGCCAGTTGCGGCAGTGCACCCGTGGCCCTTATCAACGATGATCTCCACGAACGCATCACACCGGAAAAAATCCCATCCATCGTGGATCAATACAAATCATGACCGCCAAATCGCCTTCCATTCCTGCTGCCCATCCCCGCGAGCGGCGTATCATTTTCGAAAATATCAGCAAGCCGGGATATGACCCCAGCTTGGAGACTTACCTGGCCCACGGAGGTTACGAATCGCTGAAAAAAGCGCTGGGGATGAAGCCCTCGGAAATTATCGATGCGGTGAAAGCCGCAAATCTCCGTGGACGCGGCGGAGCAGGTTTCCCCTGCGGTGTGAAGTGGAGCTTCATCAAATACGATGACGGCAAACCGCATTACATTGTGGTGAATGGGGACGAATCCGAGCCCGGAACGTTCAAAGATCGCTACATTCTCCATCAAGACCCTCACCAACTGATCGAAGGGTTGGTAGCCTCGGCATACGCCACAAACTGCCACCTCTGCTACATTTACATCCGGTGTGAATTCCCGCACGCAGCGAAGATCGTGTGGAACGCCATCAAAGAAGCCAAAGCCAAAAACTTTGTGGGAAAAAATATTCTTGGGTCGGGTTTTGACTGTGACATCTATGTCCATCAGGGAGCCGGGGCCTATATCTGTGGGGAGGAAACCAGTCTTCTGGAATCCTTGGAGGGCAAACGTCCCTACCCTCGCATCAAACCACCCTACTTCCCGGCTGTTCTGGGCCTCTACATGAAGCCCACCATCGTGAACAATGTGGAGACCATCTGCCACGTGAAGCACATCCTCCGACTCGGGCCTGAAGAATATGCCAAGATGGGAACCCCTGGCGATGGCGGCACACGCACCATGTGTGTGAGTGGCGACGTGATGCGTCCCGGATTTTTCGAATTGCCGGCCGGGGCCGTGACGCTTGGGGAACTGATCTTCGAAATCTGCGGAGGACTGAAGCCCGGCCGGAAACTCAAAGCCGTGATTCCTGGCGGCAGCTCTGCCAAAGTGCTTCGGGCTGGCGAAAAATTCAAAACAAAGGTCAAAGGTCCCGATGGGGAAATGGTGGACAAGGAAACCGAGTTGCTGGATCTCGTGATGGATGCCTCGTCCTTGGCGGCAGCTGGCACCATGGTCGGAAGTGGCGGTGTGATGGTGATGGATGACAGCCGGGACATGGTCTGGGCTCTCAACAACCTCAACCAATTCTACGCGCACGAGAGCTGTGGTCAGTGCACCCCCTGCCGTGAAGGAAGCCTGTGGATGTCAAAAATCACAACCCGCATCCTCGAAGGCGGAGGCGTGGAAAATGATCCCAAGACCCTCAAAAATGTCGCGGACAATATTGCCGGCCGCACGATCTGCGCCTTTGGCGAAGCCTGTGCATGGCCTACGCAAAGCTTTCTAGCAAAGTTTCCTGAAGAGTTTGCCGAGGCCTCCACCGCAAAAAACTGATCAGTCCAACTTCCACGGTGAAAACATAAATTCCGGGAGAACCATCCGATGAGCAGAATTCTTGATTTCATGGTTTGAAGTTGAAGATAGAAAAAAAGCAAGCGATGGGTGTCGAGTCCAACAACTGCTGCGAACTGGCGTATTGAACCGACCACGCGGGACATCACCGATATTTTACTGAGTTCCAGGTTTCATCCGCCGGTGAGAATATGGGATTTGGTGAAAATTCCCCTGGATGCCCTGACATTGAAGCGGACATAAAACGCGACATAAATCTGGTGAGAGTTCCCTGAATTTCTTATTATCAGATCTAAACAAGGACAAAAACCCAGACATCTATGCGGACATTTGAGCGGACACATTCCTGGATTTCCTGCCACTGCGGCCCCGCCCACGCGGGAGCAGCGTTATTCACTCCTTCATCGAAGTACAGGATCTGATCACCAGAAACCTCTTACTCCCGCCTTAATTCATAATGCTCACCGGCGAAATCCGCTCTAAAATCGATGCCCTCTGGAATGCTTTCTGGACCGGCGGAATCTCGAATCCCCTCGAAGTCATTGAGCAAATCACCTACTTGCTTTTTTTGAAACGGCTGGATGACCTCCACACGTTGGAGGAAAATAAGGCTTCCCGGCTGAAGCTCGGAAAGCTCGAACGCCGGGTCTTCCCTGCCGGCAAAGACCCGAAGGGTCGCAAGTACGAAGACCTCCGGTGGTCGCGATTCAAAAACTTTGACCCAAAGGAAATGTTTGAGGTTGTTGATCAGCATGTTTTCCCGTTCCTGCGAACGCTGGGTGGTGATGACTCCACCTACGCGCACCACATGAAGGATGCCCGGTTCACGATCCCCTCCCCCGGGCTGCTGGCCAAGGTCGTGGACATGATTGATGGCGTGCCAATGGAGGATCGCGACACCAAGGGCGACCTCTACGAATACATGCTCGGGAAGATTGCCAGTGCCGGTCAGAACGGCCAATTCCGCACCCCTCGCCACATCATTGAGCTCATGGTGGAACTCGTCCAGCCCGTGCCCACGGACGTCATGTGCGACCCCGCAGGCGGCACTTGCGGATTCCCGGTGGCCGTTGGCGAATACCTTCGCACGCATCACCCGGAGATCCTGCGCGATGCAAAGCTCAAAGCTCACTTTCATCACGGGCTCTTTCATGCCTTCGACTTCGACAACACCATGCTCCGCATCGGCAGCATGAACATGCTGCTGCATGGTGTGGAAAATCCCGATATCCGATACCGGGATTCGCTCGCCCAAGACCACGCGGGGGAGGAGGAAAAATACACGCTCGTCCTTGCAAATCCTCCCTTCGCCGGTTCCCTCGATTACGAGACCTGCGCCAAAGATCTACTCCAAGTGGTGAAGACGAAAAAAACCGAACTCCTCTTCCTTGCCCTTATCCTGCGCCTCATCAAACCCGGCGGACGCGCGGCGGTCATTGTCCCAGATGGCGTGCTTTTTGGTAGTTCAAATGCCCACAAGACGATTCGCAGGATGCTGGTTGAGGAACAGAAACTCGATGCCGTCATCTCCCTGCCCGGAGGCGTGTTCAAACCCTACGCCGGTGTCTCAACCGCGATCCTTCTTTTCACCAAGACCAACTCCGGCGGCACAGACTTCGTCTGGTTTTATGATGTCGATGCGGACGGGATGAGCCTCGATGACAAACGCACCGAACTCCTCCCGCCAGAAAAGCTCGGCCCGGTGCCGAAGGTTGCGCTCACCGCCGCCGAGCACGCAAAGAACAACCTGCCCGACATCCTCGCCCGGTGGGGGCGGCGGGACAAAGCCGAACGCAAGAACCCGCGTACCGCACAAAGCTTCTGCGTTCCGAAGGCCGACATCGCTGCGCAGGGCTACGATCTTTCGCTCAACCGTTTTAAGGAAGTCGTCCACGCCGAAGTCGCCCACCGCAAGCCGCGCGAAATATTCAAAACGTTGGGCCAACTGGAGGCGGAGATTCAGCAGGGCATGAAGGAACTGGAGGGGATGCTGAAGTGAGCAACGGATGGCCAACGAAGCCTCTGGGCGAACTATTGTCCTTTCTCACCAGCGGGTCGCGTGGATGGGCGGAACATTATCGGGAATCAGGTGATTTGTTCCTTCGGATTCAAAATGTCGGCCGAAACCGGATGTTGCTCGACGATGTCGCGTTTGTAGCCGCGCCCAACACCACGGAGGCGCGACGAACTCTTGTGCAGTCTGGGGACGTTTTGCTGAGCATCACGGCAGACTTGGGCCGAACCGGCGTTGTTCCTGATGGAATCGGAAGAGCTTTCATCAACCAACATCTGGCAATTCTCCGCGTCCAGAACATCCACTCTCCGTTTCTTTCGGCATACCTCGCTTCGCCGGAAGGTCAAAAGCAGGTGATGGGGCGCAACAAACACGCGGTGAAAGCGGGTTTGAACTTTGAGGATATTCGCTCATTCCGGATCCCCATGCCGCCGTTGGCGGAGCAGAGGCGGATTGCGGAGGTATTGGACCGGACTGAGGCGTTGCGCACGAAACGCCGCGCCACTCTCGCCCAACTCGACGCCCTCGCCCAATCCCTCTTCCTCGACCTCTTCGGCGACCCAATCTCCAATCCGAAAGGCTGGCCAAAAAAGAGTTTGGGCGATGTGGCACGGGGAAAACCGAACAACGGCATCTTTCGCAAAAACCCTGAATACCTTCAGGAAGGAAGTGCTGGATTGCCAGTCGTGTGGTTAGAAGAAATCTTCCGGGGCGACTCGATTGATACCAAGGATTCTCGCCGTGTGATCGCGGTTGGCTCAGAGGTTGAAAAGTATGGTCTCAAGACGGGTGACATCCTGTTCTGCCGCTCCTCGCTGAAACTGGACGGCATCGCGTTCAATAACGTCTATCTGGGAAAAGATGACGAGGCTTTGTTTGAATGCCACGTCATTCGAATCTCGCCAGACCTGACGATTGTCTCCCCCGTCTTTTTGAACTCCATGCTTCGCTTGCCCCAGATGAGAGCGATAGCGAAATCAAAATCAAAGACTGCCACAATGACGACGATTGACCAACAAAGCCTCTGCTCGATTGAACTGACTCTTCCTCCGGTCAAGTTGCAGCACGAGTTTGCGGGTCGAATCAGTGCGGTGGAGAAGTTGAAAGTTGCCCATCGCGCATCTCTGGCGGAGTTAGACGCACTTTTCGCCACACTTCAAAACCGTGCGTTCAACGGAGAACTCTGAAATAATCAAAACATGAGAAACGCTGCCGCATTTCACGCCCCGCTGCATCCGTTGGACACGGAGAAGCAAACGGTTGGCTGCCGCCACACGCAACCAGATATCTGCGCCAAGAACGCGATGACCAAAGTGTGTGCGCTGGTTCGAGCTGACGAAACCTGCTACTCGCCGCCCCAATCATGGCCCAAACAATTCCAAAAACTGAAAACTGCGAAGAAGAAATAGTTAGGCAGTGCGCAATTGCCCGGCGAGTGCCTGGGGTGGAGGCGCTGAAGACAGCGCAGCGCGCGTCGCTGGCGGAGCTGGACGCGCTCTGCGCCACCCTCCAGCACCGCGCTTTCAAAGAAGAATTATGAAAGGCGAAATATGAAGATTCGTTGTTCACATAGGGAGCATGGGCTTCAACCTTTGCTGGAGAAGCTACCCTCTGCGAAACGCGTTACAGTTTTGACCTATTCGCTGGATACAAATCCAAAAAGTCCTTTGTTGGAGGGCTTGCGAAAATTGCCGGAAGCCTGCCGTCTCACAGTGGTCACAAACATTCCAGGGCGATGGCCCTTTTACAGCGAAAAGCAGGCAGTTCAAATGAGAGAGCGATTCGACGCCTATTTGGATAACCTCATGCCAGACAACTTTGCTTGCGCATCTGAGATTTACTTTTCCTTCTCGAACCACGCGAAAGTCCTGATTGTTGATGACATAGCCTACGTCGGCTCGGCGAACTTTACGGAGGCGTCTGCACAAAACTTTGAAGCTGGCGTGATAATTACCGGAAAAGAGGAAATCGAGGAATTGGGTAGGTTTGTAGAGGTGATTCGCAAGTCGTCACTTCCTTTGCTCAAGGCCGGCGACGTCAAAGAAGGAAGGACCGTTTTCAAACTGGCGCTATGGACTGCTGCGATTGGGCGATCTGTGCGGGAAAAAAACGGATTCATCTTATCAGACAGTGGTAAGTGGGTTGAAGACAAGGATCTGAAGCCGAGAGAATGCGTCCAGATTTCAGAGAAGCTTTTGCACTTCTTGGGCGAGTGCCGAACAGCAGCCGAGCAGTTACTGAAGCTATGCGGAGGGCCAAAACAAATTCTCAACGATGGAATCTTGAAAGAGGTGATTGGGTTTGCCCTCCATTTCGAGCAGCAAGGTTATAACGATTCTCTCCCCAAGCCGTTCGACGAGGCAGGCGAGTCAAACCGCCTAGCTGAAAAACTGCTCAATGAATGCTCCAATGATGGCAACGTGGACGATGTGATGAACCACCCGGAATATCACGAGCGACTAGAAGCGGCTCGAAACGCCAGCGAAAAGCAACTGGATGCCGCAGTGGCCGAGGCTGTGAATGCCCTTGTTAGTCACATTGAAATCACGACCAGCAAACTGCGGAGTTCATTCGGACAAGAGGACGTGTCACCGCAAATCGACAACACCAGCGGCAAGTATGGCGGCTAAAACAATGGACGCGCTCTTCGACAACCACCAGCACCACACTTTTCGTGAGGAATTATGAGCGGAGCATTCATGCCATGACCTGCCGAAGCTCTTCCTCAGCGCCTCGCGCGACCGGCGACGCTGGAGCTTTCGCTGCACCCCGCAGCCCCGGCACTCTTCTGGCATCTACTCCGGCAACGCTTCACCAGCAACCGGTGTATGCCTACATCGTCACCACGATCAAAACCGCGCCGCCGGATTTTCAGCTTAAGCAGACAGGGAGTGCGCCAAATTTTGACGGCGGGCGAATCACCCTTTGCAGCTGCAAGCACAAAGACCGGGCAACATTTCACCCATCGAGCGACACCCGGGACCCGTGGAAAAATGTTTGGGTGGCCGGTCTCACCAGCAAGACGGAAGACCCTTCGCGTAGTCTCGCCTACCTGATGTGCGTGGAGCGGTCGTTCTTGAGTCAGATGGAACTTTGGCGGGTACTGCCGAACCGCTGTCGGCAGGCGAAGTGTGCATCCAAGTTTGACCGGGGTGATTTGTTCGAGCCCAAGGCGGCAGCGAGCAAAGACCCATACAATCCGGCGCATTACCATACCCCTGCCGTTGGTGGGCATGTGCATTCTACCGTCAAGCATCCGAACAACTGGCATAACGATGTCAGGCGGTGGGGCAGATGGTCCAAACCGCATCGCCTGCTGCTCGGTCAGGCGGAGCAAAGCTATCGGTGGACGAACGTGAAGATGGTCTTGAAGCTGGATGCGATGGGCATCTCCGCGCATCATCGGTTGTATGATTCGCTGAACGAGTTCGTCGCGAGCCTCCAGGAGTTTGACCCATGAAAGTTGTCTTATTGCGTGTTGGGATCGACACTGGTTGCGGCGGGATTCACAGTCCGCTGTTTCGGGACTGCACATTCGAGTTTGTGCCGATACCGGACTCGCGTGGACTGGACAATCGCACCTACGGCAAATCAAGAGGCCGGGCGGGCCGAGCCTTTGCAGAATATTTTCCCAAGCGCAAACAGGAGGAGGCTATTTCTCAGGCTATGCATGTTGACCCTGAGTTTGAATCCTTCACCTACGGCGACCCGACGCCGCCAAAGCGCGGACTCGCCAAGATGCAGCCGGGTGACCTGTTGGTTTTCTATGCCGGAATGGAAGGTTGGGGGCACGCGGCCCAACCTGCCCTCTATCTGGCCGGTGTGTTCAGGGTGAAACTGGCGGGATTCGCCGCCGACTTCAGCGACACACAGCTCCGTCGGGAATTTCGGCTGAATTTTCACGTTCGTCATCCCGAGGTCTATGCAGCCGAGCAAGAACAACTCGTCCTGATCAAGGGCGGGCCAGGCAGTCGGCTCTTTCGGAGGGCACACCTCGTCGGCGAAACAGTGCAGCGGGAGAATGGAACCTTTTGGCAGTTCATCACCCCAAAAATGGAGAAGGTGTTTGGAAAATTCGGCGGCATCGGCTCACTCCAGCGCAGCACGCCGCGCTGGGTGGAAGATAAGTTGGTCAGCAAAGCTGCGAAGTTTGTCGAGTCACTCGAATAATATTCTGGCATGTACAACTTCACCGAAACCGAATGCCCTTGCCGCAGCAGACATCGGGCAAAGGAATTACGGTGGGCGGAAGATCCCACTTTATGATATGGCCTCTGCGTAAATTTCAATCTTGAACATCAGGCCGATCTAAGTCGTCCATAATGGGGAAACCAATGAACGAGAACGAAATCATCGCAGCTGTTTGCACATATCTCGAGTCCACTGGATGTCAAATTACAAGTCGCCTCTCAACGAGCGAGCGAGGTATTGATATCACTGCCAACCACGACAGACGCAGCTTCTACATTGAGGCCAAAGGTGGAACGAGTTCGCGCAAGGGCTCCAATCGATTTGGAAAACCCTACACTCAGAGCCAAGTGTTTGACCGCGTGGCGAAGGGCTTCTTCACTGCAGCGTGCTTGAGAAACAAATATGGGGAAGAAAGTGTTGTGGGGCTGGCTTTTCCCGACACGCCTTTATTCCGTCGTTATGTTGATGATGTCGCGTTACTTTCTGACCGGCTACATCTAACCTTCTATTGGGTAAAAGCCGATAAAACGGTCTTGGAGGAGAAACTTTAAACTGGACTGCCCGGTCAACGATTGCCAGGTGGGAAGTTCCCTTCGCAACCCCCACACACTTGGCCTTTCGCAGAGCACTTTGAACCAGCCATGCGCACCGCCGTTCCCGAGAAAATCCAGGAAATCATCACCGACATCGACAGTCAGGGAAACGCATCCCTGACGCGGCTGAAGGTGTTGAAAAACTGCTTCGAGCACCCCGGTCGGCTGTCCGTCTTTGGCCTCTGGATCGCGAGACGGGCGGCAGGCCGCAAAGAGAAGACAAAATGCGAGTTTTGCTCTTTCCCCAACACGAGCATTTCACAGGCTTGCGATTCCCGCCGAAAGGGGCGATGATTTTTTAAAGAAAAACCATGAATGCCACGCTTGCCAGACTTGAGTTTCGACTCGAAGACGAGGTTGACGGCCAGCCGATCACTCCGGCTACCGTGGATCTCCCGACGTTGCGAGGCTTCTTGGAAGAGGTCGAGAAACTGATTAAAGGCGACATCCCCGGTGCCAGCCTTGCGGATTCCCGGCTGAAAATTGAAGAAGGTTCGGTCAGGTTGCTGGCGTTTGTTGCAGCCTCGCTTGCCGGCAGTTTGACCGATGATGTGAACCGCCTCGCCAGCACGGGAGACTTGGACCAGATTCAGCCCAAGCGGGCGGAAGTTTTTTCTGCGTGGCAGGCCCGAGCCCGCAAAATGCCAAATCGCATCTATTTCGCTCTTGGAATGAATGAGGGCGGCAAACCTCTGCGCATTGACCGGGACACTCAAATCCAACACCTCGCCGAGAATGCCTGGGTCGCTGTCGAAAAATATGTTACAGGGAAGGTAATGGACATGGGAGGCAAGTCACCGAATGTGCATTTACAATTACCTGACCGGACGGAACTGCTCAAAGTCTCCGCCACGGAACAGCAACTTGCGGGCAAACCTCATCTTTTTCATGAGGTCACTCTGCGGGTTTCCGCAGAACAGCACCTCCATACCAAGGAATTGCGCGGCGCCCGCCTGATTGAATTTTTGCCATTGAGTCAAAAAGTCGATGAAGGAGCTCTGACCAAACTCTGGGAAAAAGGTCGGACTGCTTGGCAGAATGTGGCAGGTGCCACCACATGGGTCGAGGAGCTCCGCGGGCACTGAAGGGTATCGCTGTATGCTTTCCGTATGTCTCGATACAAGCTTCCTCATTTCTTTTGCCGATCCCACTCGTGATCACCACGCTGCGGCGGTTGATTATTTTCGCCACTGCTTGGGAAAAGGGATTCCGATGTTCATCCCCACACTCGCAGCGGCGGAGTTTCAAGTTGGGCAACCGGTGACTGATTTGCCGCTGCAGAATTTCCGCATCCTGCCGTTTAATCTTCCACATGCCATTAAGGCCGCTGGTTTTGCCTCCGCCCTGCGTCGAGAGGAAATCTCCAGGGATGACGCAGACCCCAGAAAAGTGGTCATCAATGACCTAAATATCATCGGACAAGCAGACGAGGATGGAATCCCCGTAATTCTCACCGAGGATGAAGGAACTCTGGTCCGTATGGCAGATCGACTGCGTGCTGCCAATTTGAGCACTGTCCAAACAGTGTTGCTCAAAGACGGATTTACGCCGGGACGCTTGGACAACCCGCGGCAATCGGAAATGGCGTTGAGATCGGTCGCTCAGAACCAAGAATAAAGCTTGCTCGACACGCCATCTTGTAAGAAATATACCCCTGTTTTTCTTACAGAATCCAAATGCAATCTCCGTCGCAAAGTATTGAAAAGTCGGTTCTTAGCCGTATCTACGGACGAGGGAGGGGTTCCGTGTTCGTCCCGAACGCGTTCTTGGACCTTGGAAGCCGTGGGGCGGTGGACTTGGCGCTGTTTCGTCTCCTCAAAAAGGGCTTGCTGCGCCGGGTGGATCGCGGGGTGTATGGCTACCCGGAAAAGAGCCGGTTGATTGGCGAGCTGTCGCCGAGTCCAGAAGTGGTTGCCAAGGCGGTGGCTCGTCGGGGTGCAAAGAAATTACTGCCATCCGGGGCGTATGCGGCGAATTTGCTCGGGCTCACGGAACAGGTTCCGGCGAAAATCGAGTATTTGACCGATGGTCCTTCTCGCCGGGTGATGATTCAAAAATTGCCCGTCATCCTCAAACAGACGACCCCTGCCCGACTTGCCACTGCCGGACGGGTGAGCGGCACGGTGGCTCAAGCGTTGCGATTTCTGCGTAAGGATCAGGTGGACAAGACGATGATCGACAAGCTTCGGACGCGGCTCAGCAAGGCCGACAAGGAACAACTGCTGCGGGACGTCCCGTTGGTCCCGGCTTGGATCGGCGAAATTTTCCGGCAAGTCGCCGAACAGAAAAAATGAATTCCAACTTTAACTTTCTCGCTGCCGAATGGCCGGAGCTGCAGGAACCGGCTTCCAAGGCAGAGTTGTTGGCTTATTCGGACCCGAGGACTGCGTGTTTTTATGCTCGGCGGACGCTGGAATTGGCGGTGGCGTGGCTTTACAAGCACGATGCCTCGCTGCGGCTGCCGTATCAGGACAACCTGAGCGCGCTTATTCACGAGCCGACTTTCAAGGCGGCGGCGGGGGATGCGGTCTTCAGCAAGGCGCGGCTGATTCAACGGCTTGGCAATGAGGCCGTGCACAGTCAGCGGCCGATCCGTCAGTTCGATGCGCTGACAGCTGTGCGCGAGCTTTTCCATGTTGGCTACTGGCTGGCTCATTCCTACGCTCGCGGTGCCAAGCCATCTCCGGGGCTGGAGTTTGATCCAAACGCACTCCCAAAAGACACACCGCTGCCGAGGCAAACATTCGACCAGCTTCAACGGCTGGAGGCTGAGCTTGGCGACCGCGACGAGAAGCTTTCCATCTTGCTAGCAGACAAGACGGCACTCAACGATGAGTTGAAGCGACTGCGGGCGGAGATTGCCGCTGTGAAAACGGCAAACACCGCGCAGACTGACACGCACGATTATTCCGAAGCCGAGACGAGGGATTATTTCATCGACCTTCTGCTAAAAGAGGCTGGCTGGGCGCTCGACAAGGAACGCGACCGGGAATTCCCGGTTGAGGGAATGCCAAAGTCCGATGCCGGACGGGGGAATGCCGGTAAGGGGTTCGTGGATTATGTGCTCTGGGGCGATGACGGCAAACCACTTGCGTTGATCGAAGCCAAGCGCACGAAGCGAGATTCTCGCGTTGGCCAGCAACAAGCAAAACTTTATGCGGACTGCCTAGAAAATCAGTTCGGTCAGAGGCCGCTCATCTTTTACTCGAACGGCTACGAGCATTGGATCTGGGACGACATAAACTACCCGCCTCGCCCGGTGCAGGGATTTTTCAAGAAGACCGAGCTGGAGTTGTTGATTCAGCGGCGCACGACGCTCAAGAGCCTCGCGGAGGCAATCATCAACGAGGCCATCGTCGAGCGATTCTACCAGACTCGCTCCATCCGGCGCATCGGCGAAGCTTTCGAGGTCGACCGCGACCGGAAGACGCTGGTTGTCATGGCCACCGGCGCAGGTAAGACGAGAACTGTGATCGCGCTGACCGATTTGCTCATGCGTTGCAACTGGGCGAAGCGCGTGTTGTTCCTCTGTGACCGGACCGCGTTGGTCATCCAAGCGGTGAATGCTTTCAAGAAACACCTGCCCGAATCGTCGCCGGTTAACCTCGTCACCGAAAAGGATACCGAAGGACGTGTGTTTGTTTCCACCTACCAGACGATGATGGGGCTGATCGATGAGACGAAGGACGGGCAGCGGAGGTTCGGCGCGGGCCATTTTGATCTCATCATCATTGATGAAGCGCACCGATCAGTTTATCAAAAATATCGTGCCATTTTCGAATACTTCGATTCGTTGTTGGTTGGCCTGACTGCCACTCCTCGCGACGAGGTCGACCGCGACACTTACGGCCTCTTCGACCTTGAAAAGGGTGTGCCAACGGATGCCTACGAACTGAAGGATGCCGTGTCAGACGGGTTCCTCGTGCCGGCGAAATCGGTCTCCGTGCCAATCAAGTTCCAGCGCGAGGGAATCAAATACGAGAATCTGTCTGAAGAGGAAAAGGAACAGTGGGAATCGATTGATTGGGGTGACAGGGTGGAAGATCTGCTGAAGAAGCGGGAAATCGAAGCCGATGCCGTCAACAAATGGCTTTTCAACATCGACACGGTGGACAAGGTGCTTGCGCACGTCATGACGCATGGGCTGAAAGTGGCAGGCGGCGACCGCATCGGAAAGACCATCATCTTTGCAAAAAACCAAGCGCACGCGGATTTCATCGCAGACCGATTCAACATTAACTACCCGCACTACAAAGGAACATTCGCGCGGGCCATCACGTTCAAGACGGAATACGTGCAGAGTCTGATCGATGATTTTTCCCAAAGCGGTAAATCACCCCACATTGCCATCTCAGTGGATATGCTCGATACAGGCATTGATATCCCCGAAGTGGTCAATCTCGTTTTCTTCAAGCTGGTGCGCTCAAAAACGAAGTTCTGGCAGATGGTCGGGCGCGGAACGCGGCTTTGTCCCAATCTATTTGCGCCGGGCAAGCATAAGGAGTTTTTCTACATCTTTGACTATTGCCAGAACCTTGAGTTTTTCAGCCAGAACCCGGAGACAACCGACGGAGCTCTAGGGCAATCACTCGGTAAGCGGTTGTTCATGGCGAGGCTGGAACTCATTGGCGAACTTGATCACAAGACGGACGGAGTGGTGAGAGAAAGCTCGGAGAGTGCGGATGCGTTGCGGCGTGATGTGGCGGCCCTGCTGCATGCCGAAGTCGCGGCCATGAACGTGGAGAATTTTATCGTCCGCGCAAAAAGGTGGCTCGTGGAGAAATACAGTAAGATGGAAGCTTGGGGTGTTTTGAAGGACGATGCGTTTGCCGAACTGGCCCACGAAGTGGCCGGATTGCCCTCCGAATTGGAACCGGATGATGAGGACGCAAAACGATTCGATCTTCTCCTACTGAATTTGCAGCTGGCTGTCTTGCGGGCGGAGCCTTCGTTCAAGCGGTTGAGCGATCAAGTGAAGGCGATTGCCGGTTTACTGGAAGAAAAATCCAGCATTCCAATGGTGCGTGAGCAGATGGAGTTGATTCAGGCAGTTCAAACTGACGAATGGTGGGAGTATGTGACCACGACGATGTTGGAAAACGTCCGTCGCCGCCTGCGTGTGCTCGTAAAGCTGATCGACAAACAGAAGCGCAAACCAATCTACACGGACTTCGAAGATCAAGTCGGCGAAAATAGCCTAGTCGAGCTTCCTGGTTTTGCCACGCTCGACAGCTTCGAACGGTTTCGCGCGAAGACACGGCTATTCTTGCGCGAGCATGAGGGTGATCTGGTCATCCACAAGCTCCGGATGAACGAACCCCTCACGACGACGGACCTCAGAGAATTGGAACGGATGCTGGCAGCGAGTGGTCTGGCCAAGCCAGAACACCTGGCCCAGGCTAAGGCCGAGAGCGACGGTTTGGGGATCTTCGTGCGGTCACTGGTTGGATTGGATCGCGAGGCGGCAAAACATTCCCTCGCAGGTTTTATTGCGGGAAAGACGCTCGCCGCCAACCAGATTGAATTTGTGAATCTGATTGTCGAGCACCTGACCGAACATGGAGTGATGGATGCCTGCTTGCTCTACGAGTCGCCATTCACAGATTTGAACCCCCAAGGCCCGGAAGGAGTTTTTGATTCCGCTCAGGTGGATGAACTGGTGTCACTGCTCACCGAGGTCCGAGACAGAGCAGTGGCCTGAACCTAGGAAATTTCTGGAAATTTGCTTCCGCGCTGGACGACACCGCGTAGCATCAGATATTCTTATTCCAATGGCTGTCACGATTCCACGACCACGACTCACCCTCTCCGAGAGGCTTTATTTGCCGGCAATTGTTGCAGGCATGTTTATCACCTTCAAACATATCCTGACCTCCATCAGCGGCAAAAAGAAGGTGACCATGCAATATCCCGAGCAGAAGTGGGATTCCCAGCTCCCGGAGCACTACCGCGGGGCCCCAACGCTTGTAACAGACGAGCACGGCAAGGAGCGCTGTGTGGCGTGTCAGTTGTGCGAATTCATTTGCCCTCCGCGTGCAATCACCATCAAACCCGAAGAAATTCCGGCGGACACCAAGTGGTCAAAAGTCGAAAAGCGACCTCGCACTTTCGACATCGACATGATTCGCTGCATTTATTGCGGCTTGTGTGAGGAAGTCTGCCCGGAGCAGGCGATTTTCCTGAGAAAAGATTATTCTATCACTGGTTTGAATCGTGCAGAAATGGTCCATGACAAGGCAAAGCTCTATGAATTGGGGGGGGTGATGGAAGGCCTTGTTTTTAAGTGGAACGAAAAAAAGTAGCCGATTCCCGCGCGGGCTGTTAAAAAGCTCACGCTTTAACCGATGCAGCTCGCTCTATTCTGGATATTTGCCGTTTTGATGCTCCTTTTTGGGGGGATGGTCGTATTTTTGCGCAATCCCGTCTCAAGCGCCATGAGCCTGGTGATGAGCTTTATTTTTCTGGCGGCATTGTTTGTGACCTTGGACGCCTTCTTCATCGCGGTGATTCAAATTCTGGTTTACGCTGGTGCGGTGATGGTGCTGTTCCTGTTTATCATCATGCTTCTGGATTTGAAGGGCGAGGAAACGCGAAGAATTAACCTCTCGGCTTGGGCTGGTGGAGGATTGGTGCTTTTCGGATTTGTGAATCTGCTGATCAAAGTGATTGCTTCGGACCCAAGGCTGCAAATGACCAAGCCAGCGCTCTCAAACCCCGGGGTGAGTGATGTGGAAGCTGTTGGAGCCGTGCTCTTCAAATTTTTTAATCTTCCATTTCAGATCATTGCCGTTCTCCTACTCGTCGCAACCGTGGGTGTGGTGCTTTTGAGCCTCCGCCGTTCCGCAACCGATACCCAAAGCTGAGTCATGATGCCCACCCTCGCCAACTACCTTCTTGTCAGCGGCCTGCTGTTCACCCTTGGCTTGGCAGGGGTGCTACTGCGCCGGAACCTGCTTATTATTTTTATGGGCCTGGAATTGATGCTCAACGCCGCCAATCTTTCGCTAGTGGCCTTTTCCAGGTTTCATCTGACCATTGAAGGCTTTCCTGCCTACAACGCCCAAACGTTTGTGTTTTTTATCATCACCGTCGCGGCCGCCGAAGTCGCCGTGGGGCTTGCCATTATCGTCGCATTGTTCCGCGCCAAACAAACCGTTCACGTCGAGGATCTCGACAGCCTCCGATTCTAGCATGGGAACAGCAAATTCAGCTTGGGTGATTCTTTTTGCGCCGCTGGTGACGGCCGCGATCATTTTGGTTTTTGGCCGACACTCGCGGGTCCTCAGCGCGGGGTTGGCCATTGCGACGGCTGCTCTGACGTGTGTTCTGAGCTGGTCCATCTTTTTTGCCAAGCCATGGGGGGAAACCAGCCGACTGAACTGGCTGAACTTCGAGGGGGTTTTGGAGGTCGCCATTGGCCTGAAGCTCGATGCCCTGAGTGGTGCGATGCTCCTGATTGTGACCTCGGTGGCCACCTTGGTATTTATCTATTCGCTGGGTTACATGGCGAAAGAGGAGGGTTACTGGCGCTATTTCGCGGGGTTGTCATTGTTTCTCTTTTCGATGCTGGGGATCGTGCTCGCCGACAACTTCCTAATGATGTTTATCTTCTGGGAGTTGGTGGGCGTCAGTTCCTACATTCTCATTGGCCACTACTATACCCGCAACTCCGCTGCTGAAGCATCGAAACAGGCTTTTGTGGTTAACCGCATTGGCGATTTTGGGTTTATGCTGGGAATCCTGCTTTTCTGGACAGCCACCGGCTCGGTCTTTTTCTCGGAGATCGAGCAGTCAGCCGCCTCCTTCGCGACAACCAGCGGTTTGTATCTTGCGGCCTGCCTCCTGGTTTTTTGTGGCACGGTTGGCAAATCGGCCCAGTTGCCTCTGCATGTGTGGCTCCCCAATTCGATGGAAGGCCCCACACCGGTCTCGTCTCTCCTCCATGCAGCCACGATGGTGGCCGCCGGGGTGTTTATGCTGGCCCGGATTTTTCCGCTCCTTCTCCTCTCCGAAACAGCCATGTTGGTCATCGCCTGGGTGGGGGGATTGACCTGTCTGGCAGGTGGTCTGATGGCGACTCAGCAAAATGACATCAAGCGCATCCTCGCGTATTCCACAATTTCGCAGTTGGGATACATGGTGATGGGCATCGGGGTCGCTGACACCAGTGGGCCGGCCATGTTTCATCTGATGACTCATGCCTTCTTTAAGTGCCTGCTTTTCTTGTGCGCGGGCTCGGTCATTGTCGGCATGCATCACGAGCAGGACATCTGGAAAATGGGGGCGCTGAAAAACAAGATGCCAGCCACGTTCTTCTGTTTGATTTTTGGTGGGCTGGCCCTTGCTGGCTGCCCGTTCTTCAGCGGATATTACAGCAAGGATCTCATCATTTTGTGGGCCATCGAGAAGCAGCCAATCCTTGGATGGATTGGCGTGGCGGTGGCCGGACTCACGGCATTTTATATCACCCGGCTTTTCACGGTGGTCTTTTTGGGTGCTCCTCGAAGTGACGCAGCCAAGCATGCCCATGAATCTCCGAAGGTGATGATTCTGCCCATGGTGATCCTTGCGATTGCGGCGTTCGGAGCGGGATATCCATTTGTTGAACATTTCTTCTGGGGCAACATTCCTCGCCCCGCTCATCCATCCCATCTTGCCGAATGGATTCTTAAAGGATTGTTTGTGGTCACTGTGATCCTCACCCTCAAACTTTACAGCAAAGCCGCGAAGGACCCAATCTCGATCCCTCTTTTTGCCAACCGTCTCTACATCGACAATGTCTATGCATGGATCGTCAAAATTTTTCAAGATGGCACGGCCACCGTGGCTGGGTGGGTTGATCGCTGGGTGATCAATCTTCTGATTGTTCAACTCCCCAGCAAACTCGCGTGGGCGTCGGGCTTTGTGCTTCGATTCCTGCAAATCGGCAACCTGCAAGCTTACGGATTCCTTTTTGGAGCCGGGGTGATTGGCCTGCTTTACCTTATTCTTTCCTGATGAGTCCCTTGCTCCTTCTCATCCTTCTGCCGCTTGTCTCCTCGGCGTTTATTATCGTCGGCTCGCCGGCCAGAAAAACGGCACTCATCACTGCGGCGCTGAATGTCCTGGCATTTTTGCTGATAGTAGGGTCCTACAATCTGTCCGAGGGAGGCCATCAATTTGTGACATCGCTGCCAATCCTCCCAGATCTGGGCATAGCTTTCACGCTGGGTGCTGACGGATTTTCTCTGGCGATGCTTGGGCTCTCCGTGGTTGTCACACTCGCTGCGGTGGCCGTGGCAAGGACCCCTGACAAAATGCCTGGCTGCTTTTATGCCTCGTTGTTGCTAATTTCTGCGGGAGCGATCGGAGCCTTTGCGTCCGTGGACGTATTCTTTTTCTACATGTTCCACGAACTCGCGCTCGTGCCGACGTTCTTGTTGATTGGCATCTGGGGATCCGGGGATCGACAGGCCGCCGCGTGGAAAGTGACCATCTACCTGGCTCTTGGCAGTTTCATCCTGCTGCTGGGGCTGATCGGCCTGTATCTGTCCATGCCAGCGGGTGCCCGCACGTTCGACATGCGCGAGATTGCTGCGCTGGCCGCCATTGGGGCCTTTGTTCCTCATGATGCCGTTTTTCTGCTTCTGTTTTTTGGGTTTGGAATTTTGGTGGCCCTGTTCCCGTTTCATACATGGGCCCCGCAGGCCTATGCCAGCGCCCCCTCCCCTGCGGCCATGCTCCATGCCGGGGTGCTCAAAAAATTTGGTCTCTACGGGATGCTCCGCCTCCTCACTCCCGTGTTTCCTGCTTACATGGCAGAACGCTGGGCCTGGCTCCTGCTGACGCTGGTAGCTGGCAACATTCTTTATGTGGGTTTTGTGACCATCTCGCAGCGCAAACTCGATCTCATGCTGGGTCATTCCAGTGTCATGCATATGGGGTATGCCTTTCTGGGCATCCTCGCGTGGAATACCCTCGGCATCACGGGCGCGGCCTACACCCTCATCGCGCATGGCCTCACCATCGCGGCGCTTTTTGCGCTGAGTGGAGAACTTCGGGCACGAACTGGAACTCTCGATTTCAGCGAACTCGGGGGGCTCGCAAAAACGATGCCAGCCTTTGGATTGCTCTTTGGTTTTGCCGCAATGGCCTCCATTGGGCTTCCAGGATTTGCAGGATTTGCGGCAGAAGTGATGGTCTTCTTCGGAGCCTTTTCCGGCGGTCCAGCCGGTGCGCCTCCATTCAATCTCTGGCAAATCACAACAATCATCGCCGTGTGGGGCGTTGTCATCTCAGCGGTCTATATGTTGCGGGCCTACCGGAAGGTGTTTCTTGGTGAGGCCACCGGACGTTGGGCTGCCATCCCCGAAATTGGGTGGGTCACGCGTATCAGCGTCTCCGCTCTGCTCATCCTTCTTCTGATTGCCGGATTCTGGCCGCCGCTCCTCCTCAAATACCTTTCGCCGTCGCTGCTCGTGCCATGATCCCACCTGTCTCACTCGAATTTTTTATTGTCTGCCTCGGAATTTTCCTTCTGATGGTTGATGCCTTTACCCCAAATCTTCCCAAGCGAATCCTCGGCCACTTGGGAATCTTTGGGCTGCTGATTGCCTTTGTGGCGACATTCTTCCTTGCTCAGGCTCCTCTCGAACTTCTGGCGTCAGGCTTTTACGTGGTGGATGGGTTTGGCTTGTTTTTCAAGAGGTTCATGTTGATTGCGACCGCGCTGACAATCTTTGCCGCTATTGATTACGCCCCGTATTACAAACGCTACCTCCCTCAGTCAAAAAACGAGGAAGGTCTTGGGGAATACTTGATCCTGCCGCTCTTCACTTGCGCGGGGCTCATGTGGCTCACGACGGCCGCTGACTTTATCATGATCTTTGTGGCCCTCGAATTGGTCACCATCGCGTTTTACGTGCAGGTCGCCAGCATGAGGAAACACAAAGCAGGCCTCGAAGCCGGTGTGAAATATTTGATCCTTGGAGCCCTCTCCACAGGCTTCCTTGTTTATGGCATCACATGGATTTTTGGGATGACTGGTCAGACCTCCCTTGCCGGCATCGAGCAAATCCTGCCTCAATTGGCTCCCGAAAGCCGCACTCCGTTGTTGTTTGGATTGGCGCTCGTGATTGTGGCTCTGGGCTTCAAAGTGGCGGCATTTCCTTTCCAGTTCTGGGTGCCTGATGTCTATCAAGGTGCCCCAACGCCGACAGCCGCCTTTCTTTCTGTCGCCTCCAAGGCTGCTGGATTTGTGGTGTTAATCCGGGTGGTTCAACCTTTCATGGAAGTGCCCGGCCTCCGGGAGAAGGTCATCCTCGCCGTGAGCGTCCTAGCGGGTGCCACCTTGCTTTACGGAAATTTGGCGGCCATGCCACAAACAAATTTCAAGCGTCTGCTCGCTTATTCCAGCATCGCCCACGCCGGCTATCTACTGCTCGGAGTGGCAAGTATCTCGTCTGGAAATGCCGGGGCCGCCATTTCTTTCTACCTGGCGGGCTACCTGATAATGACCTTTTCCGCCTTCCTTGTGCTCATCCTTGTGGGAGGTCAGACCGGTGCGGATGAGATTGCGGACCTGAACGGCTTGTCCAAACGCTCGCCTTTCCTGGCCTTTGCCCTTCTGCTGTCCTTGGTCTCGCTCGCAGGCATTCCTTTCACGGTTGGATTCATGGGCAAGTTCCTGATCTTTGAATCTGCCATCCGCAGCGGTCTTTATGTCCTTGTCGGCATTGGCGTGGTGGCGGTTGCCTGCGGATTCTACTACTACTTCAAAGCCATTCGTGCCGCCTATTGGCAACCAGCCGTCGAGAATCTCCCGGAAATCCACGTTCCTATCTCCACACGCCTCGTCATCACGATCCTCTCAGCGGCAACCATTGGATTTGGAATTTTCCCGCAACCCATCTTGAATCTTCTCAATTCCACACTCATTCCCTGACACGTCCCCATGAATCCAAAAGTCCTCATCATCCTCTGCGCCTCATTTGCCTTCGTCGGGGGATGCGCGAGCAACACCCAAAAATCCTCGGGCCCGCAGCGCTTGAAAGCACAATTCGAACGTGCGGATCTCAACAAGGACGGAAAAATCTCCCGCAAAGAGTTCGGTGGCCTGATGATAGAGGATGCCTTTGAGCTTTTTGACAACAACAAGGACGGCGTGGTCACACTCAAGGAATATGTTTCCTCCGGTGGGACGGCCGAGGGGTTCAAACAAATTGACATTGATGGTAACGGCAGGATCACTTTGGAAGAAGCGAAGGCCAGCAAGGTGGCCATGGATGCCATGACGGTTTCCTTCTACGGGGCAGACCTCGATGGGGACGGATATGTGACCTTGGAGGAAGCCCTCAAATACCGGGAGCAAACCCGGGCCTACACCCGCTAGTCGGGTCTCCTCATAAAAACATCCTTCAATTCAGACCTTTTGGGCTGCTCTTCTGTGGTCCAAAAACATTCCCTTTCCGAGTGTCAGGGTCTCGTCTAGTATTTTTCGGTTTTACATGACAGTCACACTTCTCGAAATTCTATTCATCTTCTTCATCCTTTTGGCCAACGGCCTTTTTGCGATGGCAGAGATTGCTGTGGTCACGTCCCGCAAGGCCAAGCTCAAGACGCTCTCCGATGGTGGCAACCACGGGGCCAAGTTGGCGTATGAACTCTCAACAAACCCCGGGCGCTTTCTCTCGACCGTCCAGGTTGGGATCACCCTCTTTGGCGTCCTTTCCGGTGTGGTCGGCGGTGCCCGAATTGCTGGATCGCTGGCGGAGCCTTTTAAAAATTCCCCTTTCATCGGCGAATGGGCCGATATTCTTGCGCTGATCCTTGTCAGCACCGTGATCACCTTCTTCTCAGTGATCATTGGCGAGTTGGTCCCAAAAAGGTTGGCCCTCAACAATCCTGAACGGATTGCTTCGATTCTTTCCCGGCCCATGAATGGCCTTTCCCTCTTGGCCAGCCCGATTGTCAACCTGCTCAATCACTCCAGTGAGTTGTTGATGAAAATTCTGGGCGTCAAAAAATCCAGTGAGCAAACCGTCTCCGAGGAAGAAGTTCGCGTGCTCATTGATGAAGGCCTGAGCATGGGCGTCTTTAAAAAGACGGAAAAGGACATGGTGGAAGGAGTTTTTGACCTTGATGAGCAGACAGCCGATGACCTCATGACTCCGCGGGCCCGCATCATTTGGCTTTCATTGGATGATCCTGATGAGGAAAATTGGCGGCGCATTGCGGGCAGCGGTCACTCGCATTTTCCCGTCTATCAAAAAACCCGCGATAATGTGGTTGGGATGGTCTCCGTCAAATCACTTTGGGCGAATCTGTCCCTTGCGGGCCGCGCCGAGCTCCGTTCCTTGGTGACCCCACCCCTGTTTGTGCCCACCACGATGCCTGCAAGCACCCTCATTGCGGAGTTTAAAAAATCCGGCAAACACATTTCCTTGGTGGTGGATGAATTTGGGGGATTGCAAGGGTTGGTGACTCTGAATGATGTGATGATGGCCATCGTGGGCAACCTGCCCGAGCGCGAACAACGCTACGAACCCAAAGCCGTGCGCCGTGAAGATGGCACATGGCTGGTGGATGCTTTGCTGGAAATCGACGATGTCAAAACCCATTTGCAAATTCACTCAAAACTGCCCGACGAGGACAAAG
>JBGTLQ010000130.1:0-14161 GCA_041744075.1 Terrimicrobiaceae bacterium
TGAGCGCCTCCCCCTTCCAACTAGGCAAACCCGTCCTTCGCCAAACCATGATTGCGGCCTTGTCAAAAAAGTTGGGAATACCTTTTGCTTATTGCAACGCCGTGGGGGGAAATGATCAGTTGGTATTTGATGGAAATTCCCTTGCCGTGAATCCTGAGGGCGGCATCTGGCAGGGGGCTTCCTTTCGCGAACAAGACGAGGTGGTTGACCTCAACGAACTCACCGAAACCGTTGGTGAACCGCGCGAATCCATGGAGGACCTTCACGATGCCCTGACCCTTGGCCTTCGTGATTATCTGGAAAAATGCGGCTTTCAGCGATGTGTGCTGGGGCTGAGTGGAGGCATTGACTCCGCCCTCACCGCCACTCTCGCTGTGAGAGCCATCGGTGCAGAAAATGTGAAAGGTGTTCTGATGCCTTCCCAATATTCCTCGCAGCACAGCATCGAAGACTCTCTGGAACTGGCAGAAAATCTTGGCATCAAAACTCTGACGATTCCCATTCAGCCAGCGTTTGAAGCCATGAAAACCCAAATGAGGGAAGCCTTTCAGGGGCTCACGGAAGATGCCACCGAAGAGAATTTTCAAGCCCGTTTGCGAGGAATGACACTCATGGCGCTCTCCAACAAATTTGGCAGCCTGCTTCTAACCACAGGAAACAAAAGTGAGTTGGCGGTCGGATATTGCACCCTTTATGGCGATATGTGCGGTGGGTTGGCAGTGATCTCCGATGTCCCGAAAACCATGGTTTACGAGCTCTGCGATTGGATCAACTCGCAGGCTGGCCCGATCATTCCACCAAACACCATTCTCAAACCGCCAAGCGCAGAACTTCGGCCTGACCAGAAGGACCAGGACACCCTGCCGCCCTATGACATCCTTGATGGAATCCTTAAATTATCGGTTGAGGAAAATCTTTCCCGCGAGGAAATAAAAGCACGCGGTTTTGATTCGGAAACCGTTGATTGGGTGGTCCGTCGTGTGGACCTCAATGAATACAAACGGGAACAAGCGGCTCCAGGAATTAAAGTCACTGGTCGGGCGTTCGGCATGGGACGACGCATGCCACTGGCTCAGAAATTCAGTCATTAAATCATGTTGATGTTCCTCAACGCCGGCGCCGCGACCTTTGGTCTTGGTATTGTTTATTTTCTGGCTGCCATTCCAGGCGGAGCCGCCATGGGCCTTCATCCTTTTATTGCTGCGATTTTTGCCTGGTCAGGCTACACCGCCATCGCCGCTGCGATGTTGATGATTGGCACCCCAGCACGAAACTGGATCCTCTCCAAACTCGGCAAGAGAGTGGAACCCGACCCGAGCAAACTGTTTTGGAGGGTCTGGCAAAAGTGGGGGATGCCAGGGCTGGGATTTTTGGCACCTGTCACCTGTGGCCCTTACTTTGCCGCATTAATCGCTTTGACGCTCGGCGAAAAACCATCACGCCTTATGTTTTGGATCGCCTTGGGGGTTGTTCCTTGGTGCATCCTGTTC
This sequence comes from Terrimicrobiaceae bacterium, assembly GCA_041744075.1. Lineage (GTDB taxonomy): Bacteria > Verrucomicrobiota > Verrucomicrobiia > Chthoniobacterales > Terrimicrobiaceae > JAJTZA01. The sequence goes on from JBGTLQ010000130.1 coordinate 1,491, forward strand.
GCGACGCTGACGATCTTGGGGATTTCTGCGGTTGATTCAACACCGTAGCCTTGAGTCGAAGAAGCTGCGGCTGCTCTAAATCACGGAAGTTTGGGGCCGCTGACACCGCTACAAAGAATCACACTTCCTCCTCAAGCATCTGCCCGTGCTCCTTCAGCCAAGCCCGCGCCTTTTCGGTCGATGGGGCTTTGGCCCGTACGATATTCCAGAAGCGCGGGGTATGGTTGCCTTCGAGCAGGTGGGCGAGTTCATGCACGATCACGTACGCAATGACAAACATTGGGGCCTTGATTAGCCGCCAGTTGAAATTCACGTTGTCCTTCACAGTGCAGGAGCCCCAGCGATAACGGTTATCCACGATCCGGGCCGCCCCGTATTGCACCCCAAGATCGCGGGCCTGGCGGGCGACCAGCGGTAGAATCGTTTCACTCGCTCGCTCGATATACCATGCCTTCAAAACCTCCCGCCTCTTTTTTTGTTGGGCCCGAGGGATCAGAAACCGTCGTGAAAACTCGACCTCCCCGCTCGCTGTCTCGGTAACCTCGATGCGGTATTCTTTACCGAGGTAGGGAGCGGATTCCCCATTGACCACTTCCTTGCCGGGAGGGTGCAGGCGGGACTGATACTTTTGCGGATGATGAATTTTGTCGAATATCCACTCCCGCTTGGAATCGACGACCCGACTGATCGCGTCGTCTGTGGTGCCTTCCGGGGCGTGGACAATGATCGACCTGTCCCTCTCCACGGTGATTGTGAGCTTCTTGCGCCTGGCAGAACGGACGATCTGGAAATTGAGATCCATCAGGCGGCGTAAAGGATCGTGTCGTGATTCTTCTCCGCGATTTCCATCAATCGGCTGATGATATGTTTCCGGTTTTTCACGATTCCCGGGAGCCTTGAAAAATCTGGCTGCAGGAGAACTTTCTGGAGGTCTGCAACGAGCTTGTTGCGAGCGGGGATGCTCTCCCAAAATCCGGTGAGTTTCAGCTCCCGCTCGATTTCCCCGTAGAGATGCTGGGTCAGTGCGACAAGATTGCTGATCTTCTCCTCCTCCTTCATGCCATACGTCCCTATTGGCTCTGCCGCATTGAGCGATTCATTTGCGGGTTCCTCGCCAAAAATCTCCCGCCGGAGCATTCGGAATAGCGGCATCTGCTTTTTCCGGTGGAGGCCATAGGTCGGTTCCTTGCCCGCGTTCACGATGCGTTGGCGCAGCTTCTCCAACTCCTCGTAAATCTTGGCCCAGTTGTTGGCGAACTCCTGGAAGATCTTCCGAAGTGCCTCGGCAAAGGATGCCTGCAACTCGGGATCGTCGCTCAAGTCCACGTCGAGATGGTGCCGGACCGCGTGTTCGATCTCGGCGGCCTTCGTTTTTGTTCGGTCGTGCTTCTTGACCTCCTTCTGGAAATCTTCATCCAGGATCGAGATCGGTTCCACCTTCACGTTGATGCCACGTGACTCTAAAAAGGCATCGGTGATTTTGCGCAGTTTGGGCGGGATACCCTTCATACTCATACGCGCATCGCGAAAATGTTTTTCCGCGAGCACATTGATTTCTACGAGCGCCTGATAGTCGCCCATGAAATCCAGCGCCTCCTTGGCGGGGAAGACGAGGTTCAGGTTCTTGGTGAACTTTTTGAAGATGCTCATGAACTCGAAGCGCAGGTCTTCGTCGTAGAACACATCGAAAAATGCATCGTGATCCGTGAGGTCGGTAAGCTTGTGCTTTTTCAGCATGGCAAGAACCTCGGCATGGCTGGCCTTCAGCTCCCGGAGTTCTTCTTCCGGGAAACTCAAAACATCGAGCACCTCGTTCTGCTCCCGCTCGTCGTAGTTATCGAGTGCTTTTTTGAGGTGGTTGCCGACGCCGACATAATCCACGACAAACCCCTTTTCCTTGGAATCGCCACCCACCCGGTTCACGCGGGCGATCGCTTGGAGCAATCCGTGCGCGACAATGATCTTGTCCAGATACATGACCTGCTCCACCGGGGCGTCGAATCCCGTGAGCAGCATGTTGTTGACGATCACTATACCCATATCGCCGTTCACGCCCTCGTCCTCCCGGCCGAATGGCAGTTTGAAGCTCTTGATCGTGGTCTCGTGCTTCGTCGCGTTGGTGTAGGGCGTCAGATGCTTTTCATCATTGTGGCTGCCGGAAATGACCACATCGCTTCGGAGCTTTTTCAGGCATTCGATGTCAATTTTCAGCGGGTTTGCCGTTTCCAACTCCGAGATGGCCTCCACTACTGCGGCATCAACATGCGCTTTATATCGCACCGCCGCCTCGCGCGAGGTCGCCACGATTTGGGCCTTGTAGCCGTTGGGGAAAACATGCGTCAGGTAGTGCCCAACCATATCCTTGGCCTTGGCCGCGATGGTCTTGTCGCTCTCCAGATAAGCCGTGCGCGAACCGTAGCCCAAGATCTCCATGCGCTGTTGGAGATTGTAGTCGCTGAAAACATCCGCAAATGCTGTGTCCATCCCGGCCTGATCGGTCACCTCGGCATTGTGGGTGCGGCCCTCGTAGATGATCTCCAGCGTCACGCCATCTGCAATCGACTGACGCATGGTGTATTTGTCGATGTAATCGCCGAAGACCCGCTCCGTTTTGTCGATCGGTGTTCCGCTGTAGCCGATGCGCGAGGCGTTGGGCACGCCCTTGTCCAGGTTGGCGGCCAGCAGGGAATACTGCGATCGGTGCGCCTCATCGGTCATAAGGAGGATATGCGGGCTGGTATTCAGCTCTGGGAAAGTTTCCGTCAGATCCGTCTCTCGGAACTTGTGGATCATCGCCATCACGAGGTCGGAGGCATCGCTCGCCAATAATTCCTTCAACTTTTTGATACTGTCGGCCACCTTGACGGTGAAACCGATGCTCTGACTGGTTTCGGCAAGCTGCTGCTCCAACTGCGTGCGGTCGGTCACGAAGATGATCTTCCACTTCGAGAGGGCAGCGTGCCGATACATCTCCCGGACCATAAACATCATCGTGAGCGATTTGCCCGATCCCTGGGTGTGCCAGATGATGCCGCTGCGTTCGCGCGGGTTTCTTCCCTCCAGCAACCGCTTCACGGCCAGCTTGACCGCGCGGAATTGCTGATACCGGGCCACCACTTTGATCATTTCCCCCTTCGAGTTTGTGCTGAAGAGCGTGAACGTGCGGATGAGATCCAGCAGGTTGGAATGATCCAACATCCCGGCGACAAGGCGCTGCTGGTCATTCGGGCTGCTGCTACCGTGGTCGAGATCGTTGAGGGTGCGGGGGAACGGATCCGCCCACCGGAAAAATTGTTTTTCGTTGTGGGTCGTGATGGTACCGAATTTCGCCTCCTGGCGGCAGGTGGTGATCAGGAATTGATTATAGTAGAAAAGCGGGGCACTGCCTTCCCCCCTGGCACCCCGCTGCTCCCCGTATCTCAGGAGTTGATCGATGGCCTCGGGGATGGGCTCCTTCACCTTCGGGGATTTGCACTCGACCACCACCACAGGCAGGCCATTGAGAAAAAGCACGATGTCCGGGATAATGTGATGCTCGGTTCCTAGGATGCGCACCTTGAACTGGCACACCGCGATAAATCGGTTGTTGCGCCTGTCGTTGAAATCAATGAAGCGCACCGTCGGGCTCTTCTCCCCGGTCTGACGATTCTCCGAAACGCTGGTCCCCTCAAGGAATAGGCGGAAGACATGCTGGTTGTTTTGGAGAAGGTTTGAACCGGGGAAGCTGGCCGTCAGGCATTTGACCGCTTCCTCCACCTGGTCGTCCTCCAGCCACGGCTGGATCACTTTCAACTGCGCCCGCAGCACCGGCAGCATCACCAGCTCGGTGAAGTTTGCGCGGTGACTGTCGCCGGGATGCTGCTTGGCATCCAGATCGATGATCTCCCAGCTCAGCCCGGCCAACTGGTCGAGCAACGGCTTCTCGACATGGTTCCGCTCGTCGAGGCGGAGTTGGGCGGCCTCAGATTTCACCACTCACCTCCTTGCGTTTGTCATCAAGGAACCGTTGAAGCGACTCCTTGCTCGGCAGTTCGAGCTGATATTTGGAAACAAAAAGCGGGTTGGCCATGCTGGCAAGCGCGTATTCCACCAACGCATGATCTTTGCCGGTGCAGAGCAGCAGGCCGATGGGCGGGTTGTCGCCCTTCTGCATCATGTTCTTCCGGAACCACTCGACATACACGTTGAGCTGGCCGATGTGCTCGTGTCGGAACTCATCCACCTTCAGCTCGACCAGCACATGACACTTCAGGATGCGGTGATAAAACACCAGATCCACGATCCCCCGCGTCTTGCCGATCACAAGGCTTTTCTGACGGGCCTCCAGACAAAAGCCATGACCCAGCTCCAGCAGGAATTCCTGCAAGTTGTCGAGCAAGGCATCCTCCAGATCGGATTCCGCCACCGCATCTTTCGGCTTCAGGCCGACAAACTCGAAAATGTAGGGATCCCGGATCGCCAATTTCGGCTCGGACTTCTCCGCCGCCTCATTCGCCATCGCAGAAAGTTTTTCCTTGTCCAACGACAGCCCGGAGCGCTCGAAATAGAGTGAGGCGATCTGGCGCTTGAGGGCGCGGACGGACCAATTTCCCCGGATGCACTCGATCTCATAAAACGCGCGCTTCAAGGGATCCGTGATGGCAATGAGCAGTTCGAAGTGGGTGTAGGAAAGATTGGAAAGGAGCTTTTTACTTGGCAATGAATAGATCGTGCTCCCTGGCTGCGAGCGCGCGTCTTTCGCATCACCCGATTTTCCGGTCGCTGGCCGGAGAATTATCGGAGCGCCTTTGCCGGATTCCAATCTTCCGGTCAGCGACCGGAGAATCTCATTTTGGATTTCTGAGTCCGAGGCCAAAAGATGCGGCCAAGCTTGAATCGCGGTTTTCAGAATTTGAGGATATGAACGAAAAAAGGAGGCATATGCGTAAAGCCGAGAGGGCTCACACGTCGGAACCTGATGTTTTTGCAAAGCGACCGCGAGGTTTTCGATGATCCGGTCGCCATACTTGGCCCGGTCGGCACCTCGCAGTTCATATTCCACAATATAGGCACCGATCACCCAGTTGCGCAGGGTCAGACTCGTGTTCACCACCCGGTTGACTACAGCCGAGCTGTGGTCATGCACTTGCCGGATGGCGTCCACCAAAGCAGTAAAATCCAGCGTGGCTTTGGGGGCCTTCAGTTTGGCGGGCTTACGCGGCATGGGGTTCCCTTTTTTGGCTGGGTTGGCACTCATGGCGATTCGCTGACCTCCCAGTGACCGCCCTTTTGAGGACCTACATATTTCAGATGTCCTTCTTTGACGAGTTTTGAGCTGGCCATGTCAACAGCCCGGCGCGTGAGGCCGATTTCCTGGGCCACGTCCGCAAGGGTCAACTCCGGGTCCGACGAAGGATTTTCACCGAAGTTTCTACCGAAGTTTTCACCGAAATCTCTGGTTAGTTTCCTTGGTGGTTTTCTGGGTAGTAAGCAGGTCATGGAGTGGTGTGGTTGGCTGCCCAGCGCTTCCCGGCTTCGGTGAGGCGGTAGCGCTGGAGGACGCTCATGGGTTTGTCTGGGTGGGTCATTTCGACCAAACCGCTCGTCAGCGCCGGTCGCAGGTAAGTGTCGGAAAAATGCACCCGGTGTTTGATTTCCAGGGCAGCCATCAGATCGGCGCGGGACATCTCGCCATCCAAGGCCACGAGCAGACGTCCTACATGATCGGTGACATGATCGGTGACATGATCGGTAACATGATCGGCTGCATGTTCGGTGGATTCTAGACCCTCCGCCCATGCCGCCGCCTTTTCATGCACCGGCAGGCGGATGAGGAAATAGGGTTGGTCGTCGTCGGTCTCAAATTCCGGCGCGGGCGAACCGTTCGCCGCCATGGCCTTGATGATTTTGGAAATGCCGGTCGATGTCATTTACGAGGTTGTTTCGTTACCTTCCAGTGCCCGCCTTTTGCAGGACCGATTCGTTTCAGCCATCCATTGGCCTTGAGCGATTGGATATTCTTATCGACTGCCGTGCGACTGATGCCCAAGCGTGCGGCCAAATCTGTCACCGTGATTTTTGGATTGGCATGAATCATTTCCAGAATCGACGCCCTTCGAACGCCGAGTTTTTCATCCAACTTTTCATCCAACTTTTCATCCAACCCGGTAATCTTTGTTGCTTGGGTCTCGCCACGCAGGGCGATGAGGTAATCCGCTCCATAGGGAAATTCCAACCACAGATCGTTTGGTTCGTAGCGCACGAGCGGAACAGGCGTTTCTGCCTCCTGGCAGGCTTGGAAAATCCTCTGGATGCCACGCCCCCAAGCCTCGATCTCGCCAGAGCGAAAGAAGGCATTGGCGACTGCCGGGTTGTATGGTGAGGATGAATGCTCACCCAGCAGGTGTGCCAACGTCCAACCCTCCGGCAGAACGGCTGGGTTCCAGATCTTCAGCTTGTCCTCGTAGACTCGGATTTGAACCGGAGGTCCCACGGCGTAATCCCGATGCACCAGCGCGTTGAGCACCGCCTCACGTAATGCCGCGTCCGGCACCGGGTAGCGCTCGATCCGCTGAATGCCTTGGTAAGTGATCGCTGCCTTGAGATACTTGGTGCGCACCAAATCGATTGTCCGTTCCACTTGGGAAAAGAGATCTCCATGGAGAGTGTCGTGATAGGCCAAATCGGACTCGGACCGGAAAAATCCGACTTTTACGAATGCCCCGGTTACGAATCGTTCGGGGTCTTCATGGAAAAGCAGTAACGCAGCTCGCTTGAGGTAAGCTCCTTCGGTGAGTTTTAGCTTTTCAACCAGAGCCGCATCCGAGGCCGAGAGATCCGCAGGGTCCAGTCGCCCGCTTTTGGCAGCCAACTCGCGAAACCTCTTGATGGCTGACCCAGACAGGTCACTGACTTTCACACCCGGCACGGGCACCCCATCCCAAGTGCGCCCCTGCCGTCGAAGCAGAAATCGATCCAGCGATGCCCCCTTCAGCTCCTGCAAGGTGCTGCCGCTCCGCAGATAATAATGACCACGAAAACTAATCGGGTTTGGATAGGCATCGACGACAATCTCTAAAAAAGCCTTGCTGCCGGAGTGTTGCAGATTCACCCCCACAAGAATGCCAAGCAAATCGCGGATTTTATTTGGCAGGTCCTCCAGCAACTTTTTCGCGTCCTTCAGACCAACAATTTCGCCAAGGTCATTTTTACCAATCACCAATGTGCCGCCCTCTGCATTGGCAAAGCCACTCACCCAGCGCAAATGCTCATCTCGCCAGTTCTCTTTCCACTCGGTGTGCTGAGATTCGATGTCGCTCATACCCGTGCAGATTCGATCCGCTTGCCTTCCACCTGCGGCTGGCGCAGAAGGTTTTCGAGGTTGATTGGGAGTTTCGAGGTCATGGCAGGTTACGATTCAGTTCATCGCCGAGCTGGCGTTCCAGCGCATGGTTCAGAAAAATACGATTTGAGATCCCTTTCGATTTTGGGCCAAGACGCAGCGAGGTCAAGGGTTTGGATACGGACCCGATGCTTGCCATGAAGAACGAAACAGTGTTCCAAGTGGTAACCGTTGGTGGGATAAAGAAGCATTCCCTCAACCATTTCCCAGCCTTGGGTGGAGGCCTTGTTGGTAAGGTAGGCATTCAGTTGATAGAGATTCGATGAATGGAATCCTTGCGACACGAATCGGGGGTCGGAACTGGAAGTTAATGCATCGGGATAATATTTGCAGTCCAGAATGAGCTTTCGGTCTCGCCAGGCGACGGTGACGTCAGTTTTCATTCCGGGCAAGAGTGCCTCGGTGGCGGCCGAAAATTCGCTGGCCTGCCACTGGATTCCCATGGCCGACACACTCGCGCCGTGGAGGTGTCGTTTGGCGAAATAGAAAACAAAATGCTCGAAAAGGCGGTGCATCACGGTCTCGTCGCGCAATATGTCACGAAATCGGTGCTGTCCGGGTTCCTCTTCGGGCAGGAGGCATTGATGAATGAGGCGGCAAACGCTCAGCACCAGACGGTAGGACCGCGTATTGCGGTGGAGTTGCACGCGATGAAAGCAGGAACCTGTGACTCGAACCGAACTTACGCAGGGAATCAGGCTGGAGGAATGGCGTAAAAACTTCCGGTTCTCGGCAGTCAGTTCGCGGCAACTCAGCAGAGAACGACAGGTGGCGGCCAGGATTCGATTTGCGGGTGTATCGAAACTCAGTTCATCGAACTCGCATTGCATCCGACCATTGAGGTGCATTCCCCGCCGATAGCTCGGCATGACGAGCACCCGGCCCCGCAGTCTGGAAATGACGTCCGTCTGTTCGAGATAACGTTTATCGAAGCCACTTCGCGCGATGCCGTGAATTCCGGAAGCCAGCACTTTCGCCAGCAGATTGGCCAGATCGGGGCAGGAGTTGGCGGGAATATCGATCTGCTCGCCGGGACGGAACAAATCCCAGGCATACGAAAGCAGGTAATAGAGGTTTTGGATGGGAATGGCGGATGCCATGTTTATCAAATGCCGATGGGTTCCCGCAGAAGCGCTTGTGCGGTTTCAAGAGAGGCAGGATCGTCAATCCAGTATTCCTCCAGCAGAGGCAAGATCTCGTATTCCACCACCGTCTCATACCAATCTTTGTATGAGATCAGAATTTGGTCAGGGCCAGAGTCCTTGGCGGGGACAAAGAAGCTATGCCCGATCCTATAGCCGCGCCCGAGGCTCGTGCTATCGGCGGCGATCATGGCATTCACTTGGACCATCCGTGAGACAATGGCGTTAATCAGCGCATCAGGGACATCGCAGTCTTCCAGAAACTCCCGGAAACCAGGGGAATCGAACGCAGGATCGCATTCGATAAAGGCAAAACGCCTCCGCAAAGCGTAATCGACCATCGACAGGGATCGGTCCGCTGTGTTCATAGTCCCAATGAGGTAAACGTTCGCTGGAACGTGAAAACGCTCATCTCGATTTACTGCGTAAGCCAATGGCACCCCGTATTCCTCATCTCGTTTGTCCGGCTCAATCAGCATCATGAGCTCTCCGAAAATCTTCGAAAGGTTACCCCGATTAATTTCATCAATAATGAGCACGTAGGGTTTGTCTGGCTCGTCGAGCGCATCCTTGCAGAAGGTGTAGAAAGTGCCGTTCATCAGTTCGAAACCGCCTTTGCCAACCGGGCGGTAGCCTTGAATAAAGTCCTCGTATGAACTGCTCTGGTGGAACTGCACCATTGGGGCACGGTTCTCATCGGCAAGGCCCATGAGCAAATAGGCCAGCCTCCTTGCCACGAAGGTCTTCCCTGTTCCTGGGGCACCTTGCAGGATGATGTTCTTCTTGCGCTTCAGCAGTTCGATGATGGCATCCAGCTTCGTCTCCTGCATGAACAGGTCCACGAGAGCATCCTCCTTGGTATAGATTCCCCTTTCGACGGGATCGGGTTCTTCCAAGCCGTAGTGCTTCGAGAGCACGTCCATCAACTCTGGGCGTCGGTCAATAGGGCTGAGCGTCTGGATTGGCAGGTTGATTCCCTCGGGCATTTCCAGCCTGTCTAGACTCCTCCACTGAACTTTTCGCAGGTGCTTGAACGGTTCCTTTGCCGGATCGAAGTAGTAATCGGATTCCACAATGCCGTAGCCCACGACCGCGCCTTTCCCCTCCTTGGCAAAAATAAGGTCACCCGACTGGATGATTTTTGCGAAGTCGCGGAGCATTTTTCCTACTTTTGAAGCTCCGGAGTCGGGATGCATTTTTCGAACGATTTCACGAAAATCCTCGGGGGTTTCGAGCTCTGCGAGATCGCCGGTCTCATTCCAGCCCATACCCGCGATGCCATTGTTTTGGAAGTCCTGCCACTGGTCGGCATTGTTTCCAGGTGCAAGAAGCCACGAGCTAGGACGATGTCCACCACTGGATGCCCCATCTCGAAGGCCCTGTGTGAGAAATTTCTCGCGGAAGTCGTCATCAAAAATGGCCTTGAAAGTCTTAGGTGAATGGGAAGCCGAATAGTTGCTTTGACGCCAATTCTGGAATCGGCCCAGCACATCATCGAGAGTGCTTTTCACAGCAGGCCAAGTCTCTGGATCTGGGATGACCTCGCGATCAAAGCGTGCGATGCAAAAGGGATGTCCATCGATGAGTTCCTTGAAATCCCACGACTTGAGAGCCAAATTCATCAGTGGACCATCCTTGCGCGACAAAACCTCGAACATCCCATTTCTTCCGAAGGAGCACATGACCCAGTTACCGTAGTTCAAACGGATGATCGGTCTTCGAGGCAGCAAACTAACGACAACACGGGGGTCATGCTCCTCGCCCTTCTGGAGATGCGTGATAAGCGTTTTTAGAAAATCCAGGCACACGTTGGCTTCTTCCAAATCGGCAAAAATCTTATCAAAAGGAGAGGCTAAATCCGAATCCACCTCAGGGGTGCCCCCTTGCTTCTGCGCACTTACGTGTGCTTCGTGAGAAAATTCCGGGATACTGGTGCCAATATCCGAAATCACTGCCAGAACCCAGGCCTTGTATGCTACTGCCGTTGCTTCCGGGCTATTGATCCCCTTCTTTTTTGCGTTCGCGACATTCTTACTATCGCAAGAAACCCAGACCTTGGGTCGAGCCCAAAACATTCCCATGGTCAAGTTGGCGAGTCCTACCCTGCGAAGTTGTAAAGCCTCCTCCATCAGGTCGGTGTCCAAGCTATCAGGACTTGAACTCATGATGTGCTCGTAGAACTTCCAAAGAGTGGCGACATGCCCCGGGACGCGTCTCTTTTCGTAGGGCATGAGCCAAGAACTCATGGGGTTGGCCACCGGCAATCCGGAGAAATCCTCCGGTAGGGGCGACTCCAGAGTCCAGCTTTGTTTCAAGGATTCCCAGAGTGCAATCCGGTTGGAATCCGTTGTTCCTCGATTGAAATTGGCAAGGAAGCTGAATGGATCGATCTCTTTTAACGGAAATTTCGAACCATCCTTACCCTGATCAATGACCGACATGGTTTTAAGCCCGTTCTCACGCATCTGTGCGATCACCTCGACCAACTGTTGGTTCGTATCTTTGTAGGCGAGCAGTCGCTTGGCGGCTTCTTCGTAAATTGGAATCCAGGTGAACATATTAATGGGTTGGTAGGTTGGCGGCACTAATTGGAAGGTTCCCCTTGCCACTGAATAAGTAGGTTTGCGATGATGATTGGTAGCTTCGATGTCATTGGCTACCATCCACTTCGGCCCGCTTGAATACTCGTTCGGTCAGCGGCCCCATGAGAGGAATGCCAGAACCAAAGCTTATGCCAGCCCCAAAGAGCCAGGATTGGTTGCTGGAACCGATATGGCCATCGAGTTGGGATAGGTGGTCTTTTGTGGAGGGATCCATATGTTTTATGTTTCTATTAATGCTGTTACGCGCTTCCGGCCGGTCAACAGGTCTTGCATCAGGGCGGTTTTGAGAACACGGAGTTTGGCGACGTTGTTTTCCAAGTCCTTCAAGACGGTCGATTGTTTAAGCAGCGTCGCTTCGATTTGTTCTTGTTCGATGATAGATGGGACCTTGACCAGCAGGCTCTTCATTGCACCGACATTGAAGTGTTGTTGAGCAAGACCCCCTTGCCCCTCCAGCACTTGACGCTTTCCGTGGTCGCTGTTGATCCAGATCGACAGAAAGTCGGGTCGGACCTGATTTCGATCTGGCCGGGAAATCACAATGTCAATGCAGTTGCATCCATCGAATTCAGGCGGGACAACCGATGTAGTGCCAGGGTATCCGGTGCGGACGGTAACAAGATCACCTTCTGCAACTTGGCTTTTTGCGAGCTTTTCGTTGTCCTTTGCAGACATGAACACAAGGTTGCCGGGATCGATGCGGTTCTCTTTGACATTTGCAGACCGCAGCATTGGGATGCCATCCGGTCGATAGTATTGGACAGGGCGAATGACGATCCCAACCACGATCTGACTACAAATGCTTGCGCATGGCTTCACCTCCCACTCCACCGGAATCCGTCCCAGCGGGGAGTCTTTGAATTGGTGGGTTTGTTCGGAGCGGAAGTGGCCGTGTTCGTCGATGCCACGGGTGAGCAGGTCCTGCATCAGGCCGGTTTTGAGGCGCTGCTGCTTGGCGATCAGGGCTTCCGTCTGCGAAATAGCCCGGTCCACCGTCGAGAGGATCTCGGCGATTTTGGCTTGTTCGGGTTTGGGTGGAGTGGAAATCTCAAGGGCCTCAATCGCTCCAATCGGCAGGCCGTATCGAGTCGATCCGCTTGCATGCAATGAAAAATAGCGAGTTGCCTGCGAAGTCGAAAGTTGCTTGGCCAAGTAAACCGAATCAATCCGGCCCGCATCAGGACGGATCATGGCCAAATGGTAACCGCAAATAAGACCGGGTATATCCTCTGCGATCACTGTTGGTATCCCGATGTCGTCGGGGGTTTCCGAGTCTTTGGTGATGACTACATCCCCTGCCGATAAACCAAAACGCTCAATCTCCACCAAAGTGGCCGAGGCTTCCATGAAGTCGATGCTGCCGGTGACATACTCGTTGGAATAGACATCCATGTAGTTGCACAACTTCACCGGCTTCTCGCTGGCGTGCGTTTTCTTATCCACATTGCTGACACGGATATCTGCAATTTCTCGGAGCTTGTGTGTTGGCCAAGCGACACTCATTTCAAATACCCGGGCTTGATGACCGAATCCGGCTCGGGCGCG
>JBGTLQ010000131.1:0-32343 GCA_041744075.1 Terrimicrobiaceae bacterium
GCGGCGCGCGCGCCACAGGTTCGGCAAAGGCCAGCCAGGGAATCATGCCGGCGAGAAAGTAGAGCGCAAACCCGCTGCGGCTGGGATCGTTGCCAAAGCGGCTTTGCAGCACCACTCCGAACACGAAGAAGTAGGTGAGCATCATCAAAGCAGGGTCAAACGTTTTGAATGTCCCGATGTGTCCATCTGCAAAGAGCACGCAGCCGGGCGTTTTGAGCACGTTGCCATTAAACGCGGGTTCCTGAGTGAAGTTGTCACAATCGGCATCTTCCTCCTCAAAATTGAAGGACCCGATCTGACCACCCAGAATGTATTTGGACGGAAATTGGATACGGTTTTGCTGAACAGGCAAAAACCCTTCCTGAGCCCCGGCGCTAATGGCTTCCTCATAAGCCGCGCGGGATCCATTAAAATAGGCGGCCCGGTAATTTCCATCACCCAACGGAATGGGATTTGCTCCTCCAAATAATCGTCGGTTTGTTTCGAGGTAAGAATCAAGCTGTTCCTGCCAGGATGGTTTCTCAGTCTGAGGATCGGTTTGCCCGTAAGGGATAGTGCCACCGGAAACCGGGAAGAACCCCTCATTATCACCAGCAAAAAGCAGCATTGCCGCGCCAATTTGTTGCAGATCTGCCGTCGCCTTCGCGGTTTTTGAGCGCTCTTTTGTCCCGCTAATCCCGGTCATGAGCAACCCCGTCAAAACGGCCAGAATAGCAATCACCACAAGCAACTCCACCAACGTGAAGCCTTTCGCGGATATTTTTGAATTTCTCATCATTGATAAGTTGTGCACAATTGGTGAACCAACCAGCCCTCCCTATCGAGTAAGCTGGATTGGAAAGCAAGAAAGGATTTCGAAAGAAACTTTTTTCAGCGTGCGCAGGTTCTTCCTTCTCCCACGGCCCTCACAACAATGGCAGAACCGCCTCAAGGGCATGACGGTAGTGGCCGTGACGGCTTCCGCGGCCGAGTTCTGAGAGGAGGAGGTCAGCGGGTTTGTCGCGTCCGGCTTTGGTGATTCGGGGGTGTTCTTGTGAACCGGGGCAACTGACCGTGGCCTCAAAAAAATTGCGTTCGTTGCAGTGGTTGAGCAGGAACTCGCACTCGCCGCTGGTGAATAGGCAGCGGGAGATGGACGGGCCAGGCTTTTCGGTGAGATCAAACCGCACATGCGTTCCGGAAGGTGCGAGGAAAAACGGTTTGTCCAACATGGGCTGGAGTTTCCAACCGAGGCGCGAGGCCAGCCAACCAATCAGCAACAACGCGGTGGTGCGGTGGCCGGGCGCATGGTCGATGGTGATCGTTTCGAGTTTGGAAAGTTTTTCCAGCGCCACGGCATGATCAAAAAGCCCGGCAATCGCGATGCGGGTTTCAAGAATGCGGGCCCAGTTCAGGTCGCCGAGAACGGTGCGCCCCTCACCAAGCGCACCAATTTTCCTGATCGTTTCAAAGGATGCGGGCGGTTCTTCCCACTGGGCGCTGTCAAACACCAGACGATCCACCCAGGACCACAGCTGCTCGTCAATGGTGTGTTGAAAGGGAGCCTGCCACCAAAGGCAAAGGGGAAGGTCGGAGTCGAGATGCGAAAATACAATGCTGGGCAGGGCTTGCGCGGTTTCTCCGGCGAGGTGGAACGTGATTTGTTCTGAACAAATCTGACGTTTCCCGGCCAAGTGGCAATGGGCATTGATCCATGCCTTGGCGAGGTTCTCGGAGGCACCAGGCTCCGCGAGAATCAGGATCGCGCGGCAGGCGTGTTCGGTGGCAATGTCCGCGATCAGCTGCGTGTTGGCCTGAACTTGGGTCGGGTCTTCGAAATAGAGAACCAAATTAATGAGCGACGCCCGCGTCTTGGATTCGCCAGCCTCCTCCCATAGCTTGCCAAGCTCCCGGTCAATCCTCCCGATCTCGACAGGAAGCCCAACACCCTCGATGTCAGAGTTGCTCACAGCCTCCTCCATGTGGCGTCATGGATCGCCAACAAATCATCCGCCTCCGTGGGTCCCCACGAACCTGCCGAATAAACAGCAAGGTCCGAGGCATCGGATTCCCAGGCGTTATGAATCTGATCAATAAATTTCCAAGCCTCTTCGACTTCATCCCGGCGCGCGAAGAGAGTCGGGTCACCGCTCATCGCGTCAAGGAGCAGACGTTCGTACGCCTCGGGGGTCGCCTTGCCAAAGCTTGTCCCGTAGTGAAAATCCATCTTCACCGGCTCGACCCGCACAGCCGCACCGGGCACCTTGGCGCTCATGCGCAACGAAATCCCTTCATCGGGCTGAATCCGAATCACCAACACATTGTCCGTCGGCGAATCCGATGCCGCATTAAACAAAACCGGCGGAGCGCCTTTAAAATGAATCGCAATCTCGGTGGCAGCTTTTGGCAGACGCTTGCCGACCCTGACAAAAAATGGCACGCCCGCCCACCGCCAGTTGTCGATGTTGATCTGAAGGGCCACGTACGTTTCGGTCACGGATTCCGGGTTCACATTTTCTTCATCACGATACGCCGCGACGCGTTTACCATTGATGGCCCCTGCGCCGTATTGGGCTCTGACAACATGCGTTCTGACCGTTTCGGCCGTGAGGGGTCGAAGCGAGCGCAGGACTTTCACTTTTTCGTCACGGATCGAATCCGCGTCCAGTCCCGCCGGCGGCTCCATCGCGGTCAGACACAGAAGTTGGAGCAAGTGATTTTGAACCATGTCCCGAAGCGCTCCGGATTTTTCGTAGTACCCGGCGCGTCCCTCAACGCCCAGCGGTTCGCTGGCGGTGATTTGAACGTGATGGATATACCGCCCATTCCATAGATGTTCGAAGATCGCATTCGCAAAACGCAGGACCATCAGATTTTGCGCGGTCTCTTTGCCAAGGTAATGGTCGATGCGGTAGGTTTCAGATTCCGGGAACGACCCTTCCACCAGCGTGTTCAAAGCCCGTGCGCTATCCAGATCGGTTCCGAAGGGTTTCTCGACAATCACACGCGCCCAACCGCCGGCAGGCGCCACGTTTAATCCACTCTCGCGAAGATTTTCCAAGATCACCTGAAATTGGTCCGGCGCTGCCGCCAAATAAAAGAGGCGGTTTCCCCGCGTGCCGCGCTCGGCATCCAGAGCATTCAGGCGTTCGGCGAGAGACACATACCCGGACGCATCATCAAAGGCACTGCGATGATAAAAAATCGAATCCGAAAAGCTGGCCCAGAGTTCTTCATTCACCGATTGACGCGAATACTTCCGCGTGGCTTCTCCAAGCTCCTCACGGAAAATTTGATCCGTTTTGTCACGGCGGGCAAAACCCACCACATTCACGGATTGGGGAAGGGCTCCTTCGACGGCGAGGTTATAAAGCGCAGGCACCAACTTGCGGTGGGTGAGATCACCAGTCGCTCCAAAAATCACCACGGTGCAGGGTTCGGGCAGTGCGCGGTTCAACAACCCTCCGCGCAGCGGATTTGCATGTTTGCGTTCAGACATGCCGATTACATAGACTCGAACGGTGACTCTGACAAGACAGCGCCCCATCTTTTGAGAGTATGGCAGAGACCAGCCCTGGGACCGCTGGCCCCGCGCCTGCGGGGCCGACTTCTCCCATTTCCCTCACTTTTAATCAGATGAATTTCGAAAAATTATCCGAAGTCGCAAATGAGGTTGTGGCCACCACGCTGAACGAGCTGCCGGAGGAACTCCGAGAAGCAGCCCGCCGTGTCCCCGTGCTTTTGGAAAAACGCCCGGACGCTGAGGACCTTCACGCTGGCCTGGATCCCGACTTGCTGGGGCTGTTCGATCCCGGACCCCATGACACTCCCCACATCCGGCTCTGGTTGGAAAATTTGTGGGATTATTCTGAAGAAGATAAACACGTCTTCCGCGAGGAAGTGCGCATCACCCTCCTCCACGAAATCGGCCACCTTTTGGGCTGGGATGAAGAGGACCTGGAAGAGCGGGGATTGGGGTGATCAGAAAGAAATTCGTTCCGAATTCCTCTACGTTGCAGAAGCAAGCTGTTTTGCCGCAAAGGCCTTGATCGCGCCGCGCAGATTTCCGAGGCCGGAGAGCCGACGGGAGGACAGGTGCATGGTCATTCCGCTTTCTTCAAGAAACGTGGGTTCGTGGCCCACAACCGCTTCAGGCGTTTCGCCGCTGTAGAGCGAGCAGAGCATCGCGGCGACGCCTTTGACGATGGCCGCGTCCGCATCCATGTGATAATAACAAAGCCCGTCCCTGAATTCCGGACAAAACCACAGCTGGGACATGCACCCCGGCAGCAAATTTTCCTCAACACGCTGCGAATCCGTGATCGCCGGGAAACGCCTTCCGAGTTGAAGAAGGTAATTGAATCGTTCCTCGGTGTCGGGGAGCAGCTGAAGATTTTCTGCAAATTCGGTTTGTTTTTCCAGGATCGAGCTCATGCGTCTTCTCCTGATACGATGGCCGAGAGCGTGTAGCCGTCACGTCCATCCCTCATGTTCCAACCCTTTTCCTCAAGCTGCTTGCGCAGGCGGTCCGAAGCGGCCCAATCTTTGTTGGTGCGGGCCTGCCAACGCTCGTCCGCGAGTTTTTGGATTTCGTCAGGGATCGTGGCTTCAGCTTCGGCGGGAAGCGTGAAACCAAGAGCCTCCATCACGTTTTGAAAACCGGCTGCCGCTTCGGGTTTTTCGGCGTCACTGACACGCCCCGCATCAAGCGCAGCAGAAAATTCTTTCACGACCGTGAACAGTCGGCCCAAAGCATCGGGCGTATTCAAGTCATCGGCCAGCGCTTCCACCACAGTGGCAAAGGGATTGTTTTCACCTGGCGCGGCGGCCGGTTGGCCGAGGCGTTCTTTGAATCGGCGGAGGCGGCCCAGAGATTTGTGGGCACCGGAGAGGCTGTCCCAGGTAAAATTGAGAGGCTGACGGTAATGCCCGGACAACAAGACGTATCGCATGTCCTCGCTCGTAAAACCACGGGCCACCACATCTTCCAAGGTGTAAAGATTCCCGAGGGACTTGCTCATTTTTTGGCCCTCGACGAGCAAATGCGCCACATGAAACCAATGACGGGCGAATGGTTTTCCGGTCGCGGCTTCGCTTTGAGCGATTTCGTTTTCGTGATGGGGAAACACCAGATCGATCCCACCACCATGGAGATCAAAAGATTCGCCCAGATGCTTCATCGCCATCGCACTGCACTCGATGTGCCAACCGGGGCGGCCTTCCCCCCATGGCGAGGGCCAAAAATTGGGGCCATCCTCGGGTCGGCGGGCTTTCCACAACGCAAAATCGGCTGCCGAATCGCGTTCGTATTCATCGGCCAGCGCCGAGGTCGTCGTGATCGTCCGCTCCGTCAATCGCGAGAGCGCCCCATACGCGGGAAAGGAATCGATCCGAAAATACACAGATCCGTCAGCGGCCTGATACGCATGTGCCCCCGCGATGAGTTTCTCGATGAGCGCGATTTGGTCAGGGAGGTGCTCCACCGCTCCCGGCTCAACATGCGGCGGCAGCACGTTCAATGCCGCGCAGTCGCGATGGAACTTTTCCGTCCACTCCGTGCAAAATTCGGTGAGTGAGCGCCCCTCGGCTTGGGACTGGCGGATTGTTTTATCATCCACATCCGTGATATTGCGGACATGTCGGGTCGGCAGGCCAAGCACTTCCAAGGTCCGACGAAAGACATCTTGCATCACAAAGGTCCGAAAATTTCCCACATGCGCCGGTCCATAAACGGTCGGCCCGCAGCAATAAAACCGAAAGGTGCTGCCATCCATGGGAGACAGCGGCTGCACACTGCGGGTGAAGGTGTCGTAAAGGCGCGGGGTCATCGAGTGAGGGGAGAGTTATAGGTCCTATAGGTCTTATGGGCCCTATAGGACCTATTTTTCCTAGACCACATGCCTTTGGAAAACCCAGCGCCCATCAGAGCTTGGTGGGGTTGGGGGCATCTCCGTAAACGTCTTTGGGGTCGAAGGTTTTGGAGGCTTCCAGGAATGCCAGCGGTCCACCCGCTTCTGCACCCACGGGCACGGCCCGGTAAAAGCAACTCCGGTAGCCGACATGACAACTCGCGCCCGAGCCCCCCACACGCACCCTCAGCCAAATGCAATCTTGGTCATCATCCACCCGCATCTCTTCAACATATTGGACCAAACCACTCGTCGCCCCTTTGTGCCAAAGGGCCTGACGGCTCCGGCTCCAATAAAACGCCTCACCGGTCTCAATGGTTTTTTCCAATGCCTCTGCATTCATATACGCGTGCATGAGCAACTCGCCGGTCTCGTGGTCGGTCGTCACCACCGGAATCACGCCCTGCGCATCAAACTTCGGCGCAAGCTCCGTGCCTTCTTCAACTTGTTCAACAGTGCGGCGAGTATGGAAAATCGTGGTCATCAAAAATAAAGAGCCTACCACCCTACGCAGATTCCCCACGTTCAGCAATCTTGGGTTTTTTGTTTGATGGAGGAGGAGCGGAACAACCACAGATGCCACGGATGCAGAAACGTAGAGGAACTTGGAACAAGTTTCTTTTCTGAAGAGCCCTCCAACATTCGTGCTCTTCGAGTTATTCGTGGTTAATCTCTCAGTCTGGATGGCTTTCGGAATTTCAGAGTTTTGTACCACTGATGGACACTGATGGACACTGATGAGGAGGCATTTCAGAAAACTGAATCATGTCTGAAGGCTTTGGTTTTATCAGTGTGAATCAGTCCATCAGTGGTAAAAATGCCTCTCATCCTCCCTCCGCATCACGTCCAGAGAATCGGCACCTCATAGGCCCCGAACTTTTTGTCATGGGTGATCAGCGTGAGCCCTTCATGGGCTGCTTGCGCGATCAACATGCGATCGAAAGGGTCGCTATGATGCGGGGGGAGCTGACGCATCACCTCCCCGTGCTCAAACTTTAAAGGGAGTTCACGAAGTCCTCTGGTGGGTATTTCGTGAGAGAGATTCAGCGGCGCTTCCAACTTTCCAAGGGCCGACTTAATCGCAATTTCCACGGACGTCACCGCGCTCACATAAACGGTGTGATCCGCATCTTGAATGGCTGCACAGGCTTTCTTGCTCAGCCGATCCGCTTGAGACAACATCCAAAGGAACACATGGGTATCAAGTAAGTAGTTCATACGCCCTCAAACAGCGCTTTAATCCGAGGGTCTTCCTCATCAAAGTCATCCGAGATTCGAATCTGCCCCTCCAAACCCCCCAGCGGGCGTGTTTCTTTCTCTGGGCAATAGGGCGACAATTTTGCCAGCGGTTTGCCATGCTTGGCCAATAAAATACACTCCCCAGCTGCCACGGAATCAATCAACCGCGAAAGATGGGTCTTTGCCTGTTGGACATTGATGACTTTCATAATATAAGTCTGGTCTGACCAGGTTGATTCGTCAAGGGAGGAGAGAGGATTTACCACTGATTGACTGATGAACACTGATTAGGAGGCATTTCGGAAAATGGATAATAACTGAAGGCTTTGGGGTTGGCGCAGTGCTCTTCTTAGGCCTTTGGTATTATCAGTTTATCAGTTTCCATCAGTGGTTCAACCGCCTCATGCATGGCTATCGAATAATCCGTGTTTTCCGTGTCATTTGACGGCTGCATTGGAATAAACAGTGGCCGTCCATCTCCGGCTCTCGCCTGCGGTTGTGGTTCCCCAGCCTGCTTCCGCTTTTGGATGCATCTCATGTGTGACAAATTTGTAACAATCTCCTGGTTGTAAAACCCCCTCACCCACCTAAACATACGTAGACATCAATCGACCATCTCTGGCTGTTTTGGGGTGGTTAGCCGTGGAAACTATTGCGGTACAACGTCACCCACAGGGCTCGAGGCTGTGGGAGAAACCTGAAGATAAGAAACAACAGGTTTTTTTTGAGAATTTGGCAGGCATCCTGCTACGTATCCTCATCGTAATCGACATAACCACAAAAACAAAACCCGTCCGAAGCCCATCTGATTTCCCCAATCAGCAAAGCCGACAGACAAAAACAAGGAAAAAACCAAAATGAAAACACTACTCACAATCATCGGCCTCGCGGCGATTTCGCTCTCGGGGGCAAATGCGCAGATTTTGCTTCAATGGAATACATTCGGAAATTTGGGCACAGAGACGTCAGAACCAAGCGTTTTCAACAATACTAATATTTCCGCTACAAACCTTACCTTAGGGGGTGGAGTTACCCCGGCGGCGAATGGAAATAGGTTTGGCGGTTCTGCTTGGTGGGACACCGGAGATGCAACAAACTCAACATTGGCAAATGCAATCGCAGGCAACGACTACATCCAGTTTATCGTTACGCCAAATGCGGGTGCATCATTCAGTTTGACTTCATTCGTTTTCAGCTGGGATCGATCCAATACTGGACCGACATCGGTGACACTTCGGTCATCCATTGACTCATTCGCCAGTGATATCGGGTCTGTGACGGGATTGTCTGCATCTATTACAACTGGGAATACCATTTCTATCACTGGAATAACAAACAGGAATGTCGCTACTACATTTCGTCTTTACGGTTATGGGGGAACAGCAACTGGAGGAACTGGTGGCTTTGATACCTCGACAAACGTAGTAAATGTCCAATTAAACGGTACGGCCATCCCCGAACCCACCACCGTGGCCCTCATCGGTCTTGGTACTGGATTTGTTCTCATGAGAATTCGTCGCCGCACACGGGCCTAATCTGACGAACGTTTAACAATCAAACCCCAAAGGGCCGGGCCTCGCGAGAGTGCCCGGCCTTTTGTTTTGTTACCGGACCGACCACCAAAGAGGCGCTTCGCGCTTGCGTCAGCCCCTCCTTCGCCAAGGCTTTGGAGGACAGGTCGTTCTTCCCATGGGTAGGGCGTGTCAGTCTCCGCCTTCGCAAGGCCTACGGCGAGACAAGCCTTGACCGCCCATTTGTTCCGCTTCACGCGACGGTCCAACTTCGCAAAGCCTCCGTCGTGACAAGTCGCCTCAGGGAGACACCCCTACCACGAAAGACGATCCGGCACAGCCCCGACATTCGGAACGGCGATCTTCAGTCGCCGAGCTCACCCAACCCGCGCTTTGCGCGGCACACATTTCGATCAGCGAATGAATTCGCCGTTCCCAGGTATCTCCTCTGCGACTCCGTGGGGGATTATGAAGGGCGGAATGGCGCTTTGTTAAAAATTGGCAGCAAAGCCGCCTGAGTAGGAGCTTCCCTTTCTATCGTTTCAGGGCTAAATTGCTATCATGTCTCACGAAGAGCGCGAGAAAATGAAAGCTTGGGTTGCCAACTGGAAACAGGCTGGTGAGGAGCTTGACCGACTTAAGTGGGAGGAGCTACGGGCGATGGATGAATCGAGTTCCGCTCATATTTTTAACAAACTTGGCATGGGGTGGGTTGAAAGTTGGAGGTCTCCAGAGCGCGAGACTGGCCATGGACTCATCATCCAACAAGATTGCTTCCGCAAAGCCCATGCAACTCAACGCCGTTCTTGAGGCTGCCCGGGAGGTCCAGTGTTTGCTGGAGAAAGAAGCTGCCCAATTTTGTTTCATTGGAGGGCTTGCCATCCAACGTTGGGGTGAACCTCGTTTCACGAATGATGCGGATCTCAGTCTGCTAACCCGCTTTGTTGAAGATGAAAGGTGGACTGATTTTCTCCTCTCCCACTTTGAAGCGAGATATCCTGAAGCGAGAGAATTTGCTCTTTCACGTCGCGTGTTGCTCCTTCGTGCTGGCAACGGTGTTGGGATTGACATTTCCTTGGGAGGCTTGGACTTCGAGATACGCAGTGTGGGACGAGCTACCGCATGGTATCTTCCTAATGGATCCTCAATCACGACATGTATCGCCGAGGATTTAATCGTTCACAAAGCATTCGCTTCAAGGGATCGTGATTGGCTGGACGTGGACACGATCCTCATGCGCCAAGGCAGCAAGCTCGATACGGGCCTCATTTTTCGAGAGCTCGAACCACTTGTCACGTTGAAGGAAGAACCAGACATTCTCGAAAAACTCCGCAATCTGATGAAGAAGCGGCTTGTTTTCTGAAGTCCCCATTTCGGAACGGCGATCTTTAGTCGCCGATCTCACTCGACCCGCGCTTCGCGCGGTGCACAGTGCGGTCAGCGAATGAATTCGCCGTTCCCAGCAATGGACGCCCCCGCAAATGTGATGCTGGCGTCCGGCACCAAAACCTGCTACAGAGATTCGTCATGGCCTACATCAAGCAATTCTTCGACGTGTTGATTGAATCCGGAGGATCGGATCTGCATCTTGGAGAAGGACAACCCCCCAAGATTCGCCGTCATGGTGAGATCATCCCCATTCGTGAAACCGATCTGACGCATGAAGAGATTTCTTTTATGCTCAGCGAGATTTGTTCGCCCTCGCGGTGGCAGCGGTTTGAGGAGACGGGGGATTTGGATTTTGCGTATGAGATGGATGCGGACAATCGTTTTCGTTGCAATTATCTGAAGCAGACGAACGGCTATGGGGCGGTGTTTCGTATCATTCCCACAAAGATCAAGACCCTCGAAGAGCTGGGGGTTCCTTCGGTGATCAAAACGTTTGGGGAGATGCGCGGTGGGATTGTGCTGGTGACCGGCCCGACCGGCTCCGGCAAAAGCACCACGCTCGCGGCCCTCATTGACCACATCAACGTGAATTATTCGCGTCATATCGTCACCATCGAGGAGCCCATCGAGTTTGTTCATCAGAACAAAAAAAGCATCATCACCCAACGCGAGGTGCCGGAACATGCGTCGAGCTTCCCGGTGGGCTTGAAAGCCGCGCTGCGCGAAGATGCTGACATCGTGCTCGTTGGTGAAATGCGTGACTTGGAAACCATTTCGTTGGCGCTGACGGCAGCTGAAACCGGCTTGCTGGTTTTTGGGACGCTGCATACCAACAACTCCCGCAAAACCGTGGATCGTATGATTGACGTGTTTCCCTCCGACCAACAGGCGCAGGTTCGCACCATGCTTTCTGCATCATTGCGCGGTGTCGTGGCCCAGCTGTTGCTAAAAACTGCTGATGGCGGGGGTCGTGTCGCCGTGAACGAAATCCTTGTTTGTAACAACGCCGTCGCGGCCATTATCCGCGAAGGCGCTACCCAGAAATTGCAGGATGTGATCGTCGGCGGCCGAGGCGATGGCATGCAATTTATGGATGATGCCATCTGGGAACAACTTGTGATTGGAAAAGTCAGCCCTCACGAAGCCTACATGAAAGCCATTGACAAACACCGCTTCAAACCGTTCCTCCCCGCCGAAGAAGTTGATCTGGCAAATTCCGCCGGCCCGTACGAAGACCCGGCCATGCAAACCAAAAAAGCCCACAAGCCGAAGGGCTAGTTCGAACAACAGCGATCACACCACCAGAAGATTCTCAGGATCGGCTAACCAGCAGTCCGGCGACTCTCTCACCTGACCAGCCAAGACTCCCAAAACCCGAGGCTGCGCTTGATCCTGAAATGGAACGAGCCGCACAAGAGGTTTGCCTGCCTTGGCAATCACAATCTTCTCTCCTTCCACATACTTCGACAAGTGCGTCTTCGCATGCTGGATGTTGACCACTTTCATAATGCCAACTAAAGAACGTCGTAGAGGAATATGGAACATTTTTCCACCGCCACAACACAAAGTATTTGTTGTAAGTGATTATATGTTAAATACTTATGATTCTTCACCGCTGCCAATTGTAACACTGAGCCTCACCCAACCCGTAGAGGAAAATGGAACATTTTTCTGCTTCGATCATCTGAAGAAACTTGTTCCAAGTTCCTCTACGTCAGTATCCCTCTCTCTTTGTAATTTTTGCGGTCTTTGTGGTTAACTTTATTCCATCAAAATCCTCAACAGCTCAGGCTCAGTAACCTCCAGTTGCTGATCCGGCTGATGGGGATCAAGCATGTCATGGGGCACCTTGAGGTCAGCAGGAAAGACGAATTCCTCCACATCACGATCTGGCCACTTTTTCCATCTCGCTGTGAACGCTTTTGCCAAGGGGAGATTTATGCCCTTATCGGCATCACTCAGGAGCACACGAATCTGACGACAGGCAGGCGCGGATTTTCCTGCTGATTTCTGTAAATAAGAACCGAGTAACATAAATTCCCCAATAACACGAGTAGGGAACCGAGGTGCGACATAAGGCGGTCCTGGCAGTTCCTGCTTCAGCTGAGGATCCCACCACAAAAATAAGTTCGGCATGCGGACCAGCAACCGCCCCAAAGAACCTTGAAGTTGGGATGGGATCCCAGGCGGAGCATAAAAGGGCGAAATGATGACCACGCGTTTCACGTCAGGGCGTTTCTGCGCGATCCATGCCGCCGTTGTGCCATTCACCGACAGCCCGGCAACAATCACTTCATCCCCCACCCCATGCGCAATCTCCAGGGCCTCAGCAGCCCACTCGGCAACACCTCGCAGCCTCAATTTGCCAGGCTCATCAGATAGTCGGTTCACAAGCCCATGAAATGGCATGCGCGGGAGCATGACATTATGACCTTCCGCATAGAGAGCCTTGGCGATCCTTTCGAATTGCGCCGGGCAGTTGGTCAGGCCATGCAGGAGGACATAAACACGCGGCGTTTTCCTGTCATGATGCATCAGCGTGGCCACACAGACATCGTTCACAAAAAACCGATCGCGCTCTGACACGTCATGGAATGCGGTCAGAGCCTGCTCGAACGATAAGCGTTGATCTAATGGCGGTGGAAAGGTCGGAACACCCATGGGCAGAATCATCAACACCACCAGGATAAATGCAAGCGGCGCAACGATCCATCCTGCGATCTTCAGAACATCCCGAATTTTTTCACCAGTCGTTTTTATCAAAGCAGCCAGACGATAGAAAAGGACTCAGGGTTTGGAAAGGCGATTTCTTTGAAGGGGCATGATCACATAGGTTTAACCTGTGGTTGTCTCAATCTATCCAAAGCGCGAGGACACGCGCATTGCCTCGGGTGCTCCCGCACCCCTCGCCCTTACGGGCTGCCTTCGGCAGGCTATCTCCGGTCCTCCGGTTCCAAATGCTGGCGCATGATCCACGGCCCTCCTTGCCGCGAAGCGTCTTGGACTGCGGTTTTCCTCTACCGCTTTGGCTCCTCCATCAACGCCCCATCGAAGGAGCGGGGCTACCTCAAGTCCAAACGTGAATGGATTCCCCGCGTTCCACGTGGAACACGCTTCCCCTTGGACTTGTTCCCAACCTTATGAAGAAAGAAATAAAATTTTATCCCTTCTCTTCTTCTTAATGTGTGCGAACAACTCAGGCAACCTGTGCTCCAGCAAGGAAACATCAGTGTTCCACACCGATTTCGGGTTGGTAATAACTTGGGCGCAGTTTGTGAGTTGGACGAATAGGTGGGTCTCTTTTGCCTGTTCTTGGTTTTACTGACAGGCTTAATCCCAGAAATTCCCTAAGTTACTGACAATTCATCTCCCACACTCACCGACTTTAAGCCTGTAGAGGAACAGGGAACCTGTTTCTTTCCGAAGCCTGAAAATTACCATGAAGGACATGAAGAGCATGAAGGGATACCAACAGCATGTCCGTAAACACGATCATAAAAGCCGTTTAAATGCCAAGTCTGTAAACTCCTCGCCTCGGTCTCTATCTTCATGCTCTTCATGGTTTATTCTCTTCTGGAATGCACAGGAGCTGAAAATGTTCCACGTGGAACATAATCGCGGAAATGAAGTTAAAGAAAGAATCTTGTTCCAAGTTCCTCGACGTCAATTTCACAACCACCCAAACTCCAGTCTGGAAACTTGAGGCACATCCCATAGAATGTCAGCCATGAAAATTGGAATGTTCGCGATGATCTTGGGTTTGGGAATGATGGGCTGTGGCGGACCTGCGGGGCCCAAGCCGCTGGTGGTGGGGATGGACCTTTCGTATCCACCGTTTGAGACAATCAATGACCAAGGGGAGCCTGTCGGGGTGAGTGTGGAACTGGCGCAAGGGTTGGCGGATTCGCTGGGACGTCCGCTCAAAATCGAAAACATCCCTTTTGTGGGGCTGATCCCTTCCCTGCAAGGAGGACGACTGGATTGTGTGATCAGTTCAATGACCGTGACCGAGGAGCGCAAACAATCCATTGGGTTTTCAGATCCCTACCTGAAAACAGGACTGGGTGTTTTGGCAGGTGCAAAAAGCGACATCGAGGAGGTGATTGACGAAGCCGGGCGGACCTATGTGGTGCGTCAGGGCACAACCGGCGAGGTCTGGGCACGCAAAAACCTGAAGCAGGCCACGATCCTCCCCGTCGAAAAGGAGAATGCCGCCGTTCTCGAGGTGATCCAAGGCAAGGTGGATGGGTTTATTTATGACCAAATGAGTGTGTGGAGCAACTGGCAACAACACCCTGACCAAACGCGAGCCCTTTTGAAGCCACTGCAAATCGAGGAATGGGCGGTTGCCGTGCGGAAGGACGATGTGGAAATGACCCAAGGCGTTAACGACTTCCTCAAAGTATTTCGTGCAACAGGTGGCTTTGAGAGATTGTCAGAAACTTACCTGTCAAAACAGAAGCAAGCCTTTGATAGTCAGGGAATTCCGTTTATTTTCTGAGAAACAAACATTGACATTTCAGGCTCGGGGCTAAGAATGGTGGCGATTCGTGGAAGGTCCGGTTCTTTATGGAAAAGAAAGGGCCGCTGCCTGTGCGGTACGCGATTCCTTCGTTTATGGAAAAACCGCCGACCACCACCCACCTCGCTTTTGTCGGGGATTACACCCCGCGTCGTTGCGGCATCGCCACGTTCACAGCAAGCATTTGCGAGGCCATTGCCACTGAATTTCCCAAGATCAAATGCATTGTGGGTTCGGTGAATGACAGGGAGGGCGGGTATGATTACCCCAGCCGGGTGCGCTTCGAATTTGAGGAAAAGGAACTGGATTCTTATCGGCGGGCGGCAGAGTTCCTAAACATCAACAACGTCGAAGTGCTCTCCGTGCAGCACGAATTTGGGATCTATGGCGGACCGGCCGGCAGTCATCTCCTGGAGCTGCTTCGCGGTGTGCGGATGCCCGTGGTCACGACCCTGCACACGGTCCTCAAAGATCCCAGCCCCGACCAGCGGGAGGTGATGACCGAACTCGATGCGCTGTCGAACCGGTTTATCGTCATGGCCGATCGCGGACGTCATTTGCTGGAGACTGTTTATGGGATTGCGTCAGACAAAATCGATTTGATTCCCCATGGAGTCATCGACATCCCGTTCATGGACTCGAATTTTTACAAGGACGAGTTTGGGGTGGAGGGGAAAACGGTGATGTTGACCTTTGGGCTCTTGTCACCGAACAAAGGCATCGAGCACGGAATCGCGGCCATGCCTGCAATTTTGAAACAAAACCCTGACGTGGTTTACATCATCCTTGGGGCCACACATCCCAACCTGCTGGCGTCAGAAGGAGAAAAGTATCGCACGAAGTTGGAGACCCTGGCGAAAGATCTTGGTGTTTCAGACCAGGTCATCTTTCACAATCGCTTTGTCGAGATGGAGGAGCTTAAAGAATTCATAGGAGCGGCCGATATCTATCTGACTCCTTACTTGAATGCGGCCCAGATCACGTCAGGGACACTTTCTTACGCCTTCGGGGCCGGCAAAGCGATTGTCTCCACGCCCTATTGGCACGCGGAGGAGTTGTTGGCTGAAGATCGAGGGATCCTTGTGCCGTTCGCGAATCCAGATGCCATCGCAGCGGGGGTCAATGACATTCTTTCGAAGCCGACACGAATGACCGCCATGCGCAAACGGGCATGGAAGCAGGGGAGGGACATGATATGGCCCATGGCCGCACGCCGATACATGGAGAGTTTCGGACGGGCCCGGGAGAGTATGAGCACCGGCCAAGTGGCGGCGGAAATCATGACCGAGGCCGCGTTGCCTCTGCCCGAACTCAATCTCGATCATCTCTTCACGATGAGTGATCACACCGGCATTTTTCAGCATGCGATCTACAATCTTCCCAATTTCCATGAAGGATATTGCACCGATGATTGTGCTCGGGCGTTTATTTTCACAGTGCTCTTGGATGAGTTGGAAGGAATTTCCAAGGAGGTTGGACGGCTTTCCGGGAGTTACCTCGCGTTTCTTTGGTATGCCTTTAATGGCAACACCTGCCGCTTCCGGAATTTTATGAGCTACTCCCGCGAATGGCTCGAACTTCATGGCTCGGAGGATAGTCATGCGCGAGCCTTGTGGGCTGTGGCGACCGCCCTTGGGCGCTCAAAAAATGTGGGTCACCGCAACCTCTGCGCGCTGCTCTTCCAACGAGGCCTGCCACCCGTGGCCCGCTTCAGCTCCCCACGCGCTTGGGCCTTCACCATCATCGCCATTCACGAATATCTGCGCACACTTTCTGGAGATCGGGTTGTTGGTCAAATGCGTGAGACGCTCACTTCGATGTTGCTGGATCTCTACCGAGCCAATGCCACCCCGGATTGGCAATGGTTTGAACGGATTGCGACGTATGATAATGCCAAGCTTTGTCACGCAATGATCTTAAGCGGTCATTGGACGTCTCAAGGAGAAACTCTGGAGATTGGCCTCCAATCCCTCAAATGGTTGCTCGAAGCACAAACCACCCCGGATGGATATTTTGCGCCGATTGGTTGTCGGGGATTCTGGCAGCGCGGAGGCGAACAAGCCCGCTTTGATCAACAACCCCTCGAAGCCCACGCGATGGTTTCAGCCTGTCTGGAGGCCTTTGCTGTCACACGTGACCCGTATTGGCACGCGGCAGCCAGGCGATGCTTCGATTGGTTTCTGGGACGAAATGATCTGGGTCAGCCCCTCTATGATTATTCAACGGGGGGTTGTCGGGATGCCCTGCTTCAGGATCACCTGAATCAAAATCAAGGCGCCGAATCGAGCCTGGCATTTTATTTATCCCTTGTCGAAATCCGGCGGGCAGAGCAGGCAGAACGTTTATGATTGAAGTCCACCAAACCGGCGTGTTTTTTCGCCCAGACAGCAAACGGGTCCTTGTGCGGCCCTTCATTTCCTCAGACCCGGAGAAGGTGGATCACGTCATTGACCGTGCCCTGTCGCTCGGAGAAACCGAAGTGGAAGCCCAGCTGCATATTTTGCGCACCGACTTCAGCACGCGTCATATCGATTTGGAAACGTCCTGGCGACGAAATTTTGCATTGGTGCGGGGCCGCTTTCATGACCATTCGCTGTCATTACCACGTCAGCTCTACATCGGGGCCCTCTTCTCCGGCGAATATGCCCTCGAGTCAGCCGCCCTTTTTAACCCCTCCATCGTGCCCCACCCGGATCAGTCGGGCGTGGAGGATGGTGCCCTACGATTTGTGTTGAGTTTGCGGGCCACCGGGGAAGGACATATCTCGTCCATCGAATTCCGTTCCGGACTGCTCCACGCGGATGGCTCCATCACCACGGATGGGGTTTCTCCTCTGGTGATTGCGCCCGATGTGAAAGAAAACCCAACGTACCGGAAAACCATCTTTTTGCACAAACTGAGGGAGATGGGCTTTGAAAATAAAATCTCGGAGCGGATCATGGAACCCCTCAGCGAGGATTTTACCCATGAGGATTTGGAACGGGCCATGAACCAATCCCCCGCCCGTGGCCGCGCCCGCGAGATTGAACGAACGACTGAATGTGTGAAATGGCTGGCCAGCTCGAACTATGAAGTCCATTTTCCAGAGTCCGTGGCCCTCTCGGAACGTATCATTTTTCCGGTCTCCGCCAACGAAAGCAATGGCATCGAAGATGCACGGTTTGTACGCTTTGTTGAAGCTGATGGATGGGTCTGTTATTACGCAACCTACACGGCCTACAACGGTCGGGCCATTCTCCCCCAACTGATCGAAACCACCGATTTCCGAAATTTCCGGATCCGAACCCTCAATGGCCAGGCCGTGCAAAACAAAGGCATGGCCCTCTTCCCCCGCCGCATCAATGGCCACTTCGCGATGATCTCGCGTCAGGATGATGAGAACCTTCTGCTCATGCTCTCTGACAATTTGCATTTTTGGAATGACCCGAAGATTTTGGCCAGACCCACCCAGCCTTGGGAATTTGTTAAACTCGGCAATTGCGGTTCCCCAATTGAAACCGAGGCCGGTTGGTTGGTGATCACGCACGGGGTCGGACCCATGAGACGGTATTGTCTGGGTGCGATGTTGCTCGATTTGGAGGATCCGTTCCGCGTCATTGGCAGCCTCCAACAACCCCTCCTCGAACCCACCGGTGAAAAGCGCGAGGGATATGTTCCCAACGTTGTCTATTCCTGCGGAGCCATGGTCCATGGAGGACGGCTGATCCTCCCCTACGCCCTCAGCGACACCAGCTCTACCATCGGAACCGTCGATCTCAAGGAACTCCTCAGCGCCCTGCAGCCGTGATCCCATGGCTCAACGTAGAGGAACTCGGAACGAGTTTCTTTCCCTTTCGTTACATCGCGAATTCCACAGGTCCAAAGCGGTAGAGGACGACCGCAGTCCAAGACGCTTCTCGCCAAGGAGGGTTGCGGGGCATGCGCAAGCTTTTGGAACCGGAGGACCGGGAGGGCCGGAGATAGCCTGCCGAAGGCAGCCCGTAAGGGCGAAGGGTGCGGGAGCAACCGAGGCAATGCGCTTGTCCTCTCGCGCCTTGGATCGCTCGATCCAATCACACGCGTGCACGTTGTCACCCCACTCTGCTGGGGCTTCAGCGCGGCTCCGCACGACTCCTCTTTCGTGGCCAGAGACCAAGGGTGAGAGCAGTTCCGGTCATCGCAATGACCATTCCAATCACGGTTTGAAAACTAATAGATTCTCCGAGTATCAGTCCTCCCCAGAGGAACGCAAAAACAGGCACAAGAAAGGTCACGCTGGTTGCTGCCAACGCGCTCACTTGTGTCATCAGTCGATAAAAAATCAGGTAAGCGAGGGCCGTGCTCACCACCGCCAAGAGCACCACGGCCACCCATGAGCCTGAGCTAACCGCTTTTTCCGGCCAGGAAAAGAAGGCCAGCGGAGCGAGAACCAAACTTGCGCCGGCCATGGATCCGAAAGTCACGGCTTGGGCTGACGCCTCCGGCATCCGAATTTTAAGAAAGTTCGTGGCCACAGCATAACACATGGTGGCAATGAGGGCCGCAGCCACAGCCCAGCCGCCACCACCCACCTCAAACGAGAGCTCAGCCCATGTCAAAATAAGAATCCCCATCAAGCCGCTCCCAAGGCCCAAGACCTGCCAGCGGGTCGGCGATTGTCGAACCCATGCCAAAGTGACCAACATGGTGAAGACTGGCGTGAGCGCATTGATCACAGCCGTGGTGCCTGTCTCAAGCGATAATGTCGCATACGACAAAAGCGAAAACGGGATCGCCGCACCAAGCAGCGCTATCACAATCATTCCCGGCCCGCATGATCGCAAGCTCTGACGGTTTTGCTTTCGGAGGAGAATCGGGCTCAAACAAACAGCCGCCAGGGTGACTCGCAACCACACCACCGCGAAGGGGCCAAACTCCGGTGTTGCGATTCGCAGAAACAAAAATGACCCACCCCAGATTGCTGAAAGAAAAATCAGACGCATGACCTCAGGGATTGGCATACAAAAATCATGAACGATTCCATGGTCCAAGGGCAGAAAAGTTTTAGCCGGGCTCATGTGGATGATTGCACCCTGGGATCGCTGGCCCCGCGCCTGCGGGGCCGGCTTTCTATTGCTTCGCGCGCGGAAAGCAAAAGTGGGCGGACAAGGCTTGTCCCGCCGTAGCTTCATGCGGAGGTGGAGATTGCCACGCCCTACCACAGGTAAAATCGACGTGTCCTCCATAGCTTTTAGCGAAGGAGGAGCTGGCGCGAGCGCGAAGCGCCCCTTTGATGGTAGGGCTGGGCAGTCCCTTGCCCGCCCACTTGTCTCTTGTTAGTTTGATGTTTGATTTAAGATTCTCGAACATGAGGATTTAACCCATGACCTTACCCAATTTTAATCACACACCCACACTGCCCGAGCACAGTGACAAAAAGCTGGATCAGGGATCGTCAGCACCAGCAGCGGCATCGCTTCCGATTTTTCTTTTGGTCATCGCGGGAGCCGGGGTGGATGCGATGATCATTTTGTCCTTTAACGTTCTGACGGCAGCACAGACCGGCAACACGATCCTCATGGCGACCTCAATTGCTTCAGGAGATTTTGCCAATGGCATGGAGTCGGCTATCTCGGTGGCTGCATTTCTGGGAGGGGTCGTTGGAGGGGCCCGCTTGATCGCAATCCGAGCGAACAACGGGCTGGCCATTGCCCTTTGGCTGGAGCTCGCCTTACTCGGGCTGCTGTTGGGACTTTGGATGCTTTTTCCAAAACCAGCAGTGCTCATCTTCTTCGCAGCTGCCGCCATGGGCGTGCAAAGTGCGGTGACCCTCCGCCTGAAAGCCGATTCCACCACAACTTATATCACCGGCATGCTTGCCACATTCGGCAATGGGATCGGCAGTCGTACGACGCTGACATCACCCAACCACCCGCCCGGGTCTGCAAGGAAGGCGGGGCTGATATGGCTGGCCTACTTGGCAGGGGCCATCATTTCTGGCATTATATTCCTAAGAATTGGCCCCATCACGCTCGTGATTCCGATTGTTTGCGTCAGCATCTTCTTCGTGCATCATCGGTTGCGATCTCACAAATAAATAACTCATGAATGCGGAATCACCCGTGAGTTGGAATTTCCCGTCCTGATCGCCACCAAAGACAATGGTCATCACATCACAGGCCAAGGTGTGCTCGAATTGGACCGCACTGATTTTGGTAGTCATTATGGATCAGGAAAATTTTTCCGGTTTCTTGGCCAACACTTGGTGAATGACCATATCCTGCTTCATGTGAAAATTCATGCAGGACTGAAAAGTTGATCATAAGCACAATGAGCCTTTAGCATCGGGTCGACTCCCAATAAATGAATTTGTTCTTCTTAAATAACGGCTAACCATAACCAAAAGTTGGTTGTCAGGGAAAAGCGTTACACGACCGAACGGTAAAGGGTGTAGCGGAGACGAGGAACGATCCCTCTGACTGCACCCATGGTTGAACAAGCCCGGTTGGTAAGTGCAGCCAGAAGGGGTCTCGGGAATGGTACGCTTCCGCCTACGTAAAGTGGGGCTTCGGACTGGCGAAATTGGCTTCTTCCACGTCACCCGAGTGCCTCGCGCACATGAGCCAGGCGGCTTTCGAACCGTTCCCGATCACGCGGGGATTCGATGGTGCGTTCGGCCAGTTCGGCAATCCCTTGCACTTCTTGCTGGAGCGTGCGGCGGCGGCTCGGGTTGGTCGTGAGACTGCCGATGGTTTGCAGCGCCCCGAGCATCCGCAGCATCACACCGACATTGCCTGCGGCGCTTCCTCGGATTTGATCAAATGATTTGGCCACCAAGCCAGCAAAGGTCGGCCCGATAGTGATCACTCTCAGTTGCCCTTCCTCATAGCGATGCGACAGAGGGATGTTTCGAGAGGCCAGCCGCGCCAGAATTGCCGTCAGATAATCCACACACATCACAGCCGTCGTGGTGTCGTTGATGCCCGGAGAGAGTGCTCGCAGAGCAATGTCCACGAGCTGCCGGATGCCAAAGGCGGCATCCTGCTTCACCTCGCGATGGCGGTCGATCCTGTAGGCCGCCTGCAGGTCGGCAAGGATCTCTTTTGACGGCGGCTCCTCCAGAGCAAGCGATGCGAGAAGCGTACCCTCGACCACAAACTCGCCGATGCCGCGCTCCATCCGCACGATGGTCTTGTGCTCCCGCGCCAGGCACAGGAGCGTGGCATTATCCACGATTTGGATGTAGCCGTTTACCCGGGCCGAGACGGGCTGCCAGCTCCGTTCCGGAAGAGGGAGAGGTGACTGATCCTCTTCTTCGTCCACCGGCGGTTCACCAATTTTCTCCGGGAAAAGCTGGTCAATCGCCTCCAGGGTTTCTTTGGCCACTGAAGCAATGATGCTCGATGCCTGGATCGAAGCAGCGATGTGATGAATAAAGAAAATAAGCGCACCGATACCGCTGATCGCGAGCACGACGCCAAAAGCCACGGCCATGCTCGGAATAAATCCCGCCTCGTCCCCGCCGCGAATCGTGCGTAATACGATCAAGCAATAAGTGAAAACGCCGGCGAAAATGCCGAGCACAACCTGCGTGACGCGGTCTCGCATGAAGTTCCGAAGGATCCGGGAGGTGTATTGGCTGGAAGCCAGCGCCAGCGTCACCAATACCATCGAAAATGTGACGCCCACCACGGTCATCATCGAGCCGGCGATCGTGGACAAAACCCCGCGGGCGCCCGACGCGCTGGCGGCAAACAGCCGCGGCCAGCGGGACATCCACTCCTGGCCAACGGCGGTGTCCACTTGAGTCAAGCCTGTTGCAATCGCAATGCCGCCAGCCACAATCAGCGTGGGCAAAAACCAAAAGCTGCTCCCCAGGGTGTTCCAGAGCTGTTTGAGTTTGTTCATGGCATTCGACCTCAAAGTTCTGCACGGATGGCCTGCAATTCCTTGAGGCGCTGTTTACTGACGGTTGGATGACTCTTTTGGTTTCCAGGTCGACATTCTGTCACTTGGCTATGGGGTTTTAACATGCTGGATATTTCGAAGATGGCCGAAGCCGACCAGCTTTTGCTCTTGTTCATCCCAGAGGCGGAAGGTCAATGATTTGAGGCTGGCGAAAAACGTAACGGGCGGCACGGTCTGAAACAGCGGCTCCGCATTGTGACATCGCTCCAGGTTGTAGTTGGGAATCCGGGAGCTTAAATGATGAATGTGATGAAACCCGATGTTGCCCGAAAACCATTGGAGGATTCTGGGCAGCTTATAGAAGGAACTGCCTTGCAGCGACGCCGCGAGATAATCCCATTCACGGTGGCGCTGCCAGTAAACTCCTTCGAATTGATGCTGCACGTAAAACAACCACACCCCGGCCGAACCCGCCACCATCGTCGCCGTCACCTGGATCACCAGATACGTCTTGAGACCAAACACCAGGCTCAACGCGACCGCCATTCCCAAAATCCCCAGATTGGTCCAATACACCGACTGGCGCTCGCGTCGGCTGGCCTTGGCCACCGGGAACCGGTGCTTGATCAAAAAAAGGTAAAGCGGGGCCACCACGAAAAGCACCACCGGATTGCGCACCAGCCGATATGCGAAGCGTTCCCACCGGGAGGACGCCAGATATTCCTCCACCGTCAATGTCCAGATGTCGCCCTCCCCCCGCCGGTCCAGATCCCCGGAGGTCGCATGATGGGCGGCGTGTTCCCATCGCCAGTGATGGTAGGGAGTGAGGGTCAGCACGCCGGTGATGAAACCCAGAATATCATTGGCACGGCGTGATTTGAAAAAGGAGCCATGACCGCAGTCGTGGTGAATAATGAATAGCCGCACCATGAACCCTCCCGTCAAAATTGCCAGCGGCACCACCAGCCAATGAGACACCGCCGTGC
This sequence comes from Terrimicrobiaceae bacterium, assembly GCA_041744075.1. Taxonomy (GTDB): domain Bacteria; phylum Verrucomicrobiota; class Verrucomicrobiia; order Chthoniobacterales; family Terrimicrobiaceae; genus JAJTZA01. Next base: position 23,402 of record JBGTLQ010000131.1, read on the forward strand.
AGAAATACATCAAAACCCAGAGCGCTGCATAAGGAATGAGTGTGTTGACAAGCTGCCAGACGGCGCGCCACCAGGAAGGTTGCTGGTATCTGATGACGATCTGCTTCCAAGCCGCCGTGCCGCCTGGGCTTTGACCATTTATTAGGTCCGGGATGATTTCAGTTTGGTTTGAGTCAGCAGTTGGCATAATCAGCTACTTGCCTTCTCAGGAATGGGAATGACCTTTCATACCTATTAATAAGCGGCGGGGAGGGCGGATGCTATGAGGTGTTTACCCCATGGTCCGGTTGCTTATGTGCCGGGATCTTCTTTGGATGCCCCTCGAACCTCAGCTTGCGCTGCGCAAACGCAAACACCAAACACGCAGACGCAGCTTGAGAGATAAATCCACATCAGGAACGCCACGATGCCGCCCAAGGCACCGTAAACGGCGTTGAAGCTACTAAAGTGAACCATGTAAAGCAGGAACAGCCATTCGCCAAGCCAGATCAGGAGCGTCGCGGCCAGCGCGCCGAGCCAGACATCGGAAAACCGGGTGGCCCGGCTGGGAGCCAGCTTGAAAATCATGATCAGCCCGTAGAACAAAACAAGCCACGGAATGAACTGGAAAATCATGGCGAACATCCAACCGGGAAACCCGAGCCCGGTGGTGAGCCATTCCCGGAAGATCCGCGCCATCCCGGGCAGCAAAATACCGATCAACACGGCACTCACCGTGATGCCGACCAGGGCAAGGCTTTTCAACGGCAACTTCCACCAATTGTAAGCTTTGGAATGCCAGAGGCGGTTCGTGGTCCGAATCAACATGCCCAGCAATTGCATCGCGCTCCACAGCAAGAATGGAATCACCACCAGGTTGATCTGGCCCCGCGCCGCCAGCATGCCGCCAATGGTCGCCACGGCGGAGTGTTCCTGTTCACCGGTCAGCGGCACGTAATGTTTGACCCACTGCACAACCGCCTGCGTCGCCACGTCGCGATCGACGAACAGCGATCCGGCGGTCACCAGCAGGATGAGCAGCGGCAGGAATGACAGCAGCAGGTAATAGGCAAAGGCGGCGGCACCCTCTTTGCCATTCGCTTCCACCCAGCGGGCGTAAGCGCGGCAGAGAATCCGCCACGCGGTGGACTGCTTAACTTTGAGCCATAACTTTCGCATGGGTTTGAACCTATTTGTTCAGCCACCAAACAAGACGGTTGCAGGCGAAGGGGGTTCATCAATGGTCACTCAATCGCCCAAGCGTGTGATCAAGGGATCTCTTGAGTTTTTCTGCCGCTCCATCGATCGCCTGGTCAATCGATTCTGCCTCATCCGAGACGGCAACCGGTTGGTGACCTTCGAGGCGTGCCTCCATCATGCAGCGCTTGTCATGACTCCCACCCTTTTCGCTGTTCTCGTCGCTGAGATGCACTTCGACGCGAGTGATGTGTTCCGCCAGGTGGCCAAGCGTGCTTTCCACTGTGGCTTCAGCCAGTGCGGCAAACTCTTCGCTACCTACGATGTTATTGTCTGTGTTGATCTGGATCTTCATAGCTTGTTGTGTGTGTCTGGTTCCTTCAAAAACGGCAGATCGCGGCGGCGCCTGTTTTTGTTGGCATTTGTTCGGACGGAATGACCACCACTTGACCACCATTGCTCAACACCAGTTCGCCCAAGTCATCAAGCACGTCGTCCAGTTCCGGATCGCCTAAATGGGTCACCTTAAGCTTCCCCGTTGCATCGTGGCTGACGGGCATGCCGATGTCGGTAGGTCGTTGGCTTAAATCGGTCAACTGAAGCTTCCCCGTCGCCGCATCCATTCGCCCGGCGATCTCGCGGTCAGCCTCGATCAATAGCGTCATAATCCGGCCTGCCACTGCTGCTTCCGCGATCTCTTGCAGTTCGTCCATGCCCAGTCCCCTCGATTTCGCGAGTGCGAAGTCCTCGGCCTGCTTTGCCAGACGCGACCGATACTGAGGTTCAAAAACTTCCCACGCCTTCTTGCACAATTCGTCCAGCGGCAACGCGTCAGGATGGATTTTGATTCCTTCGTCCAGGAGAAAGGAGTTTTTGGTGATCTGATGAAACATTCCGTGATGCTCCGGCAAGGCCGCCAGAATCAATGGCAAACCTGAGGGACGCGAGTGGTGTTTCAAAACCGCCTGGTCCACCGCCCGAAAAAACCGGTCAGCGTCAATGTCCACTTCATCCTTTTTTCCTCCGTGGCCGTGGCGCATGGAGCCACCCAGGTTCGTGCCGCCATACGAGGCGACCGTTTGATGCGGTTCGGTCAACTCGTCGCCGAGGGCTTCGGCTATGGTCCCCGGAACGCCCGGCGCCAACGCAATTTCATCAAGTGCATCGCGGTTGCCTTCAAAAAGTTTGATGTCATGAAGGCTCAAACCGAGCACCTGAAAGCGATCCGTCGATTGCAAAAATCGCCGCAGCGGCTTGGTGTGAAAGCTGTCGGCGGCAACAGCCAACTCCGGAACAGGCCGTGGCAAGACATACACCTGAAACAGTCCGGACGAACAAAGCACCGCAAGGCCATCGAGCGTGTGGTTCCAGAACTCGTGGTCGCGTTCCAGATCTTCAAACGGCTCCAGCAACGCACGAATCTTGTCCGCAGGATATTGTTTTTCGAGTGATTGTTCCAGCCCCTGAACGAGATGCCGAAAACGAAGCGGATCCTGCTGATTGCCGGGATGATGCCGGTGAGTCGGTTGATAAAGCGACAGACAGGGCGGCCCGGAATGGGCCGCAAGGGCAGTAGCAAAATCTTGGGTGAGCGAAGTGAATTTTGTTTTCATAGTTTAGGCTCCCGGGATGCCGGTTCCCCGGGCCCCGAATTCCCCGTCGAGGCTGTCCAGCTTGTAGCCCTTTAGTGTTTTGGCTTTGTTTAGCATAATGGTGTTTGGGTTGTTTCCGTTTCGTTTTTACGGTCTGGATGAGGGCGTGATGGATTGAGGTAAATGAGTATCGTAGCTCCCCGTCGATCTGGCCCCCTTTGACCCCAAAATTGTGCGCGACACCCTGACCTCAGAGTTCAAGTGTCGGCGTTCACAATGCCAAGCTTTGGAGAAATACATCAATAGGGAACGAGAAACGGTGGTCAGGGTTCGGCCATACGCTTTCTCCTGCCGCCGTCCGACAAAAGCCGACGGCGAAAATCGGTCGCGGTGGCCCCGCACCAACCATCTGTTGTCACTTTTATTGAAAATGTGACACCGATTGATTTTTCTGGATACTTTCTGAATAATCCGGCAGCTTCCTGGTCATCGTGAAGACCACCACAGCCCTTCTTTCCGAACTCCTCAAGGACTCGAACTACAAACTCACCCAGTTCTCCGACGCTCAGATCGCCAGCTTCGAAGAATCCATTTTCCTCAAGGAAACTCGCGGCAAGCAGGCTCCATACATCACCTGCCTCTCACGAGAAAAAGAGATCAAGCTCACTCCTGAGGAAGCCGTCCGCCAGCTTTACCTCCGGGTTCTCCACTTCGACTACGGCTACCCGCTCGACCGCATCCAGCTCGAATATTCCGTCAGCTTCGGTCGCGAAAAAAAGCGTGCGGACATCGCCATCACTGACAAAGACGACCCGCGTTCCATCTATCTGCTCGTCGAGCTCAAGAAACCCAAACTCAAGGACGGCAAGGAGCAGCTAAAGTCCTACTGCAATGCCACCGGCGCACCGATCGGCGTCTGGACCAATGGCGACTCCATCTCTTACTACCACCGCAAAGACCCCAACTACTTCGAGGATCTGCCCGGTATCCCCCGCGCAACAGAGAAGCTCTCCGACATCCTCACCGAGCGCTGGACAATCGCCGACCTCGTCAAAAAGGACAAACTCGTCAACGAGCGCAAGTCCCTCAAGGACCTCATCCTCGAAATGGAGGACGAAGTGCTCGCCAACGCGGGCGTCGATGTCTTCGAGGAACTCTTCAAGCTCATCTTCACCAAGCTTTTTGACGAGATGGCCTCCGGTCGCGACAAGAAACGCCACCTTGAGTTCCGCAACTACGGCGATACCGAGAGCGAACTGAAAGCCAAGATCACCGACCTCTTTACCCGCGCCAAAGCCAAGTGGGAAGGCGTTTTCAGCCCGGATTCCAAGATAGAACTCACCGCCTCCCACCTTTCCATCTGCGTTTCCTCCCTCCAGGATGTGAAACTTTTCAATTCGAATCTCGATGTTGTGGACGAGGCTTTCGAATACCTGATCAATAAATCCAGCAAAGGCGAAAAGGGTCAGTATTTCACCCCGCGCTACGCTATCGACATGTGCGTCAAAATGCTCGATCCCAAGGAAACCGAAACCCTGATCGACACTGCCGCCGGTTCCTGCGGCTTCCCTGTCCACAGCATCTTCCATGTCTGGCAGAAAATCCTCGCCGACGAGGGCCTGCCGAAAAGTCACCTCTTCACCGCCGAGGCAAAACCCTCCCGCTGCACCGATTACGTCAACGAGAAGGTCTTCGCCATCGACTTCGACGAACGTGCCGTCCGTGTCGCCCGCACGCTAAACCTCATTGCCGGGGACGGCCAGACCAACGTGCTCCACCTCAACACCCTGGACTGGGAACGCTGGGACGAAAAAACCAAGGACGAGGATTGGATCGACACCTATGGCCCGGGCTGGACGAAGCTCAAAAAACTCCGCCGCGACCCCAAAAGCGATCATCACTTCGGTTTCGACGTCCTCATGGCAAATCCGCCCTTCGCCGGAGACATCAAGGAATCCCGCATCCTTTCGAAGTATGAACTCGGGAAAAAATCCAGTGGCAGCTATCAGACCAAGGTCGGCCGCGACCTGCTCTTCATCGAACGCAACCTGGACTTTCTGAAACCCGGCGGCCGCATGGCCGTCGTCCTGCCGCAGGGCCGCTTCAACAACTCCTCGGACAAACAACTCCGAGAATACATCGCCGAGCACTGCCGCATCCTCGCCGTCGTCGGCCTTCATGGAAATGTCTTCAAGCCCCACACCGGCACCAAGACCTCCGTTCTGCTCGTTCAGAAATGGGATTCCAAACTCTGCCCGAAGAAGGACGACTACCCGATCTTCTTCGCCACCATGCAGGAACCGTCCAAGGACAACTCCGGCGAGAAAATCTTCCTCAAGAAAAAGGATCTTGGGAAGAATGAACCCACGCCCGATACCGTGAGGGTCGAGGATCCCACGTCCCATTACGACACCGTGCCCGCCGACTTCGACGAATACGTGCTCGATTCTCACGGGCACCTCATCGTCAAGCACGACCTCTTCAGTCATGAGGGCATCACCGGTGACGGCATCGCCGAAGCCTTCCAGGAATTTGCCAAACGGGAGGGCCTTTCGTTCGCGCCGGGAAAAAGGTAAGCCCCTTCAACAAAGCCAAATATGAGGCTTTGTTGAAGGGGCTGGACTGCAACGAAATTAATTTCACCAGCATAGTTTCAGAATCGATTAAACTGAGAATTGATTCTGGCTACTATTCAAAAAGGCATATCGTTGCTCAAAAGCTGGTCGAAACACAACCCCGAGGTTATACCACGCTCGGAGAAATCACAAAGACCCTCAGAAAAGGAATTTTTGATATCAAGTCCGATACATACTTGGAAGAAGGAATTCCTTTTGTTCGAATTTCAAATCTCAAGGACTGCATCATTAGTGAGTCTAACCTAGCATACATTTCAAGCGAGGCTCACAGCGAGGAATCAAAAACGGCCCTGAGGAAAAACGACTTTATTCTTTCCAAAACCGCCTACGCGGCGGCCTCTCTAGTAACCGTAGATGAATGCAACGTTAGTCAGGATACAATCGCATGCGTATTGTCGAGCCAAGCCAAGAAGACTTTTTCAAGTGCCTTCATTGTCGTTTATTTGAACAGCCGCTTTGGGTTGGCTTTAACATTACGGATGTTTCAAGGAAACGTTCAGCTCCACCTCTCGCTTCCAGACGCATTCCTAATCCCCGTCCCAATTCTCAGTAGTGCTTTTCAAGGAGCCATTGAACGAATCTTTGACCGATCAGTCACTACTAGATCTGAATCCAAACTTCTTTTCGAAAAAGCAAAACAAGCTTTGCTTGCCGCCATCAAGCTTGAAGATTGGCATCCACCAACTCCACTGACTTACGAAGCCCGCGCCAGCGAGGCGTTCCAATCTGATCGCTTGGACGCCGAATTCTTCCAGCCTCGCATCAAGGAGCTCTATCAGCTTCTCGGAGACAAAACCCAATGCATCAGCGACGTTTCGGATCTCAGGCAGGATCGGTTCAACAGCACTAAGAACCAAATCAACTACCTCGAAATCGGAGCAGTTTCGTCGGACGGAATCATCGCGGATTCGATTATCGATGGTGACGAAGCCCCCAGTCGGGCAACGTGGCATGTCGAGCGGGGAGATGTCCTAACCAGCACCGTCCGTCCGATCCGTGGATTGACCGCGATCATTGAGGACTCACAACACGGGTCCGTGGCTTCATCCGGTTTCGCCGTTCTCACACCAAAAGGCATCTCCCCGGAGCTTCTCTTGTGCTATCTCAAACTGCCGCAGATTTGCGAACTCATGGACTTGCACACCAGCGCGTCCATGTATCCAGCGATCTCTGTTCCCGACATTCTTGGACTTCCATTCAAACACCCGGGAAAAGAAGCCGAGGAGAAGATCGTTTCGCTGATTCAGGAGGCTCGCGCCAAACGCGCCAACTCCAAATCCCTGCTCGAACGCGCCAAGCGCGCCGTCGAGATCGCCATTGAAGAGAGCGAGGAAACCGCGCTCGCCTACCTCGACGGCAAGCATTACCTCGCCGACGAGCTGCTGCCCAAGCTCTTCAGCCCGAACCGCCATTACATCGACCTCGCCACCGTCCAGCGCACCATTGAGGCCGAGGCGCTCGTATATGAGGCAACGACCATCAACCGCTACCTCCACGAGTGGACCCGCGAGGGCCGCATTCACGATGCAGGGCGTGGCTGGTATTCCAACCTGCGCAATGCCTTCCATCCCAATCTGAAAACGCCACCGCTTCCGGAACTTGAAAAACTCCTGAAAAATCATTTCCCGCTGTTGGAATTCACCATCTGGAGCACGTGCCAACTCACCACGTTTTTCCATCATCATGCAGCCCGCCATGCCACCTTCCTGATGGTGGATCGTGATGCCATGGATGCCGTGGCCAATGTTCTGTTGAATGCAGGCCACCATACAGTCATTCATCCACTCGGTGACGCGGCAAAGAATTTTGCCCTGACGCAGGACGAGACGATCATCCTGCGCCCACGTCTCAGCAGCGATCACAAGGAGACTTACGCGCCCATCGAGCAAATGCTTGTGGATCTTCACCACGAAATCCAGAAACTCGGCCTCTTCGATCTCGACGAGTTCCGAAACGTTTTCGAAAACCTCTCCAATCGCTACCGCCTGAATATCCCAGCACTCAAGCGCTACGCCGAACGCCGAAAAACCGATTCCACCGAACTCCTCAAACTGGGCGGCATCATTTAGCAAAATCCATGATCCCGCCAGACCGCCACACCCGGGAATGGATCGTCGCGCAGCAGGCGCGTCTCGGCATGGCGGACCCCATCATTCTGGAAAAGGCGATCTTCGCGCTGACCCTGCTCGATTTGTTAGCCCGCACGGATCTCGAATTCGTCTTCAAGGGGGGCACGGCTCTTCTGCTGCATCTGCCCCGGCCCAACCGCCTTTCCATCGATATCGACATCGTTTGCAACGCGGCACCGATGGATTTCGAAACCGTCCTCACCCGCCTGCTCGGCAACAGCCCATTCCTCCGCTGGGACGAACAAACCCGTGGCGAGCGAGGCCTGCCAGGTCGGCGTCACTATCGGTTCCACTACCAGTCGCCCACGCAACTCCAAGAACTTCACATTCTGCTCGATGTCGTCACCGAACCCAACGTGCTGCTGCACATCACCGAGCGTCCGGTCAATACCAGCTTCCTGGAAATCGTAGAACCCATCGTGGTGAAGACCCCGCATCTCGAATCGTTGCTTGCGGACAAACTCACCGCCTTCGCTCCCGGCTCCATCGGCGTCCCGCTGACCGCGCAGTTCAGCCAACAGGTGATCAAGCAGCTCTTCGATATTGCCCAGCTCTACGACCACGCGAGGGATCTGGTGATTCTAGCGGAAGACAATCACAACGCTTTCGTCGCAGAAGCCCGCTACCGCAATTTCACTGGCTCTCACTCTGACTATCTCGACGACCTGATTTTGGCAGCATTTCAAATCTGTGCTCTTGATCTGAAAGGTGCTCCAAGAGACGGGGAAGAACCCAGCCGTCTCTACCGCCGCGGTATTGTCCAACTGGCAAACCACCTGGTTTTCACACCATTCCGCCTGCCGGACGCCAAGATCGCAGCCGCCAAAGCCGCGCGTCTCGCCATGCTCCTGAAATCGGGAAACTTGTCCGAGCCCCTGCCGGTGTTTGATCCTGCAAGGGTGATCGAACTGCGGGAGCTTCAGATGGCAAGCCCGTTCGGCTGTCTGAATCGTCTCAAGGGATTCGCACCCGAAGTTTTCTTCTATTGGCGGATTTGAGGTGCTGCCATAGGGCTATTCCCTAGCCTGCACCCGCAGCTCGGCGAAATGCTCGCGTTGATCGTCGCATAGGGGCAGGGATTTTCCTTGGATTTCTTCCCCGTCAAGGGTCAGGAAACCGGTTTCGGACGAAGCTCCCGCAACGCGCAGGATCGTGATGTGATAGACGGTTTGGCGATAGCGGTAGTGGACTTTGAAGGAATCCCACGCTTTCGGGAGATGGGGCGTCAGGTGCAGGTGATCGCCCTCCAGATTCATGCCCAGCAAGGTATCGACGAGCAATCGGTACATCCAGCCGGCCGAGCCCGTGTACCAGGTCCATCCGCCCCGCCCGGTGTGCGGCGCGACCGCGTAGACGTCCGCCGCGACGACATAGGGTTCGACTTTGTAGGTGGCTATTTCCTCTGGTGT
>JBGTLQ010000132.1:0-2661 GCA_041744075.1 Terrimicrobiaceae bacterium
CCTCCCCTCACACCGGCGACGCCGACACGGGAACAAACGCCCGCAAGGATTCCCTTAAATTTCAACAGGCCGCAACCGCTAGCCCAACACACACTTCCTCCCCCGCAAAGCTCCTCCGCTCTCCCGGCGTTAAAAGCCCCAACGCCAATTTCGTCAGGATCCTCAACCTCAAGGCCGATGATTGTGTCCTCCTCCAAACCTCTGTATCCACGTGTCGCTCGGGAATCCGGATGGGAAGGCACGGTCATCGTTCGAACACTGATTACAACCGACGGGGTTCCCAGCCAGGTGGAAATTAGAAAAAGTTGCGGTCATGAGGCGTTGGACCTTGCGGCACAAGAAGCCATCAAAACCTGGAAGTTTCAACCAGCGAAGGATGGCAACATCCCCATTGCCAAATGGGTCGATATTCCCATTAAATTTGACCTGAACAGTTAAGCGACGCGAAGAAAAGGGAAGGGAGCCAAGAATGATTCAATTACTCATGGGTGGCGGGTGGATGATGATCCCTATCTTAGGCTGTTCGCTCGTGGCCCTGACCATCACCATCGAGCGCGGATTGCAATTCCGGTCGCTACGCCTCAGTCAAATGGCGGACCGGATGCTTAACCTGGCCGGGCAGGGCAAATTTACCGATGCGCTGGCATTGGCAGAACAACAGCCAAGCCCCACACTCCGGGTGCTTGCCGCCGGTATTCTCCACCGTGCGCAACAGCCGGCCAAAGCCATGGAAGCCGCGGGAATCGCGGAAGTCTCCCGACTGAAACGCGGTTTGCCCGTCCTGGATACCGTGATTACGTTGGGACCCTTACTGGGACTACTGGGCACGATTATCGGGATGATCAGTTCCTTTGGCATCATGGCTGAAACAGGTTTAGGGAATCCCCATGCGGTCACAGGGGGGGTTGCTGAAGCCTTGATCTGTACCGCTGCGGGAATCGGGGTCGCCGTCATCACGCTCATTCCCTATAATTTTTTTCTTTCACTGGTTGAACGCGAAACCGAGCGCATCGAACAGTTTGCCACACAGCTTCAGGCCGCATTGGGGGTTAAGGAAAAGCCTACTGAGCGATTTGATTCATAACGGCGGATTGTGATTAGGGAAAACAGACAATGAGGATTGGGCGTCTCTCAGGCCCTGCCATTCCAAAACTGACAAGGGTATTGGCATGGGCGTTCGCCGGATGTCTCACATTCCCTTTCTCGAGATTTCCTGATTCTCTTCATCAACCGGACAGTCATCTCCCAACACAGATCAATGCCTTTCTTAACGGCCGGTGGTTGTCCGGGCAGGGATTCCTGTCAAAACCCATGTATTCGGTAAACGGGATTTTTACCCATTCCGAACCTGACCGGGTTAAGAAAACCATTGACTGGAAGAATGGCTACGTCGTTCCTCCATTTGGTGAAGCCCATACCCATCATGTGGAGGGTGACTGGAACATCGCCATAAAGAAGTCGGCCCCCCTATGATGCGGCGTCATTGTACGCACATTGCTCTCATTCTCAGCGTGGTCTACCTGGCTCTGGGCAGCGTGGCGGCGTTTTGCATATCATCTCATGATATCCACCATTCTCCAGCCCCTCATCATTCCAAGAATTCCATTGCCCACTCCTCTCTCTGCTCTTTCGCTTGCCAGGCCGGTTCCAAGACGAACACTGCCGGCGCGACCCCGACCACACTTTTAACCCTCGCCTTAGTGGTGATGGGAATCGTATCTCTCTTTTTTGCGATCCCTGTTCAGGCTATCCTCAAACTGACTCCCGCTCGCGGTCCTCCGATTTCATAGGCCTCCCGATCACCAACTCGCTCATGAATTGATTCACGCCTACAAGGCGAGCCCTTGTCTGGCCTCATAATTATCGTCTTCATGTTGTGTAAAAGGGATATGTGTAGCCAATGAGTGCAAACAAATATCTGACAAACCCCAACGTGCCAATATCAATGAGTCTTTTTGCGGTAGCAAGCCTTTTTCTGATCTGTCCTTCACTAGGCATGACGGCCGAGCCAGTAGAAACACTCCCCATGATTACCGTCGAGGGAAAACGCATCGAGAACATCGATATCGTCAAAGAGGAAATGGCCAGGAGGCCGGCCAGCACCGTGTTGATCGAAGAAAAGGAAATTAAAGAATCCCGCGCCCTGAATTTAAACGATGTGTTGCAATTTGTCCCCGGCGTACGGTTTCAATCGCGGTTCGGAGCGGACGAAGGACAATTTCAAATCCGCGGGACTTCTCTGCGAAATAATTTCCACCATAGGGGAATTAATATTCTCATCAACGGGATCCATTTCGGCGATGCCGATGGATTTTCAGATTTTGAATCCATTGAGTTGAACGCCTACGAACGCATCGAGCTTTATAAAGGCGCGAACGCCCTTCGATATGGAGCCAATACGATTGGAGGCGCGATCAACTTTGTACCCAGGACGGGCTATAATGCCTCCACCCTCCAAATGCGCTTTCTAGGAGGGAGCTTCGGCCTGTATTCCGGACAGGTCTCCAGCGGGCAGGTCACCAAACCTTTTAAAATTGGCACCATGGATACCACCGCTGATTACTACATCAGCCTTTCGGGGAATCATCAAGATGGCTTCCAGGACAACAGTCAGCAAGACCGTGCCCGACTAAATGCCAACTTCGGGTTCAAGATCGGCAC
>JBGTLQ010000133.1:0-2640 GCA_041744075.1 Terrimicrobiaceae bacterium
CCGCACGCGTCGTCACCACCACCCCCGTCAGCCCCAGAAAAAGCCCCCCGGTGATCATTGCTGCCATGGGAATCACATCCGGCGAACTATAAAAAGCCGCCACATACAACAACGGGACAAAAATAACAGCCTGCGCCACCACATAAAGCGCCAACCCGGCATACTGCAACGCAAGACTGGCCCCTGAATCCGCCCACCTCTGAGCCAGCCAGGAAACCCCCATAAACAGCCCAAGCACGATCAGCCAAGAATATTGGCCACCCGTCATGAGCTTCATCATGGCAGGAGCCAGCGGCGAATGCAGCAAAGCGGCCTCAATCGCCACAAACGCCAGTATCGCGCCCGCGAGATGCAAATACGTCCGCCGGATAAATTGCCCGCGCTCCGTCGCGCTTGAATCTGCGGCGACCACGTACTCGTTCGTATAGCTGGAATTGTTCATAGTGGGATAAGTCACTGGAACTCTGACCGTTCCCAAATAAAATTGCAAGATCGCCTGATATGGCGTGGATGAGGAGTACAGAACAAAAAGTGGGCAGTCCCTTGCCCGCCCACTTCGGTGGTTTAAGCTTTCCACTTCAGAGAGCTGACAATTTTTGGAGATTGAATTGCCGGGAAGGCTGATGCAAAGTGGCGTTCTCCTGTGAAAACTCCAATTCTCACCTTCCTCGCATTGACCGCTTTGCTCCCATGCCTTGTGGCCCAAGCCGTTGACGAAAACTTTCGCGTCCAAGTCGAAACGGTCATCGAGGATTTTAATGACAAGAAATACGACAGCGCCATCAGCAAAATTGATGCCATCAAGGCCGAGGGAGAAGACGCCGCCTTTCTGACCAATCTGAAGGGCGCGGCTTACACCAAAAAGAAAGACTATGCCGAGGCAAAGCGGAATTTTGAGAAAGCGCTCGAGTTGGCACCGGGCATGTTTGCAGCCCATTTTAACATGGGGGAGGTCGATTTTTTGCAAGGCAACTACGAGGCGGCTCTCTCGAAGTTTCAGACCATGTTGGATGCCGACCCTCGCAATGAACTCCTTCAGTTCAAGGTGTTTATGTGCTACCTCCTCATGGAGGATGATCGCTCTGCGCAACGAGCCCTTGCCCGCATCAAATACCCAGGTGACACGCCGGCATGGTATTATGCCCAAGCGGCCTATGAGCACAAAAAAGGCAACAAATCCAAAGCGTCGGAATACCTCTCCGGTGCGCGTTATATTTTTGCTGGAAAAACCGACATTTTTGATGAGACATTTGCGGACTTGGATTTTCCCCGGCGATGAACGCACCGCGGAGGATTGTTAGAAAAGTCCCGACCCAGCCTGAAAATCTCCTCCACGAGAAAGCGCGTGTTTTGGTGACCGGGGCCGCCGGTTTTATTGGCAGTGCCCTGATCCACGAACTCAACCACCGCGGCATTTCGCAAATTGTGGCTTCCGATCTGTTGGGAGAGGATGAACGGTGGAGGAACCTCGCACCGTTGGATTTTGAGGATTATGTTCCGGCTGAACAATTGCTCAAGAATCTGGAAAAGGATTCCGATCATCACGGCAAATTCGCCGCTTGCTTTCACTTGGGAGCCTGTTCTTCCACGACGGTTCGCGATGCGGGGTATGTGATGGAAAACAATTTTGCCTACACAAAAAACCTTTGCCGTTGGGCTTTGGCCTCGGGAACTCGTTTTGTGTATGCCTCCAGCGCTGCGACCTACGGAGACGGAGGCGCAGGCATGGACGATCGCGAGGAAAACCTCAAGAAATTCCGGCCTCTGAATCTCTACGGCTACTCGAAACAGTTTTTTGACCTCTACGCTGCCAACAATGAAATCCTCGATGACATCGTGGGTATCAAATATTTCAACGTGTTTGGTCCCAACGAATACCACAAGGGGGACATGCGAAGCTTGGTCTGCAAGAGCCATGCGCACATTGCCGCCCATGGGTCGATGGACCTCTTCAAAAGCTATCGTCCCGAATACCCGGATGGCGGGCAACAACGCGATTTTGTTTACGTGAAAGATGCAGTAGCCATGACCCTTCACTTGGCGGAAAAAGAAGATGTGGGTGGGCTCTTTAATGTGGGAGCCGGAGTGGCAAGGACGTGGGTGGACCTTGCACAGGCTCTTTTTTCGGCAATGGGGGTCACGCCAGATATCCGTTTCATCGAAATGCCCGAGTCCCTGCGCAATCAATATCAATACCACACGCTTGCGGATATCTCCAAGCTAAGAGCCACCGGATACTCGGCCCCCACGACTCCGCTGGAAGAAGCCATTCGCGAATACGTGCAGGTTTATCTCCGTCACGGACGCCGCCTCGGGGAAGAGGCCTAACTAAGCTCCGAACTCCGGCCGCCTCTCCCGATCACGGGCGCAAGGTCAACTCCTCTCCATGTCCCTTCCTCTCCTCTCCGAAAATCGGCGAACGATTGCCCTCGCGGTCCCCATCATGGCCGGCCATGTCGGCCAGATGCTCATGGGGTGGGCGGATACGATCATGATCGGCCACTCGGGCATGGTGCCACTGGCAGCTTGCGCTTTTGCGAACACCGTGCTGATGTCGCCATTTGTTTTTGGGTTTGGGGTGCTGTCGGCAGTTAGCGTCAAAGCCTCGATTGGTCATGGGGCAGGGGACCCTCACGCCTC
>JBGTLQ010000134.1:0-5659 GCA_041744075.1 Terrimicrobiaceae bacterium
GGTTCAATATTCCATCCCCATCGGCGTCATCACCCGGGAGAATGCCGGTTTGCCCAGGAAAATGATGGTTGAGCCACCATTGAGGAAGCTCACCTGATGTGGGGGGTGAAAGATTGAATGCAAAGAGGTTTTTGACCTGGCCGATGTTGGCGGCGGCGTGGTCGGCTTCCTCGCTGCTGGTGGTCCAGGGATAGGTGGTCGTGTATCCAACTTCGATGAGACGGTCGTAGAAGGGTTTTGCGACGGCTTTGACTTGGCCGAGGTTGGCGGCGGAAAAGTCAGAGGCGGCTGAGGGGTTGGTGGACCAACCCGTGATGAGCGAATTGATGGCCTCACCGGCGCCTCCGGGCAGTTCTGCATTGAGATAAGCCGCTGCTTTGGAGGCGATGTGCTTGAGTTGACCTTGATTGACGACGGCGTGATCCGCGACTGCGGTGCCAGGGGCGCTGTTGAGCACTTCGAACTCAGTCCACCAGGCGGGAGGGGCGGCAGTGATCCTCACCGTGGCGATGATGACCAGAATGGCCAGCAGCATCGCTGATTTTCCGGTCGTGGTTTGATAAAACTTCCTGAGCGATTTCACGAGCGGATTAGAGGGTGGCTACGGAGTGGGAAGGTGGGAAGGTGGGAAGGTGGGAAGGTGGGAAGTGGGTTCGGACGGAGCCTCACCCTCCCGGGGAAGGCTTACGGTTGTGGTCCGTTGGTGAAGGTGCCCATGCTTAGGTCCCCGCTGGGCTTGATGAGGACGGCTCCGTTCTTTAGCACGCGCATGGCGTTGGAACGTTCGGTGTCGCTGGTGCCGTTGCCCACGACCAAGAGGGACTGATCCGCCACCCATGTGTCGGGGCTTTCGCCAGTGATGGGGGCATTGTAGGAGCCGAGGGCCATCAAATCGTAGGTGCTGGCGTTGATCCACCGTCCCATGGCAGTCGAACCGTTGCCCGAAGCGGTGGAGCTTTGGCCGCTTGCAAGGCTGTTATTCCCCTGAGCATGGCTTTGTGCTCCGAGTGAAACGGCATTCTGACCACTGGCGGTGGAGGATTGTCCAATCGCGATGGAATACACACCATTCGCAGTTGCCGAGAAACCCAATTTGATTGCGGCGAACGCGGTTGCAGAACCTCCATAACCCAGGGAAACACTTGCATCGCCACTGGCGGAAGTGGAGATTCCAAAAACCGACGCATTCGTTGCGGTGCTGGTCACGGAGACCCCCGCAGCAGCGGAGTGTGCGGCAGTCGTAATCGCGTTGCGTCCCAAGGACGTGGAATCCGCGCCCTGCGCCCGCGCTGTATGGCCAAAAGCAGATGAATTCTGGTGACTGGAGAGCGTGCCTCCTTGTCCCACAGCGATCGAACTGACGCCTGATGAAGTTGCGTAAAATCCAACCGCAGTGGAGTAGGTTCCACTGGAAATTGAACCATACCCGAGAGCAGTGGTGTAGTTAGCACTTGCTCGTGTTGCAGGGCCAAGAGCCATCGACCAAATTGCAGTGGCTTGAGCATCAAATCCGTATGCAGATGCATAAGAGGACAAGGCTTTTGCCCCGCCGCCCAGTGCGAACGCGTGATCTTGAGAGGCGCTCGAGTTCCAACCCACGGCAACTGCGTGCGCCCCAGCATTTAGGCTGCCAGAGCCTGCTCTGAGTTTTCCGTCCCCAGAAATCGTTCCATAGCTATGCATGGCACCATTGCTCCAAAGAGAATCACCCCAGATCCAGCCGGTAACTTGCAGTGGATGATTCATGATCAGTTGGGAAAATGCAGGCCCTGCAAGGGTTGTAAAAGCAAGAAGCAATATTAGGAGTTTGCGGTTCATAGGTGTTGATTTTGAGTTGACTGAATGGGCTTGGAAAAGGTGATGCATCAAAAGGTTTGCAGCTCTTGGGCACGAATGGGGCTGGTGCTCCTCGTCTTGTTGCCAATTCTAATTTTCTGCCCGCGAAGCTCTTCCTTTGTTTCCATGATGACTTGCCCTTGGCATTGAATGGTAATTCTTTCGCCTTCTGAAACTTCGATTGTGGGGGTAATTCGATAGGGAAGTGGGCTCTGCTCGAGCACGATCGTGTCGCCGTTTTTCGCGGCGAGATACGCCGAGTCAATTTCAGAGAAGGGACCATGGCCTTTCTCTGCATTCTTTGCGGCGCGGCCGTTATTGCCGTTACGTCCGCGTTGGTTATCCACATACCAAGTGCTGGGGCCATTTGGGTTTGCAAGCGCGGGTGGATTGCCTGCAAAGAGTTGTGCCCGCAGCAGAGCATTTAAACGCTTGAAATCCAGATCTTCACCATCCTGCGCGCCGATCCAGGTTCGCAGGGTGGATTCCAAAGCGGCGGTTCGGGCGGATTGATAAGCTTCGACGCGTTGCTTTTCTTCTGTGGAAAGAACGCGATTATAGACCATGACTTCCGAAATCGCGAGCGGAGCACTTCCCCCCAACCGCAGGGGGCTGAAGGCTTCTCTTTTTTTGGCCCCCGACGATTCAGCAGGAAGCCTGATCGCGTCGAGAGTCGGCCAGTGGAGCGTCCAATGGTTTGACTCAGCCACGACCCCAATTTGAGCCGCGAGCCCGTGCGGCTTTACTGGAACCTCTCGGATTTTGGTGGAAGCAAAATCGTCCCGCCATACCGAGTTGGCTTCGTTCCAAGAGGCCCCTTCGCCATTGCCAAAGGTCCAAAGATTTCCTCCGCTGGGATCCAATGCTGCCGCTGTCATGTAATAGGAAGCCTCCGTATTAGAAATCTTCAAATCGCTCTCGGCTTTGCTGCCCGAAGGAAATGCGATAAGGAGGTTGGGAGCTTCGTCCTCCGAAGCCAGCGCCACGGGGCTGCCACTAAGCGTTGCGCTGGAGGTATTTAAACGAACGTCCTGCCATTCGCCCTGTGCGAGTTCGGTTTCGTTGGCCAAATCCGCGCGCAACCATAACACGAGACCATCCAACGGAATTTCTGCGAGGGCCTCGGTGGGCAGGCGGATTTGATTGCTTTGCCACGAGACCTTGAGCGGACCCGCCGGGATCTTGTATGGTGTGATGGTAGCGACTTGCCCTTCCACTTGCGTGACCAAATCCAATCGATTCGCGGTGCGGATCAGGCGAAATTGGCGGGCATTTTCCGTCGGCTCAAACTCAATGGTTAGCTCTTCAGGTTTTGCTTTAGTGCCTGAATTAGGCAGTTTAATCAAAAAGGAGCCCTCTGCGGAGGAGGGTAATTGCCCCCCAAGCAAAAAATCTGAAGCAACATTTTCCCACCTCGTTCCAAGAGAATTTACCGTTGTATCGGGAAGCGTATCACGTATTGACGGCTCTTGTGCTCCACTCGTTGAGCTTAACAAGGTGACCGCCAAAAAACATACTGCCAGAGAAAATCGCACAGCCTTTTCTGGATTGATCCATCAGCCACCACAAGGTCAAAGCTCATCAACAATGTGAAAATAATTTCACAAAACCGTATCACGGTTGTGAGCTGCGGGGAAGTCAGGCTGAGCGCGGTCTGCTGGCACCGATGCCACCTGGGTCGGGTGTGATCTTTGTTGTCGCAAAAAGCAAAATGTCGCGGTCATACTGTCCGACTTATGCCTCTCTGGTGGCAAAAATTTTCAATTCGACGAAAAGGCGCACTTTTGGTGCTGGGGCCATCCATTGTGCTGACGGCCTTCATTTTTTCTGTCTATTTGATGGATGCTCAAATTCAGAGTATCCACCAGGATCGCAGGCAGTTAAAGCAAACTCAGGACCTGTTTCAGCAGATCAACAGCACCTTGATTAGTGGCGAGTCCACGCTCCGCGCTTATTTGGATGAAGGCGATTTGGGAGCCCTGGAAGAACTGCAGCGGGCGAGCGATAAAATTCCATCCCAAATGGAAGCGCTGCGCTCCGCCAGCGAATCGATGATTATTGATCAGAGCTTGCTGGTTCCGTTCAAAGCGGCGGTTGAAGAACTCCAGCAGCATTTTGAGCGCACCTGGCGCGATTACACACCTTCTGTTCCCATTGAGGCGGAATCCATGCTGAGTTTGCTTCGGCGGGATCGTGAGCTCATGCAAGCGGCAAGGCGGGAGTTTCTTCAAATTGATGCGCTGATCGAAACGGAGATTGAGCAGCGACAAGGCGAAGCGCTGCGGATTCGGGAAGGCCTTTTCCGGGTCCTGACCCTTGGAGCGCTGATCACGGTCATCATTTGGGTGATCCTTGCGCTGCTGTTCCAGGATGAGGTGGCGAGCCGTCTTGAACGACTCCTGCTGCGAATGAAGGATCTTTTGGCTCAAGAAACCGATGAGACCCCGGCAATCGTGATGCCTGAGGACGAGTTGGGAAGGTTGGAGGCCATTTTTGATAAATTGGACAAAGGCCTCACGATTCGGGACGAACGTCTGTTTGCGACCAGTCGCCGACTCTCATCCATTTTGGGCTCCATCACCGACGCCCTTTACGTTTTGAGTCGCGATTGGGTGGTCACCTACATCAATCCGGCTGCGGAAACGCTGCTGCGGTGCAAAGCGCATGAGCTTCTTGGCAAAGGGTTTTGGGAAGCCTTTCCGGAAACGGTTGGCACGCCGCTTGGCGATGCCCTTCAAAACGCAGCGAAAACGTCCATGCCGACGACCTTGGAAACGGCGGCCACTCTCGAGCTGGACAATGATCCTGAGCCGGTCACGCTTTGGTTTGAGGTAAAAATTTATCCGGGCCACGATGGCATCTTGGTTTTTTCGAGGGATGTCACTCTCAAAAAAGAAGCCGACGCCGATCGTGAAGAATTCCATCATGCTCTGGCGTTGGCCGCGGACCGCGAGCGGGCGGTGTTGGAAAATACGCTGGATCTGATCGCCTCGATTGACGACCAGCGGATCTTCACCAGCGTCAATCGATCCGCGTTAAACATTCTGGGGACTTCCTATGAATCGCTCATAGGCCGTCGGTTTGAGGAAATCATTCATCCCGATGATCGCCGGGAAGCCTCCATTGCCCTCGAACAAGTGAGGGCGGGGATGCGTCAACGTTTCGAAGCGCGCTGCGTGCACGGGGAAGGGCATGAGGTTTTTATCAGTTGGTCCGCGCTTTGGTCTGAGCAGGATGGGCGCATGTTTTGTGTCGGTCATAACCTCACCGATCGTCACCACGCCGAAATGCAGGCGGCGTTTGCGAGAGACCAAGCTTTGGA
Source organism: Terrimicrobiaceae bacterium (assembly GCA_041744075.1). GTDB lineage: Bacteria > Verrucomicrobiota > Verrucomicrobiia > Chthoniobacterales > Terrimicrobiaceae > JAJTZA01. The sequence continues at coordinate 5,159 of JBGTLQ010000134.1, forward strand.
GGCGATGCGCGCAAAGTCGGAGTTTCTTGCGAACATGAGTCATGAAATCCGCACACCCATCAATGGCATCATTGGCATGACCGACCTGACACTGCAAACGCCGCTTACGGGTGAGCAGAGCGAATACCTGGGTCTGGCGAGGAGTTCTGCGGAGTCGCTTCTGCAGATTGTGAACAGTATTTTGGATTTCTCGCAATTGGAGGCGGGGCGCATCGAAATTCAAAGCGACGAGTTCACCCTGCTGCCCTTGCTTCAGGAAACTTTGGAGCCCCTGGCCCTGCAAGCGCAACGCAGAGACTTGGAGTTGATTTTGGATTTTGATGTCGAAATTCCGGAGTCTTTTGCCGGGGACGCCTACCGCATTCGGCAGGTCTTGGTAAATCTCACCGCAAACGCCATCAAGTTTACGGATGCGGGGAAAGTGACGGTTGAGGCTGGATTGTGGACCAAGGAGGAAAAAGCGGTGGGCTTGACTTTCAAAGTGAGCGACACCGGGATCGG
>JBGTLQ010000135.1:0-6742 GCA_041744075.1 Terrimicrobiaceae bacterium
GGCGCACCCTTGATGGTAGGGCTTGGCAGTCCCTTGCCCGCCCACTTGTCATGGGGTATTAGGGATTGCCCCAGGTCGCCAGCAATTGGCGATGACGAACTAATTGCTTTTGTGCGCTGGGTTCCTTCGCCAAATTCCTCATCTCGCCGGGGTCATCGTTCAAATTGTAAAGTGCCTCGGCTGGTTCGCCGACGGAGAAGATCATGTATTTAAAATCAGGCGTTCGGACCACGCGGGCAAAAACGTCGGGGCGTTTGGGATCAGGATCCACATGGATCACTGCGAAGTCGCGTCCCTCTTGGTCCGGGTTTTCCAGAATAGGACGCAAACTGACACCTGGAACATCGGTCAGGGTGGGGGCACCGGCAAAATCGCACAAGGTGGGCAGGAGATCGACACCTGATGCCACATGGGTCCTACATACTTTTCCCGCAGGCAGTCTTCCCGGTAGCCTCGCAATGAGAGGAACGGACGCGGCTTCTTCGTAAGGCGACAGTTTCATCACCAACTGATGCCCAGCGCAGGCTTCGCCATGATCGCTGGTAAAAACAACGAGGGTGTTTTCCGCAAGGCCCGTGCGTTCCAAGGCATCCAGCAAGCGGCCAAGCTCCGCGTCAATCACCTCGGTCAAGCGGTGATAGGCTCTTAAGTATTCCTGCCACTTGGTTTTGTCCCAGCTTGTGGTCCATTGCCATTCCGGGCCGTAGTGTTTTCTCTTACGGCACACCTTAAAAAATTCCGGCTCATCTGGTGCGATTTCAAAGTTATTGGGAAGGGGAGGCAGGTCTCCTTGGGATGTGATCGGGTCGAGTTGATCGCGGTGTTCCTCCATCACCCAATAACAAATGTCATGAGGATTGTGCCAAGCGACTCCCAGAAACCATGGCTCTGTCGGCGGGTGTTCCAAAAATTCAATAGCTCGATCTGTGGCCGCCGCATCCTGATCCAACCCGAGACCGGGGAACCCCTTCCCCTCTGTTGGCAGGAAATCAAAACCATGAATACGCTCAGCACGATTGGGATAAAATTCCTGCGCATGCCATTTCCCAATCCAATAGGCCCCATATCCCACTCCACGCAAGTGATCGGCGATGGTCGGGAGGCGGTCCGCATCGGTATCCTTAAACCGAGGATCATGATTATAAATCAGGAGATGTTTGTCCGGCATCTGACCCGTTGCCAAAGAAGCCCGAGAGGGACCGCTGACTGGTGAAGCACAATAAGATTTTTCAAAACGCACCCCTTGCGCGGCCAAGCGATCCATCGCCGGTGTCCTCAACCAGGTGTTGCCCTCACAACTCATCGCACGCAACGTCTGCTGATCCGTCAGCACAAAAAGAATATTGGGAGGAGGAGCCATGAATTATCATCAAATTAGTGATGCCTGGGCTTGTCAACAATCCTTGGAGTGCTCAAATCATGACATGAGTCAGTTTTCCCCCCAAGTGACGGTTCCTCCTGGATATCAGATGCGGGACATCCAATTGGAAATGTCCTTGAAGCCATTTTTTGACAACAACCCGGAAACTCGTTGTGCCGTGATCAGCGAGGTGTTCGAGCAATGGCGCACGTTGGCTCGTCATGCCGAGTCGGTTTCCATTCTGTTGTGGATCGGGGATGGTTCGGAGATTTTGGAATATGATGGAGTTATGGACCGTGCCTTCGAGTGGGGGAGGTATCAGGGCAGTGCGAATCCGCATGAATGGAAAACATCGTCCAAATCCGCGGCTGACGGGGTTTCGAGTCATGCATGGAATGACAAACATGATCCTGAGAGGAAGGGGCTTCACCGTCGTTCGTATCTTTACCGCGACGCACCGGCTGAGTTCACGTTTGAGTGGTTGGCGGCTCTGGTGGCTGATTTTAAGCGCATCGGGCGGGACATGTTGGGAAAAACCATCTATGTGGGGGAGACCTTTGATATTGGACCGGAGTTCGCGATTTCCCGGTTCAAATACGATTGGCACCCCGAGATCCTTGCCGATGGGAACAGCCTCTTTAAGGGGCAATTTATCTCCTGCGAGGCCATCTTGCATGCAGATGGCCGCGCTTATGCCGCTTATCCGCAGGGGATTCCCGAAGGCACGTCGATTGGGCGATTTTTAGGAAAGCAGGCCAATCGGTTTTTTCAGGACATGGGATTTGATTTTCTTTGGCTTTCGAATGGTTTTGGTTTTGCCCTGGAGCCCTGGGGCTTGGTTGGGAATCTTTTTGACGGGCTGCATTTTTATCCGGAGGCGGCTGTGGGCACGCGTTCTCGAATCCTCGGGTTTTGGAAAGATTTGCGGGAGGAATTTCCCGTCCGCTATCCGATCCGCACACGCGGCACTAATCTTTGCACAGGCATTGACCTCGGGTCGGATGCTTCACCATTGAGGGAAATTTATGATCCGGCCTTCCGTGTGGAAGCCCCTGTGAATTCTCCTTGGGCGGCTCTGGATGGAGACTTTGGGATCGAGCTATCCGGGTGGATGTCCCATATTGCCCGTCACCCCGGCGAAACCTTCAGATTCCGCTATTACCTTCATGACCCCTGGTGGAAAAACAGCCCTTACCTCGACCGCTACGAACGCAATCCCCACGATATATTTTTGCCCTCCGCTATCAGCCGGATCCGCTCGGATGGGAGCACCGAGATTGCAAGGGACATCGCATTTTTGACCATTGATGATTCCGATGGACTGATGCCGCTTGCGGGCCCCAATGAGGTCACCGCCCATCTTCTGAGAGCGCGCGAGTTTGCCCCCGATGATGCCGGTCCTCTGGTGTGGGCCTACCCCTTTGATGCGTTTCATGACCTTGTGGAGATTGAGCAACGCCCGCAGGTTCCCTTTCACGCGGACACGTTTGTGGGAACGGTCATCAACGACTCCGTGCCTCTTAATACGGTCATGGATTTGCGGGACTTGCCGGGGGTGCTGGACAGGCGTCCGGGCTTGGCGGAGGGGCGCATTATTTTGAGTCCGGTTCCCACGCCGGGCTCCATTGAGGAAAAGGCGTTGCTGTCTTTGTTAAGAAATGAGGGAAGTCTTCTGCTTTATGGGCCGCTTCGGGGAGACTCTCCCTTCTTGGGAATGCTGGGATTGGAACTCGGGCAGCCGCTGGAAGGTGATTTCCAGCTTGTCCTGCACCACCTTCCAGAAAATGAAGACCTTGCCTCCGTAGGCCGGACGGTGCGCCATACCAATTTTCTCTCAGCGGGAGGAATCGCCGAATGCCAGGCAAGTGACCCCCCCGGTTTGCATCATCACCTTGCCACCCTCAAAAAAGCAGAGCAGGAAAGGGTGGCCGCAACCCTCTCGAACCTTCCTGGAGGGGGCCAGTTGGCATGGGTTCGAGGTTCACTTGCCACCTCGGAATTTGACCCGGACAATCCCGTTCCAATCCGTGGGCCGATCCTTCGCCCCATGGATGATTCCCAATTTTTTCCTTGTGGGCGGCTCACGCGGTTTTGTCTGGACGCCATGGGTTGGCAAATCGTCATCCCACACCGCGCCTCATCCTCGCGAACGCCTTACCTCACCATCCACCGTCACCGAAATGCCTTTGTGTATTCCGGGTATCATCTGGATGAAAATGCAAAGCTTCGCCTCAGACATCCCCTTGGTGCGCCATTGCCAACCTTTCTCTCCACGCCTGTGGTGGATGGGGCTTCGGAATTTTCGGGAACGCGGGCCTGGTCCCATGAAGTTCGAATCTTTATGGAGAGTGGCCAGGATGGGATCTATCGCAGCCGTTTCGAACCACCCGTGGGTTTTGGTGTTTATCGCCGTCTGTTGGTGAGCGGGTGCCGGAAGGCGACCCTCAACTTTCTCGTGGACCCTGGATCTGACCGGCCCATTCGAATCCTGCGCAATCCAATCTTTCCCTACCTCGCAGGGGACTTTGTGGAGCCTGAGGTCCTTTCGACCCCCTACGGACCCGCCTTGCGCATCGAAAATGTGGAGGGTTCGCTGCTTTTGGAATGGTGAAAGCCAAAAAATTATCTTTCGGGATGAGCGCTCTTTTGCCGCTCATAGCTTGACGTGATGAGGCAACTTTCCGTAGGTTTCGCATTTCCAATGTGTTTTCGGGTCCTCGTGTTTTCTTTTTTGTGTTCGCTCGCCAGCGTGCAGGTGTTCCATGCCCAGACCTCCAGCCAGGAGGAAGCCGATTTGGCTGCCTACCGGGAGCCGGCGGGAACTCGCCCTGCCACACGGACATCCACGGGGAGTGAGCGGGGGGATTATGATCTTGCCAACGACTATTATGAAAACGGCTCCCTGGCTCAAGCCATGACGGCCTACCGCGTCTTTCTCAAAAATTACCCAAGTTCCCCTCTGGCCTCCAAAGCCCAATATCGCGTGGCTGAGATTCTGGAGTTGCAGGGAAACCTGAGCAAGGCCTTCGATGCTTACCAGACACTGGTGACACGTTACCCTGATACTCCTGAGTTCGAGACCGCTATTTCCCAACAGATTTTGATCGCCAACAAGTACCTGCAAGGACGCCGGATGCAGATCGCCGGCATATCCATTCTCCCTGGAGCCGAGCGGGCTCAGACGATGTATGAGCAAATCCTGAAAAATGCTCCCTACAGCAAAAATGCGGCAATCACTCAATTCAACCTCGGGCTGGCGCACGAAAAGCAAGGGAAAGCCAATGAAGCCCGGCGAGCCTACCAGACCGTCCTCGACAATTATGCAAACAGCACCGTGGCTGATGATGCTCTTTATCAAATCGCTTACCTCTACATGCGGACTGGCCTGACCGGCGGTTCTGAGGACCTGTCGTCATTGGTTCTTGCCAAGGAAACCTTCGAAGATTTTCTCCTCCAATTTCCCAACAGCGAAAAAGCCGCCCAAGCCCGTGACAATCTCAAAACTATCGGAGATCGTGAGGCGGGTGATATCATGGCCATCGCTCAGTATTACGATTGGTCCAAAGATTATCGGGCGGCGGTGATCTATTACAATGACGTGATCCGCCGTCAGCCTGGCTCCGAGGATGCGGAGACGGCCCGCAATCGCGTCCAAGTCCTTCGCAGCGACTTCGGGGACGATGCTTTAAGGGTGGGAGCCGAACGCGCCGAGTCCGGCGAAAAAGCAGCCGTTCGTCGGCGCTTGCAGGCCCAAGTGGAAAGTTCGGCCCTATCTGATTATTCCGGGCCTTCACGCCGTGACCTCGTGCCGGATGAACTGCCCATTGCCAGACCCTCGCGTCTGCGCACCAATGTGCGTGATGTGCAGCCCTTGCCCGCCGTCGAACCTGCTCTGCCCACCGAATGAAGCCACATCTGCGCTCTGTTGTTTTTGCCCTTCTGCTCATCCTTGGTTTGGGGGGCTGTGGTTATAAGCTTGGGGAAATCCGCCCAACACCCATGCGCACCGTGCGCACGGTGTCTGTGCCTACTTTCAAAAACCTCACGTATGAACCGCGTGTTGAAGTTCTTTTGGCTGACACGCTTATCAAGCAGTTTCAGCAAGACGGAACATATACGGTTGTTGATGGAGATTCTGCCAATGCCATTGTTGACTGCACCCTTGAAAAAATTGAACGCCGATCGGTCCGTTCGGTTCAAAACAACGTGCTTGCCACCGCAGAATTTGAAATGTCCTTGGAAATCAATTATGTGGTTTATGACCGAGTGACTGGAGCTATTCTCACCCAAGGCACCGTGCGCGGTCGTACCACATTCTTCTCAAGTCAGGATATCCAAACCACGGAACGTCAAGCGATCCCTGTGGCTGCGCAGGATGCTGCGGTCCAAATCGTGACGGAGCTCTCCGAAGGCTGGTAACTCACCGTGCTCTCCATCGTCCCCACCCCGATCGGGAACCTTGGTGACATCACACTTAGAGCATTGGAGGTTCTGCATGCGTGCGACCTTGTGGCTGCTGAGGACACGCGTCACACAGGAATCCTCCTCAAGCACCACGGGATCTCCAAACCCCAGACCAGCCTGCACGAACACAACGAGGCCTCCCGGTCGGCTGATCTGATACTGCGCATGCGGGACGGGCTTCATGTGGCTCTTGTCAGCGATGCCGGCACACCCGCTATCTCGGACCCGGGTTCCCGGCTGATCCGCGAGTCCCGCCTTGCGGGCCTACCTATTGAGGTTCTGCCAGGGCCCTGCGCTGTCATCACCGCTCTGGTGGGTTCAGGTTTTGATACATCTTCCTTCTATTTTGGTGGCTTTCTTCCCAACAAATCCGGTCGGCGCACACGCATCCTGACTGAGGCCCTTGACCTCCCCCACACGTCCATATTCTACGAATCCCCCCACCGCATTCTGAAAACGCTGGAGGCCCTGAATGAGATCGATCCTGAATGTGAAGTCTGTGTGGCGCGCGAGCTGACAAAACATTTTGAGGAATTTTTACGGGGAACCCCGGCCCATCTCCTTGCCCACTTTCAAACACGTACCCCCAAAGGCGAAATTTGTATTCTTCTCGCTGGACGCGATGCGAGGCCACGGTCCAGTTAGGCGTACGAATTACGATTGCTGATTGTTGATTTTTCATTTTTGAAGTGTCGGAGAGCAAAAAAGTGGGCGGGCAAGGGACTGCCTCGCCCTACCCGATTGGAGAGGCTGGCGCCACGCGAGGAGCCCCTCGAAAAAGATGGTAGGGAAGCCTCGCTGAGGTGTCCGTCTCATGATGGAAAAAGTCGGCGGGTTCGGCGAACCAGCGCCCTACCACAGGCAAAAAAAGCGAGCTGGCGCGAGCGCGAAGCGCCCCTTTGATGGTAGGGCTGGGCA
>JBGTLQ010000136.1:0-4738 GCA_041744075.1 Terrimicrobiaceae bacterium
ATTGGAAACCTTCGGTTACCGCGTCATCCTCGCCGCCGACGGCGCGGAGGCCGCCGTCGCCTATGTCGCCCATCAGCACGAGATCGCCGCCGTCCTAACCGACATGATGATGCCGGTCATGGACGGCCCGGCGACGATCCAAGTCCTGAAACGCATCAACCCGGACGTGCGGGTCATCGCCGTCAGCGGACTCTCCACCAACCGGGATCTGGCCAGCCTCGGAGTGACCCATTTCCTGCCCAAGCCCTACACCGCCGAGACCTTGCTCACGGCCCTGGCCGAAGTGCTGGCTTAGGGAATTTTTCAACGGGCTGCCTGAAAAATGGCAGGGACCGCATTACCTGCGGCCATGCGGGATGCGCTTCGCGGTATTCCTAACTCACTACCGCTCGATTGGCATTCCGCAGCGGTCCGGCGAATAGATTGCGAATGAATCCGCCCATGATAAGCTCGCAAATCGGTCTATCGTCGCTCATTCACTTCCAATTCTCGCTACTTTGGAACCTCACCCGGTTTCTGGCTGCGTCTCCAGTTGGATTTCGAACTCATGCGGGCCGAGCGCGAGAACGGAGAGAAAATCAGCCGTAAGGTCACACCGCACGCGGCTTGAAATCTGCCATGCGGAATCCATCAACCGATGAAACCAATAGCATCTGAAAACGCCTCGCGTACCGTAGCCAGCCTCGGAGAAGCCGCCTCCGCTCTCGGCCGGAAGGTGAAACTGTGCTTTATGCCTTCTTGATGTTAATCCGTGAGCTACGACCCCATCCACGACCCCATTCATGGCCTGGGCAAGCTGGCAGAAGAGCATGGCGACAAAGTGGTCCCAGCTGGCAAAGCCCTTGGACCGGCGTTCGCTGCCGATCTCGCGGACGAGTCTGGCGAAGCGATTTCATTCACCCCGATTCCATCCGTTCAGGGCGGTTTTTTCAATCCGCTCTTTTGGACAGTAGTGGCGCTCATGAGAAAAATTGGTCGACAAGATTTGCTGGTTTTCCAAGTATTCTGGCAGATGAGACCTGCAATACTCACGATTTTTTTTTAATTCCACTCCTTCTGCCCTGTCAGGCTGAAAAGGAGTTTATGGAGTTTCGAAATCCACATCCCGACAGTGACTACGGCGCATTCGGCGAAACGGTTGTTCCTTTGGCCAATGGAAATGTGGTGGTCACTTCTCCCGGCTGCGATGCCGGTGCCAATAACGCAGGAGCCGTGCATTTGTTCAACGGAAGTACGGGCGAACTGATCAGCAGCCTATATGGCTCACACGTCAACGATAAGATCGGATCAGGTGGTGTGATGGAATTGCCCAACGGACATTTTGTGGTAATGAGTCCCGATTGGGGAGATGGAGTGAATAATTGGGTCGGCGCGGTGACTTGGGCAAACGGCATGACCGGTGTGAGCGGGCAGGTCTCTTCCTCGAACAGTCTCGTGGGTAACTCGCCCTACGATCGGGTTGGCAATCTCGGTATAGTAGTTGTCGGCGACAGTAACTACGTGGTGAAGAGCCCCGACGTAAACGGGCTGAATGGTGGAGAAGGTGCCGCCACATGGTGTGATGGATCGATAGGCAGAACTGGCGTTGTTTCTTCGACCAACAGTTTGATCGGCAGCCGGAGCAATGAGGTCGTTACCGGGTGGAACAGTAATGGTGTGATGGTTTTTCCGAATGGAAACTACTTGGTCTTCACAACCAACCGGACCGGAGGCGGAGTCACTTGGGCTTCGGGCAACGTCGGGGTTACGGGAACGGTTTCAGCAACGAACAGCTTGGTTGGTTCGGGTTGGTTTTCCGCAGTACCAAGTTCGGCGGATGGCGTGCAACTGCTACCCAATGGCAACTGTGTGATTCTGAGCCCTGGTTGGGATCGGGACGCCATGACCAACGCCGGTGCCGCAACCTGGTGTTCCTCGACAAGTGGTGTGATTGGAGAAATCTCACCCAGCAACAGCCTGGTGGGGGCATCTTCTTATGCCGAGGTGGGCAAGTTTGGCACCATCGTGCTGTCGAATGGAAACTATCTGGTGACCAGCTTGCATGAATTGACGTGGTGCGATGGCGCAACGGGTAAAACGGGAGAAGTAAACGCTAGCAACAGTCTGACAGGATACGGCGCTTCAGTGGCAGCATTGACCGTGGTGCCTTTGGCAGACGGTAATTATTTGATCTGCGACCCCGGAGCCGATATCGGTGGAGTGACAGATGCTGGAGCCGTGACTTGGTTTGATGGAGGTTCCGAAGCAATTGGTGCATTTAATCCCGCCAACAGCTTTGTCGGTTCAGTGCTACGGGATCGCATTGGTGATCAGATCCTTCAGGTGGCTGATGGAAACTACGTCATTCTTGGCTCTGGGCGTGGCACGAGCACCTTCGTTGCTGCGGGCACAGCGATCACAGGAGTCGTCTCGACAGACAACAGCCTTATGTGGCCAGACTGGCACTACAACGACCAATTCGCGACGGTATTGAGCAATGGAAACTATGTCTTGTACAATCCCCAGCACCGGACGGATCTGGAAAATCAGCTTCTTGGAGCCGTCCTGTGGTGCGATGGCACGACGGGTAAAACCGGCTTGATCCAGACTGCCGATATGCTGCTGGGTGACCCCTCCGATGAAATCGGGGACAAGGGTGTGGTGGCGTTGCCGGATGGCAATTATGTGATACTGAGTAGCAAGTGGAAAGACGGATCCGAACAAGCGGTGGGTGCCGCAACCTGGTGTTCAGGCACAGCACCCACGACCGGTGCCCTGGATATGGCCAAGACCTCGATCGGCTCCGCCCCGGGTGATTCGACCGAGATTTCCTGCATTCCGTTGCAACATGGCAGCTACCTGATTGTACGGCCAAGATGGGACAGAGAAGGGAGCACCGACCATGGAGCTATCACCTGGTCCCCTGCCAGCTCCATGACCTCAGGAGAGGTCACGGCTCTGAACAGTGTCGTAGGCGGAGCCGGCTCGCGCTTGGGCAACCCACCAACCGATGGCTCTCCGAATGCGCCAGCGGTTACTGTCCTTTCCGATGGGGATTATACCGTCGCCGAACCGTTCTGGTCAGGTCTCGGAATGGAAGACAATGGCGCACTCAGGTGGTGTAGCGGAGATGAAATCAGCGCGGGCGAACTCACGGAATCCAATAGCATCATTGGTGCATACGACCGCGCATCTGTGGGCAAGTATCCCGTCCTGCCGCTCCCCACGGGCGGGTATGTGGCACAACTTCGCGCCTTTAATGGAGACCCTTCTGGAGTGGCTTGGGGAGACGGGAACGGCGCTGCAACCGGTCTCATGACGAATTACAACTCACTGATGTCACCTGACGAGTCATCTGCCATGATGTATCCGGTTCTGGATCATGTGAACGAGCAATACTACGGAGTCAACCCTTACGAAGCACCTAACGGAAAAGTAAAGATTGGCTCTTATTTCACGGGCGGGTTCTCGGTGCCGATCATCTCTGTCGAACGCTCTACGGGTGCACCCGTGATCAACGATCTTGCGGATGTTTATTTCGATGAAGCGCCAATTGGAGGGGAAGATACCCGCACGCTACACATCACCAACCTAGGTTCGTGGCCACTTGAGTTGGGCTCCCTATCCGTATCAGCACCTGGGACGGATGTGTATCTGCTCGATTTGGATTCATTGGACACCACCGTCTACACGGATCGATATACCAGGGTCCCGATCACCTATACCCCGTCTGAGTCTGGTAATTTCGACTCACTGCTGAGTATTCCCTCCAATGATCTCGATACGGGAACATTTCGTGTCCATCTCCTGGCAGGCATCAATCAGGCACCTTCGTTTGCTGATTATCAGACAGAGACATGGAACTCAGCCACGTTAGTCATACCGTTGCAGGCGCTTTACGGAAACGCATCTGACCCAGAGTCCCGTATTGCTTGGATTGAGCTCTCAGGCGCCAGCACCAGTCAAGGAGGCAGCGTGATGATTGATTGTGGGAACCTAATCTATACGTCTCCTTCATCACCTGTTTCTTTCGACTCATTCAACGTCACAGTGCATGACGCTGGCGGACTGACCGGGCTCGGGACGTTGAATATTGATCTGGTGGCCGCCCCCGCATTACTGCCGGGAGCCGGAAACGTTGTGACATGGATAGGCCCAAGCAAGGTCGGCTTGAATTTCATGGCCGGGTCTGACGAATTGTGTGGAATTGAAATATCCGAGGATCTTGTGGACTGGCAGCGCATCACATCTGTGACTGCAGACCCCGGTGGGAGGCTTAGGTTCGTTCACCACGGAGCTCCACCCTTGAAAGCTTTTTACCGTACGGTTGACCCGTAGCCGAGCCGACAAGCCCCACGGAAACCCAATCCCTGGGGTCAGTCCCAAATAACAGACATTCCCATCGATGCAATTCCTCCAGCACTGCCTGGGGATGGGATTCGGGGACGCGGAGGAGGGCCGGGCGGGGATGAGGAACACCGAACATCGAACATCGAACGCCAAATATTGAAGGGAAGAGGGCAGATTGACAGGGCGCGGCGCTTGCCCTAGCCTGCCAGCATGAACGCAATCACACTCGAATACCCGGATTCCTGGCTGGTGCCGATGGCAACCGATGCGTTGCGCTTTGCCAAAGACGCGAAAATGGCGGCGGCTGTGAAGCTCTTCGAGGTGGGGAAACTGACGAGCGGACAGGCGGCGCAATTTGCAGGCGTGGGACGTCAGGAATTCCTGCTGGGTTGTCGTCAATGGGGAGTGG
>JBGTLQ010000137.1:0-20241 GCA_041744075.1 Terrimicrobiaceae bacterium
GCCCCGCGCCTGCGGGGCCGGCATCAAAACCCTCCTCAAACCCCAGGGGGCACGGTCGTCCCGAACGTGTGGAAACAGATGCACCATCAGAGATTTTGAACATAGCCGGAGTGGAGCGGAGACCGCCTCCCGAAGGTTGTAGGGCACGCACAGCGTGGCAACGAAGCAAAGGTAACGAAGGTCGAACAGCCGGTTCAATTAACCACGGATACGCGGAATACACGGATTTCAATCCATACAGATTGACATTACAAACGTCAATCGGTATGCATTTCTAAACCTCAGGGGGCACGGTCGTCCCGACCGTGTGGGCACAGTTGCACGAACAGAGATTTTGGAACATAAGCAAGCAAAGGTAACGAAGGTCGAACATCCGAGGCCATTGACCACGGTTACGCGGAATAAACGGATCTCAAGCCCATACGGCAAAAAGTGGGCAGGCGAGGGACTACCGCGCCCCACCCAAGTTAAAAACGCGCTGGCGTAAGCGCGAAGCGCCCCATGTTGGTAGGGCGCAGCAGTCCCTTGCCAGCCCACTTGTCTATTGATAATTCCAGAAGAGGCTAACAGACTCGACCGGCCCCCAACCCATCATCTATGACACTATTTCGCAAAATACTCGGCAGGATCCTGTATGCCATTGTTGGCGCCATTTTTGGGTTTGTTATTTTGGGAATGCTGCCGTCCCAAAGCCCCTCGCGAGTTTCACCAAGACATCAAATCAAAACCCCGGTTGGTTTACTCGGATACCGGCTTGGAAAATTAATTACGATCGAGGGTTACAGGGCAACCGGGCCAAGGAGGGTTACTCACACACTGATGGTGGATACAATCGAGGGCCAGCGGTTAGAAGAACCGCTGGCCATCCCGGTCGAGCATGAGCAAGGCCTCCCAATTAATACACGTATCTCCGTTCGTGGTTATGAGACCGGGAAATGGGTAGGGACACCTGATGAGGTGGTTAATTCTTATCCTGAACGTGGAATCGCACAGGTAGGATTGCACTTCTCCCATTCTTTCATAGTTGTTGACCCGATTACTCCCAACCCTCTGGCAGCTGAAAGCAGCGAGCGTCCACAACTTTGAAACGAACACTTTAAAATGAGATATTCATCAGTCATAAGCTGTTTGGTCCTTGGTCTGTCTTTTGCGTCATGTGAGCACCAATGCAGGATCTCATATGAACGGATCCCACCGCCGGTTGACCCAATACCTGGCTTCGATGACAACGAGTATAGTTTTTTTTACATGAGGGAAAAAGTTGTCAGAGGCAAGGTTTTGATGGTCGTTCACTCACACGCAACAGACACATGGGCTCGTTTATTGGCAATCCCAACGGAAGGTGGCCGTTTTGGCTATGTTGACAGATCGAGTGAGGAGGCAGTGGACATGTCAACAGGGGGTTGGGACCACCGACGCATTGCAGAGCAAGATAGCATTAATCCCCTTGAGCTTGGAATTCCGGGTATTCGCCGCAATGGTGAGGTAATCGAACTTCACTATAACTTTAACAATATATATTCCAGAAAGTATAAGCATGGATCCACAATGATACCAATTCGCACTTCTGACCTCGATTGCATTTTTACGCATCAATAAAAAGATGGTAATATTGCGCAAAAGACCTGCAGCTGAGGGTTCAAATTCGCGTAGGAAATAACTTTTCTCCCTGAAAGATCATCTCGTGGTTTTTATGCTGCAATTGCACTTATTCTGACAGGTGTGGTCCTATATCTTCCATGGCCGCTTCTCACGCTTGGTGCTCCGTTTGGGTTTTGGGATGCGAAGCGAGATATTGCGCGAGGTCACATTCAGCTAAAAATGCAAATAAGGGATGTCGGCTGGCAGCAAGAATGGAAAACCGAATTAAAAACCAAATACAATATCGAGATTGGTGGAATTCTGCCCACCAGCTTTAGGCCAAACGCATTGACAAGCTACAATCGCGCCTACAATTCGGTGCAAAAAGCTGAAATCATCAGGCAGTTTGGCCGGGACGTGATTGCAGAAGAAAAGATGCTCGCCCTCAAGGACGAAACCCAATACCTCAACAAAAGGAACCAATCTCAAAGGGCCAGCCGCTTTCCTCGATTCATGAGCATGCATCCACAGTTTCTTGCACTTCTAGTCGGCATGTTGCTGCTCGTTTCCATCCTTGGATCTGACCACGTGCCTTGGTGGAGGATAGGTGTGCTTGTTATCATCGGCATTGCGGGGCTTTGGGCGAGTTCTGGGGCCTATAGCATTCTTGGTTCAGGCCCGGCCGCTGATGCAGCGGGCAATTTGATTAAAGATGTTGACGGGCATCCTCTCTATCGCCGCGAGGTTGTCGATTCTGCCTCCGGGTTTATGACCGCGACCGTTTATTTTAGCTTCGCCACTCTGATCGCAGCGCCAGTTCTCGCGTTTGTGAAGCTTTGTTAAGGCGACATTCAACTTCGTAGAGACATTGATAATCAGAAATGAAAGCGTCGTGGCATTTTGAAGCGACCAAAGGGCGGGTAACGATTTTTTGACCAATGAAGATTATCCTGATGGGCAACGCTGGCGCTGGAAAAAGCACCATGGCGAGGCGTCTCGTATCGCGGCAAACCGGTCGCGTCGCGCATCTGGCTTTGGATGAAATCGCATGGGACAGCGGCACCACTCGCAAACCGTTAGCCGAAACCACCCAGCTGCTAAAGGAGTTTATCGAGGCCCACAACGAGTGGGTGATCGAGGGCTGCTACGCTGACCTGAGAACTGAGGCATTGCCTTTCTGTGATGAACTACGGTTTCTGAATCCGGGTGTTGCGACCTGTATTTCAAACTGCCCAAACAGATCATGGGAACCGGAAATTTTTTCAAGTATCCAAGAGCAGTCACAAATGATTGAGCATCTGATTCGCTGGGTAAGCAGTTACGAGACACGCACAGACGAATTTGGTCTTTCGCGTCACAGAGCCATTTATGAGAATTTCGCAAAAAAGAAAATCGAGTATAAAAGCATAGCTGAATATGAGCACCACGCGGCATTCCATCTCTCCTGAGCTTCCTGTCTCGGATCTTTCTTCAGCGCCTTTGACTTCATAGCCGTCTTGCAGATGCAAAGACCCTGCAACGCTGGTTTGTCCTCGCTTGCGGCAGCCTTCAATTTGATATCCTATTTTTAAAGAGACAAGTGGGCGGGCAAGGGACTGCCCGGCCCTACCTTTAAGGGGGGGCTTTGCGCTTGCGTCAGCCAGTTTTTACAACGGTAGGGCGCTGCAGTCCCTTGACCGCCCATTTTTTGCTTCGGTGATCGCAAGGGAAGTGGCCAAGCAACAGATTCAAGATAGGGTCAGATAGAATTTCCCATGAAGGAATCTGCGCTCAATGATGTTGCCATCAGGCATGTGCCAGAATAGGCATAGGTTGAATCAACTTCTCGTGAAAATCATTACGCAATTTCTGACGATCTTTGCTCTGTGTTTCACCACTCTGTCCTACGCAGCGCCGCCAAAAGGATGGTGGGCGGCGCAAAGCGATGAATACCAAATTGGGGTGGACAAGTCTGATCCGGAAAAACCTGCTGCATTTATTGAAGCCATCGTTCCTGCACCGGAACAATTTATCGCACTCAATCAGACCATTAGCGCGAACGACTATCGGGATAAAAGGGTGCGCCGGAGGGGGATGATAAAAACAAAAGATGTTGCCAGCTGGGCTGGGTTTTGGCTTCGCGCTGACGATGGGAAAAACAAAGTTGTTGCCTTTGACAATATGCAAAGGCGGGGGCTCTCTGGAACCTCCGATTGGACCACAGCCGAAATCGTTTTAGATATTCCATCAGAGGCGGAAAAGCTATCCCTGGGACTGATCCTTGATAGGAAAGGAAAGGTATGGATGCGGGGACTCACTTTTGAGGTTGTTGATGATTCCGTTCCGGTAACAGCTCCGAAAATGACCGATCTGCCGAGCACCCCTGCAAATCTGGATTTTAAAGAATGAGTCATGAAAACCACGTGGCATTCCATCTCTCCTGAACTCCCTGTCTCAGACCTTTCCTCGGCGATTGGGTTTTTCGAGACCCACATGGGATTTATCACCGATTTCCAGCTCGATGATATAGGATATGGGAAAGTTTCACGGGATGGGCAGTCGGTTTTTCTTTCCGTTGCAGAACCCCCATTCGAACCAAGAACATGCATGATTTATTCGGAGGACATTCAGGCGTCGTACCAGGAAATGAAGAACGCTGGATTAACAATCACTTCCGAGCTACGCACGCTGAGCGTGGGCAGCACAGAGTTTTCCGTGCGGGTCACGGATGGCCATATCTTCACCTTCTTCCAATGAAACCTTTCGCATACGGGCTCATCATCTGGACGCTCTTTCTTACGGTTCAGGCTGTGGACCAGCAGATCTCAGGACGTGCTGATGTTCAAAGTCCCGGGAGCTTTCAGAGAAATATTGCAGAGAGAGGCACAAAGCCTGAAGAATACAAAAACCTCATGCTATATCAGTGGATCAGAGCCGTTTTGCCGGGATCGGCCGGGGTCTTCCTTCTGTATCTTATCAGACGAAGTGACCAACTGGATCCATTTTCTCCCCACTTTCAGGGTAAAGCGGCTATCGATGACCTTGCGAAACATCTTGATAACTCTCCAAAGGATTGAAACAGAAAGATACAGATTGAATCAAACCGCATGAAAATTATTGCTCTATTCCTAACAATCCTTGCCCTCTGTTTCACCACTTCCTCCTACGCAACGCCGCCAAATGGATGGTGGGCGGCTCCCAGCGATGAATATCAGATTGGGGTGGACAGATCTGATCCAGAACAACCTGCCGCTTTTATCGAGGCCACTGTTCCGGCACCGAAACAATTTATCACACTCAGTCAGACCATTAGCGCAAACGTCTATCGGGCAAAGAGGGTGCGTCTGAAAGGGATGATAAAAACCAAGGATGTTGCAAGCTGGGCTGGGTTTTGGTTGCGTGCTGACGATGGGAAAAACAAAATTGTCGCCTTTGACAACATGCAACGGCGGGGTATTTCGGGAACGACTGATTGGACCACAGCCGAAATTGTTCTGGACATTCCATCAGATGCCGAAAAGCTCTTTTTTGGGCTGATCCTTGACGGGAAGGGAAAGGCCTGGATGCGGGAACTCACATTTGAGGTTGTTGATGATTCCGTTCCTGTGACGGCCCCGAAGAGGACCGATCTGCCGAATACCCCTGTGAATATGAACTTTGATGAATAATTCATGAAGCCAAAGAAAAATTCATATCTCACGAGCTTCGTGTTCCAAGCCTTTCCTCAGTGTCCTTACGTGACACAATGAGAACAACTGATTCCATGATTGCTCTCGAATCCATGACCGGCTGCACAGATCAAGATCCATTCCGCATGTCAAAGATGACCCTACTACCGGGTTATCGGCGTAGAAACGTTATTCAGTGAAATCATTTTTCGGAATAGCTGCAGCCATTTGCTGGAATTGTTTCCGAACTACTGAGGATGTGAAGCGCGAGGTGACTATTACGTTCGAGGATCTGCCAAAGAAAGCCGTCGCAGCATCACATTCTTCCCGATTACTGGCTGCAATTGAAGCAGCATGTCTTGGCATCATCGCGTTCTTGTATGTAAATAGAACCGAAGGCAGAATCAGTTTGGTTCTGGGCTTGAGTGGACTCGTATTGATATTGTTGTTCGTAGCTCGTGCTTGCTCCAATAAAAGAAATGGTTTGTGGGTGCTTTTGTGGGTTTCCATATTTGTCATTTTCTGTGGGTATAGCCTCTTCGGCTTTTTGTTTGCGGGGGGGATGATCATTGGTGCGAGCGCTACAGGGCTCGAAAAACTTGCCCCTTTAGTTTTTGTTGCCTTTCAGTTTGGTCTCGTCCCCCTCATCGCCTTCGCGGGGTGGATGAGCGAGTGGCTAGATCCAGAGCCCCTACAGCCGACGCAAATTTCAAGACCATATATCGACGAATATTGATACCTAAATATCGTCTTCTAGCTGGAGCATTCCATATTCCTTGCAAGCAATTGAATTGCCACGCAAATATATCCCAATGCGCAGGATAAACCTTCAGAAGAAAACCAGCCGGCGGCAATGTTGACCTACCTTGTTATTGGGGGAGTTGCTTCCGTGTTTTACTACATTGGAAACCATGAATACTACGAGAAGGGTTGGATTCTCGCGATTGTGAGCATCCTGTTCTCGTTTGCAGCATGGTATTTTCTGCCCTTTGTTTGGTTCGGAATGATCGGAGCGAATGTTCTGCTCTATCTCATATTGCTGATACTCAACATGATCTCGAAACGGCCGCCTGGATCTCGATCCGGTTTGTAGATCGTGCATTTTACGTGTGCTATGGGATAGCCGTGCCTTTGGCACTTAGGAAATGCATTCTCGCATCGTAGAATATTACCCAATCCCAATGTCATTTACAGCTTCATTATGAAAAATGACCTTGTCGTGTTTCATCCCTGAAGTTGCTTTCTGGCCTCCTCAATCGATAGAACTACCAAGTCTGTCGCATGAAAAACGTGGGTGGGGGATCAATCAACTGGATCTCACGGGTGAGCACCCCCTCAGATGCATTGGACGAGATGATGGTGAAGTCCACGCCCTCGATCAGGTCCCTCCAGGAGTCCTCCTTCAGGGTTTCGCTGAATTCCCAATTATCCACGGAGTCTTCCACCCCTTCCCTTGTCTTGAAGACCAGATTTAACCCCCCGAAACGTGGGGCGTTGAGGCTTGGCGAGTTGGGTGCGGTCGGGTCGAGTCCGCGATTGTATTCTTCGAAGTTCGTGAGGCCGTTGTCGTTCTCATCGCCGCCTTTTGTAAGGCCCGGAAAGTAGCTCTCGAACATCTGCTGAAACTCGTAAGCTCCGATGTCCCAGCCGAAGCCGGATTCCCGAGGATTGCCTGCGTAGTCGGCGAGTGGAGAGGAGAAGCCGACGATCTCTGTGCCTTGGTTGATTGCGGGCGAACCGGGGCGGAGGGACAGGTCGCCATAGTCGTTATTGACGCCGTTCGACCAGTCGCCGCCGGAATCGGGATTGCGCACGAAGAGCGGGTCGGCATCCACCGCTGTGATGGTGGGATGGCTGACTGAGCCGCCTTCGATCAGGTTGTATCCGGAACTGCCGAGGTTCGGGGAAAGCAACTGAGGTGAGGACGGCGCTTCGTTGTTCCAGAAGATGCAGTTGAGGAAGCTTGGCTGGACGTTGGAGTCCGCCCAGTATGCGCCTCCCGAGACCGATGCGATGTTTCCCACCACAGTGAGGTTGGATATTTTCGGTGTGATGGCCGTGATGAAACGAAACGCTCCACCATTTGGGCCGGAGTTGCCGACGATCAGCAGATTTTCGAAAGTTGCGCCGGGCCCATAGCTGTTGGCGTGGATCGCACCGCCACCGACGGTTGCCGAGTTGGCATAGAGCCGGGAGTCACGCAGAATGCCAGCAGGCATACTCACAGCACCGCCCAGCTGTGCTGAGTTTGCGTAGAAATGCAGATTGCGAAGGACGGCCTGGGGATTGCCGCAAAAGAGCCCGCCGCCGTAGCGGTCGTTGGTGTTGGCAACGAATAAACAATTCTCGACCACTTGAGGCCCATTGCCGTCGAGGTTGATGGCTCCGCCGAAAGTCGAGGCATGGTTGCCGACGAGTCGCAGGTTGCGCAAGGTGGGAGTGCCTCCATCGCAGTCGATGGCCCCGCCGTTTTCTTGCGGGCCGTAGATTCGGGCATTGCCGCTCTTGATGGCAAAGCCGTCGAGGACCGTTGTTTGGTCAGTTCGCGGTATTCTCTTCAAATATGCAGTTCAAGATTTCAATAAAGGTAGCCTCACTACTCACCGCGCCTCCGAAGGCGTCGCCACCGGCTCCGCCGATCCACCCATGCCCGCCATGCTCGCCGGGTGCGATGGTGCCGCTGTAGCCAGCCTCGCCCACGCTGCCAGCACCGCCAATGG
This sequence comes from Terrimicrobiaceae bacterium, assembly GCA_041744075.1. Taxonomy (GTDB): domain Bacteria; phylum Verrucomicrobiota; class Verrucomicrobiia; order Chthoniobacterales; family Terrimicrobiaceae; genus JAJTZA01. The sequence continues at coordinate 7,949 of JBGTLQ010000137.1, forward strand.
CTTGATTGTGGGAGAAGCGCACGTTCTCAAAAAAGCAGGGCAGATAGGTGTAAACCGCGCCTCCGAAGGCCGACTCTCCATGTTCGCCCTGAGTGGAGGGCACCGGCTCGGAGCCATCCATTCCGCGTGCGGTATTCTCTTCAAACACGCAGTGAATGAACCTCGTCCAGCTCCAGTTGTTGTCGGGAAAGATGTAGGCTCCCGCGCCCTTGTTCTGGTTCAGCGCGGCCGGCCCGTTGGCATATCCGTCACGAATGGTGATACCTTCAATGTAGCCAGAGCTGCCCCCACTCTTCGTGGTATTGATGACGACGTGGTAAACGTTGTCCTCCGGATCGGGAGTTCCGATCTCGCCGGAAAGGATGGTGTTTGCAGGATCTAGCACCCGTTCAGACGGATAGGCCGGATTGGCAGTGAAACCACCAAGAACCCGCATGCCGCCGATCGCGAAACTGGCAGTCCTGGGGTCAGGATTTGACGTGGTGGGCGTGTAGGTTCCCTGCGCCAGCCAGATCTCATGCTGGCCAAGCGAAGCGCCCGCGATCGCGTCTTGAAGGTCGGTGAAGGCGTCAGTCCACGAACTGCCGTTGCCAGCCCCGCTGGCAGCAGGGTTGACGTAGATGACGTCCGCATTCGCACAAAAGCCAAAGACAAGACCGCACAGAGTAATCATCGAACGAATACCCATGCCCTTTGGGATATTCGGTTGACGCCCCCCGGTCAAGCTTCGATCGGTCGAACGACAAATTCAGCTCTGGAATGCAGATTCCAGATTTGGCCTATCGGGTGCAAAATCTGAGTTTCAAGACCGCACGACGCCGCGTTTGCTGGATTCGATGAAGGCGACGAGGTGTTGGAGGTGGGGGGAGTCGGTGAGGTCCTTGCGCATGGCTTCGACGGCCTGTTTGACATTGAGGTTGGACCGGCAGAGGAGGCGGTACGCTTCGCGGAGGGTGCGGAGGTCTTCGGTGGAAAATCCCCGGCGCTCCAGGCCGATTTGGTTGAGGCCTCGGAGTTCGGCGGGGTTTCCGTCAGCGATCATATAAGGAACAACGTCCTGTACGATTTTGGTACAACCTCCGAGGATGGCATGGGTTCCGATGCGGCAGAATTGATGGACCCCGCTGAGGCCACCGATGACGGCATAATCTTCCACAATCACATGACCCGCGATGGTGCCATTGTTTGAGAAGATCGTGTGGTTGCCGACCGTGCAGTCATGGGCCACATGGGCGTAGGCGAGGAAGTTATTTTCGTGGCCGATGAGGGTGCGGGAATTTTGGGCGGTGCCACGGTTGACGGTGCAGAACTCACGGAAGGAATTTTTGTTTCCGATTTCCAGAAACGTAGGTTCCCCTTCGTATTTGAGATCTTGGGAGCGTTGTCCAATCGAGCAAAACGGGAAGAAGTGGTTTTCTGAGCCAATTGAGGTCGGGCCTGAGATGGAGACATGGTTGGCGAGCACGCAGCCATCGCCGAGGCTGACGCCGCGTCCGATCACCGAATAAGCACCGACCTCGACGTTTTCGCCAAGGCGGGCCGAGGGGTCAATGACGGCTGTGGGATGGATCATTTGTCAACAAGCCCAAAAAGCAGTTCGCCTTCGGAGACGACCTCACCATTCACCAGACATTTGCACGCAGCTTTCCCGAGTCGGCGCTTCATGCTCATCATTCTGCAATCAATAAACAGCGTATCGCCGGGGACCACCGGTTTGCGGAACTTGATGGCATCAGCGCTCATGAAGTATCCGATTTTTCCAAGATTTTCTGGACGTCGCATCATCACAATGCTTGCGACTTGGGCCATGGCCTCAACTTGCAACACGCCAGGCATGACGGGATGGCCGGGGAAGTGGCCTTGGAAGTAGGGTTCGTTGATGGTGACGGCCTTGACACCGAGGGCGCTGGATTCGGTGACCTCCAGAATGCGATCAACCATGAGGAAGGGGTAGCGGTGCGGGAGGATGCGTTGAATCGCGTTGATGTCCAACACGCCTGCCTCGGCTGCGACCGGTTTGGGGGCCATTGAAACCACCTCAGCGTGGCGTTTGACAAGGGCCCGCGCCAGATCGGTGTTAGGGCCATGACCAGGGCGAACAGCCACGACGTGCCCTCGCAGGCGACGGCCAGCGAGGGTCAGGTCACCGACAATATCCAGAATTTTATGACGAACAAATTCGTCTGGGAATCGGAGGGGTTCCTTGCTGAGGACGCTGTCACCACGGGCAACAATGGCATTTTCCAGACTTCCGCCTTTGATGAGGCCTTTGTCCATCAGCGGTTTGACGTCTTCGTAAAACACAAAGGTCCGTGCGGCCGCAATTTGGGTTTCGTAAAATTCTGGTGTGATCTCCGCAGAGAGAAATTGGGTGAACCGGCCTTCGGGTCCCACTTGGGTGCAGGAAATCCGGAATTTGGAATCAGGGAGCACCACCAACATAGACCCTTTGCCTTCGATGATCACTGGCTCGCTGGGTTCAAAGAACACGCGAGGGGCATCCTGCTCAACAAGGCCCGCAGCCAGGATGGCCTGAACATACGCGATGGCGCTGCCGTCCCCAATCGGTGGCTCATTGGCATCCATTTCGATGAGGGCATTGTCAGCTCCCAAGCCAGTGAGGGCGGAGAGGACATGTTCGACTGTGTGGATTTTTGCGCTGCCCTCAACAAGGGTCGTGGCGCGTTCCACGGTTCTCACATTGGCGACGGCGGCCTCGATGATGGGTTGGTCGGGGAGGTCGGTGCGCCGGAATTTGAAACCATGTCCGGGAGGAGCGGGGTGGATGGTGAGATTGACGGATTCGCCGGTGTGCAGGGCGGTTCCATTCAGTTTGGCGGGTGATGCGAGTGTGCGTTGTTTATCCACGGAAAATAATGTCTGAACAGGCTGGCGGACTTTGCCGCCAGAGTCGAAAGGTTTTTCAGCCCTGATGGGTCAGAAGGATCAGCTCACGGAATCGGGCATTGTCGGCCCGGAGTTTGCGAACAAGGGAACGTCCCACAGCTGCGAGAAGGTGAATCGCAGCACCAGGCTCCACGGCGGCCAGCACACCCAGGGTCATGCGCGTGATCACCAACATCTCACAATCCTCAAGTGCCAGAACATCGGCCGAACGCAAACCATCGTCCACCAGTGCGATTTCGCCAAAAAAGTCACCCTCTCCCAGCGTCGCAAGTTCGACCCCTTCGGCCAAAATCTGAACCTTGCCTCGCAGGATCACAAACATGCTATGGCCTTCTTCGCCCTCGGAAATGATTTTATCACCGGCCTTGTGAACAGCTGAGGTGCTTCGGTCGATGAGTGCCCGGATTTCCTGTTCGTTGAGGTCAGCGAAGACACGAAATTTTGCAAGCGACTGATCGCTGCCGGCCAAATGAGGTTTTAGGGGATTAGACGATTTTTCCATCACGCATGGCAAAACGTTGCGGCATTTTTTCCGCGAGTTCTGCGCTGTGGGTCACAATAAGCATCGTCACCTTGCCTTGGGAAGCAATCTTTAACAGGGTCTCGGTCACGTGGGAGGCGTTGGCCGTGTCGAGGTTTCCCGTGGGTTCATCTGCAAGGAGGAGTCGGGGATTTCCGACCAGCCCCCGGGCCAGGGCAGCGCGCTGCATTTCTCCACCGCTGAGCTGATGCGGAAAATGACGCGACCGTGGCGCGAGGCCAACCAATTCCAAAAGATCGTCAACTTTCGCCCGCGCCAAGTCCCTTGCTTCCCCCCGCAGCAACAAGGGCAGTTCCACATTTTCGAAAACGGTCATGGATGGCAGGAGATTAAAAAATTGAAACACGATGCCGACCTGATGGCGGCGATATTGGGTGAGAGTCTGGTCCGAGGAGGAATGCAGGGGTGTGTCGCCGACCCACACCTCACCGACGTCCGGGGTATCCAAGCCGCCAAGAATATTGAGCAGCGTGCTTTTTCCGCAGCCGCTGGGGCCGGTCACCGCCACACAAGCGCCCTCGGGAATTTCGAGGTCCACGCCGTCGAGAGCTTTCACTTCGCCGCCATTTCCAGAATAGTGTTTCGTAACCTTCTTGAAAACAATCATGCCTGATCATCCCGCGAAGTGGTCCCACGATCAAGTGGACTTCGATGTCCTTGGGGAGGATGCAGATTTTCTTGCAGTCGGAAAACCAGCTGGGTTGCTTGTTCATCCCACGAGGCCGGGTGGGCCGAGAACGCTTTGGGACGGCTTGCGCGAGTTGTTGGGATATGAACTCATCAATGGTGGTCAGGTCTCGATTATCAACCGCCTGGACCGCGAGACCAGCGGGGTGGTCGTTGTGGCCAAAACCCGGTCTGCGGCGCGTCTCGCCGGCGCTGCCATGGAGGCGCGGGAGGTTGGAAAAACCTACACGGCCCTTGTTTTTGGGTGGCCGGATTGGGACGAGACGCTCGTCGATGCGCCAATCCTGCGGCGGGGGGAAGTGATGCCCTCAGAGGTGCATCTGGAAAGGATGACCCATGAATCAGGCGCCTCAGCGGTGACGGCGCTAAAAGTCCTGCACCGTGGGTCCTGTCATCGAGGCCGCTACGCAATCATTCAGGCCACGCCGCAGACCGGCCGCACCCACCAAATCCGTCTGCATCTTGCGCATGTGGGATACCCGGTTTTGGGAGACAAACTTTATGCGCGCGGAAGCCACTGGTATTTGAAATTCATCGACACGGGGTGGACGCCCGAGCTGGAGGATGCTCTCTGGCTTCCACGTCATGCCCTGCACTGCTCGGAGATGGCAATCGCCGGCCGGGTGTGGCGTTGTCCTCTGCCGGAAGATTTGCTGTCTTTTTCTGCGTAGAGGAAAATGGAACATTTTTCTCTTCTGAAACAACCCAGAAATTTGGTTCAAATTCATCGACGTCAAAAACCCCGGTTTGACCTCGACTTAAAAACTGTCAGACTCCAGCCCCGTGACCATCAAAAACCCATGACCACGGTAAGCCACTCAACTCAGGAAAAGGACGGCGCAATTTTAGACATCCTTGAAGATGGCCATGGGCAACGCATCGTGATCGACCGGCTGGGAGCCGAGATGATCAGCCTGCAGGTGAAGGGCGCGGATTCCCTATGGCAGGGATTTCTTTATCGGGACGGTGAGGTTGCGCCCCCTGCCAGCGGCTGGGCGAACCATGCAACAGTGATGGGTTATTTTCTTCATCGGCTGGCTGGAGAGGAATCGCAGTACCGGGATGCCATCATTCGTGGTGGCAACCATGGGTTTTTGCGTCATTTCAAATTTGAGGCCCCACGGGTCAGCGCAAATGCTCTGATTTATTCGGTTCATCCCGACCAAATTCCACTTGAGGCCTATCCCCTGAGAGTCGGGTTGGAACTTTCCTACTCGCTCGGTGAGGAGGGATTGCGCGTCGGATTTTGTTTCAAAAACGAGGAGCCCGAACTTGATGCGCATGTCAGCTTTGGCGTTCACCCGGGGTTTGCAGTTCGATCTCCTGTGGACTGCAACGTGACGTTTCCGCCCGGCCATTATGTTCGCTATTTTGCGCCAGGCAATTTTTTGGATGGCAGCACCGAGAGCTTCGATTTTGTGGGTGGGGACATGCCATTTCCGCGAGAGGATCTCCCGGGTTCCTTCCTGATTTCGCTGGCGGGTGTGCCCTCCCCAAAATTCCAAATCGAGGAAGCGGGGCGCCGGGTCGAGCTTGATTTTACGGGGGTTCCTTTCATGACCCTCTGGAGTGATGGCGGACCATTCCTCTGCATCGAGCCGTGTTGGGGGCTGCCTGACAGCAAACCTCAAAAACCCTTCCAAGAAAAAGTTGGCATTCAAGTTCTTGCCCCGGGTGCCACCCTTGAGGCATCATTTGGAATCCACGCGTCCATCACACCATGACCACATTGATCATTTTCCTGTTTCGCCTTGGGGTTTTTGCCGTCCTCACGTTTGGTTTTGTTGTGCTGTATGAACACGGGCCGACGGATTTTGTGAGCGGGGCCTCGACCGAATGGCACAAATTCACCGCTTTTATTGAAGATGTCAGATCCACACCCCCGCCACCCCCAACCGAATCAGGCCTCATCGTTGAGCCTCCCCTCCCGGAATCCTGAGAGGATCCTTGGATTTTTCAGGTATTGAAGCCTTGCGATGATTCGCTAACATACTCCCTATGTCCGTCACGACCGAAAAAGACCTACCCGAAAATTTGCGAGCCGTCTGGCTGAAGGCCATGAGCGCCATGGAACTTCGCAACTACGGATACGCCTCCCAGCTTTATCAAAGCATCCTCCGACCCCATCCCGAATTTCTGTTAGCGCGGCAGTTGGCACGCAAGGCTGCTGTTGCCAAAACCTCTGGCAAAAAAAGCGCCCTCGGTGGGCTTTCCAGCGCCTCGTTTTCGACGATGAAGGTTCAAAGCCTTGTCAAAAAAGACCCACCTGCTGCGATGGAAGCCATTGAGAAGGTCCTTGAAGCCGACCCTTACAGCGCCTCGGCCAACCAGCTTTTGCGGGAAGCCGCCCTCGCCGCCAAACTTCCCGACGTGGCCGAGTTTGCCCTGGAAACCATCATTCAAGGCACCCCGAAGGACACCAAGACGATGCATGAGTTGGCCAAGCTCTATATCAGCCATGCCAAACCATCCAAAGCCGTGGATGTCTATAACAAGATTCTGCAATTCATGCCGAATGACCTTGGAGCGATCAAAGGAGGAAAGGACGCCTCCGCCGCTGCATCCATGCAAAGCGGGGGTTGGGAAAAAGAAGGGGCCAGCTACCGCGACCTCATCCGAAACAAAGAAGAAGCGATTTCTCTTGAGCAAAAAAACCGCGTGGTCCGAAGCGATGAGATCGTTGATAATCTGATCGCTGAACTCAATGCCCGCTTGGAAGCCGAACCCGGCAATGTGGACGTCAGCCGTCGAATCGCCGAACTCTACGAGCAAAAAGAAGATCTCGAAAACGCCGTAGCTTGGTATTCTTACGCCGTCGAGTTGGCGAATAACACCGACCCTGGCCTGATTCGCAAAGTCGCCGACCTGCGCATCAAACAATACGATGCCTCAATCGTGCAATTCGAAGAATACTTGGCGGCCAACCCAGAGGCCCCCGAAATCGAGACAACCAAATCTCAGTTGGAAGATATCCGCAGGGAGCGGTCCAAGCTCTTGCTTGGTGATGCCAAGACCCGAGTGGAACGCAATCCCACCGACCTTCAAGTCCGGTTCGAACTCGGCGAAATCTATGTGAACACTGGCCTCTACAAAGAGGCCATCTCAGAGCTCCAAAAGGCCCGGCAAAACCCCTCGGTCCGGCTCAAAGCCATGAATCTCTTGGGCCGCTGTTACACGGAACGCGGCATGTTCGATTTGGCCGCCGAGACCTTTTCCACGGCCGCCTCCGAGCTCCATCAAATGGACACCGTCAAGAAGGAGATCGTTTATAACCTCGGCCTCGTTTACGAAAAAATGGGTCAAACCGAGAAGTCGATTGACTGCATGAAACAAATTTACGGGGTGGATGCCAGCTACCGCGATGTGGAAGAGCGCGTGGAAAGCTCCTACGGTGCCTGACAGGCCAAAAGCGCGTTGGCGCATCCTATGAGGTTTCATAACGCCCACGCCGAACTCTTTGTGCCGGATGGCGTGGAGAGCAACGAAGCGCTTTCACGCATCACTCACCTCGGTATCGGGGCCCATCACGATGACCTCGAGTTCATGGCCTTCCATGGCATCAAGGAGTGTTTTCACCACCCGAATGGTAATTGGTTTGGCGGCGTGACCTGCACGGACGGCACAGGCAGTTCCCGCACAGGTCGCTACGCGGAATTTACTGATGAAAAAATGCGGGACGTGCGGCGACAAGAACAACGTTCCGCCGCTGTCGTTGGGCAGTACGCCGCCATCTTCCAACTCGATTACCCAAGCGCCTCCCTGCGAGGGGCCTCGGCACCGTTTCTTGCCGATGACATCGAGCAAATCCTGCGCGCCTCCCAGCCAGAGGTCCTTTACACCCATAACCCCGCTGACAAACACAATACCCACCTCAGCGTACTGGCTGCTGTGCTGACAGCAATCCGCCGTTTGGAACCCAACCTTCGCCCGAAAACGCTTCTGGGCTGTGAAGGCTGGCGGGGTCTGGATTGGATGGATGACCGCGAGAAGGTTGCCCTCGACGTCAGCGGCCACGATCACCTCGCTGCAGCGCTCAATGGGCTTTTCGACAGCCAGATTGCCGGCGGGAAACGTTATGACCTTGCCGCCATGGGACGACGGTCTGCCAATGCCACATTTTTAAGCTCCCATTCCAGCGATCAAGCCAGCCAGCTCTGCCTTGCGATGGATCTCACCCCACTCATTCAGGATGACAGCCTTGATCCTGTGGCCTTCACCCTCGGTGCGGTGGATCGGTTTCGTGAGGATGTTCGGTCACGCCTCTCCGAGTCCTTTCAAGCCATTCCCTGACTCTTTCGCACCATGGAACTCATCATTCTTCCTGACGCAGCCGCTGCCTCCCGCAGCGCCGCAGACCACGTGGCTGCCCTCATTCTCAAAAAACCAACTGCCGTCCTTGGCCTCGCTACAGGCAGCACACCCGTGGCCCTTTACCGGGAGCTGATAGCCAAGCACCGCACTGATGGCCTCAGCTTCGGAGAGTGCACCTCCTTCAACCTCGATGAATACGTGGGCTTGGGTCCCGACCATCCTGCTTCCTATCGCCGATTCATGCAGGAAAATCTCTTTTCGGAAATCAACTTGCCGCCCTCCCGCGTCCATATCCCCGACGGCCTGGCCAAAGATCTTCCTGCCCACTGCGAGGCCTACGAACAATCCATCCGGGATGCCGGCGGGATCGACCTTCAAATCCTTGGTATCGGCAGCGATGGCCACATCGGATTTAATGAACCCTCATCCTCGCTGGGTTCCCGCACCCGCCTCAAAACCCTCACCGAGCGCACCCGCTCTGACAATGCCCGCTACTTCGACAAACCCGAGGACGTCCCTCATCACGTGATCACCATGGGCATCGGAACCATCCTTGATGCCCGCTCAATATCGCTCCTCGCCTTCGGAGCTTCGAAAGCAGCGGCCATCGCAGCCATGGTTGAGGGACCCATCACGGCCATGGTCCCCGCCTCCATCCTCCAAACCCATCCGGTTGTGAAAGTTTTCCTCGACGAGGCCGCAGCATCAGGGCTCTCAAAAATTGAGTACTACCGGAATGTTTTTGCCCAAAAGCCTTCCTGGCAGCAGTGGTAAAACCCCATGAAAAAAGCCGTCATCATCCCCTCTTATCGCGCAGCAAACACACTCCACGCCGTGTTGCAGAGACTCCCTTCCTTATTTTGGGATGAGGACGGGGTAGCCATCATCGTGAATGACAAGAGCCCTGACAACACGGGCGAAGTCGCAGAGGAATTAAAACCCCTCTACCCTGCCGTTGAAGTCATCCATCACGAAGTCAATCGCGGCTACGGAGGCGCCCAAAAATCCGGGCTTCGCCGGGGTCTCGAACTTGGGGCGGGAGCCTTTGCTGTGGTGCATTCTGATGGTCAATACGCCCCGGAGCTGGTGCTCGATTTGATGCAGCCCATTTTGGAAGGCAAAGCCGACATCGTCCAAGGTTCACGCATGGTCGGCGGCGGAGCCCGCGAAGGCGGCATGCCACTCATCCGCTACATCCCCAATCGCATCCTCACCACCATGGAAAACATCGTCTTCCAAACCAAAATGGCTGAGTTCCACAGCGGTTACATGCTCTATTCGCGAAAACTCCTTGAAGCCGCCCCCTTCGAACACCTCCAAAACAATTACAACTTTGACGCGGAAATGATCGTTGTTGCCAAACTCCTCGGCATGGAATGCACCCAACTTCCCATCCCCACCCGCTACGATGACGAAGTCTCCAGCCTCGACCCCATCCCCTACGGGATCAACGTCCTAAAAATGATGGCCCGCCACCTCGCCGGCCACTACAGAAATCTCATCAAAGAAACGTCGCCAAAAATTAGCACACGTTAACTTGTAGCTGCCGATATTGGACCACTGCAAATAAGTGGTCTGTCGCGAAGAAGTAAAGTAGAGCAAGCTTCCAGCTTGCTGTCCCTAACAAACACAAGCTGGAAGCTTGTGCTACTTTCCGTCCGACATAAAAGTCTCACACGACAAGTGGGCGAGCAAGGGACTGCCCAGCCCTACCATCAAAGGGGCGCTCCGCGCTCGCGCCGGCTTGTTTTTAACCTGGCTAGGGCGCGGCAGTCCCTTGCCCGCCCATTTTTACTTTCCGAATATGGATTTTGCCCTTGGATATCTGCAGCAACATTCGCGCGACCAGAGAAAAGCTGACTACTCCACAATGCGGGTGCAATTAAAAGTGGGTCAGGTAACGGAGTTCGCCCTGGGGTGGATCGCGATCTCCGAGCGCGATGCGAGCAAGTGGCGGCGCAGCCGCGTAGGATTTCTCATCGTGCGCCGGAGAGCCCGATATATCTACCCCGCAATGTTGCTCGTTGAATCCAATTGCCCAAACCACGGCCTGTCTGCTACGGTATTCTCATGAATGGCATCCTGCTCATGCTTTGTCTCATCACTGCTGCGTGTGCTCATTCGGCATCAGCTGAAAATCCCTCCTCCGACATCAAGCACACGCTTTTATCGACGCCATCTCTTTCCATCGATGGCTCTGCAAGCCCTCCCATGCCTGATGCTTGGGATGGCGGCTACTCAGTTGAGGTCAGGTCCAGTTTAAGAAAAAAATCTCCTGCTTGGAGAAGCAAAAGTGAATTATTCGATTTTCCAGGGCCTGGCTATCGGTGGTTCCTAGATCGTGTCAGTAACTGACTTAGAATCGGGAGGCATCCATAACCATGATCACCCTGTTACTGAGTCCGATTATCGTGATGGCTCTACTCTGGCTTCTTGCCCGCCATGAAGCAGAGTTGTCATATTACATTATCTTCTTTGTGGTTGCAGGCGTCAGCCTTGCAGCATTTCTTGCGGGGTTGGCTTCACCATGGTTGGGGTTGGGCGTTTACGTCATCGGGCTACCATTTGCCATAGCCAGATGGTGCTATGTGTCGCTGCCGAAAGCCGCTCTCGTCACGTTTTTGTTCATTGTCATCCAGATCGGGATCGAAGTGGTTTGGGAGTTGGCACTCACTCCAAAGACATGAAATCATGAGCATACTTTCTACGATCTCAGGTTTTATTGCCTCCCTTTTTGAGGCACTCATTCAGGTGCCAGTTATTTGGGTTGGGGAGATCGTGCTTTTCCTCATCACCCTTGGTCGCCACAAACCCCGTTGGGATATCTACATGGATACAGGGGGAGGGGATTTTGCGTTTCTATCGGAGATGAGCTTTTGGATTGGGGTCATTGCGATTTGTGGCATCGGCGGCGCAATCAAGCTGTTCTTCTTTGATGGCCCACTCTGAGAGCCTTCATTGGCTAGAATGGGGCATAAATGTTCCACAAGCCTTCGCCCAAACTAAAATGAGTAAGGCAATCTTACTTGACTGGTGGGGCTGTCTCGCCTATGGTCGTTGATATGACAACAACGACTCTTTCGAGCAAAGGGCAAGTGGTCCTGCCGCGATTGATCCGTAGCCGACTACATCTCACACCAGGAGCCAAACTTTTTTGTGAGGTTCGGGGTGATACGGTCGTCCTCACGCCGGAACATCCTCGTCGGTTTGCAAGGGAATACTTCACGGATCCGGCGACCGGGCTGCAGGTTACAAAGAAGCCAGCTGATGCCGAGCCAGTCACGTCTGAGATGGTCAGGGCGCTTTTAGAGGATTTCCCATGAGATGGCTGCTGGATGTGAATACACTCATTGCATTGGCACATCAGGGTCACGCCGATCATCTGCGTGTCATTGGCTGGTTTGCCTCCCTGCTTGGCACTGAGGCGAGGCTTGGGACATGTGCTATCACGGAAGTCGGATTCGTGCGCGTCAGTATTCAAGCGGGATTTGAAAACACCGCTCCCGATGCCTCGGAGACATTGCATGGTTTAAAAAAAAGCAGCCGCATTCCCTTTGATCTGATTTCAGATTCTCTGGGGGCTGATCGTTTGCCATCCTTCGTCTTGGGAGCCAAACACGTGACCGACGGCCATTTGCTTGAATTGGCAAAGGAGTTCTCGATGCAGTTGGCGACACTGGACAAGGGGATCCCGGGGGCCTTCGTTATCCCATAAGCGGTAACACCTTGGATTGCTGATCCACTTTAAAAGGCTCAGAAGAAAAGTGGGCGGGCAAGGGACTGCCCAGCCCTACCATCAAAGGGGCGCTCCGCGCTCGCGCCAGCTCGTTTTTTACTCGGGTAGGGC
>JBGTLQ010000138.1:0-13258 GCA_041744075.1 Terrimicrobiaceae bacterium
CCCGTGGCACGGCTCCTGCGGCTCGCTACCGCTCGCATGGCAGGAGCCGCGCCACGGGTGGGTGCCGGTGATCGCGGACGCAAAATAAAAAATGCAGCTTTGACCCAAGCGCATCTTTCTGCGACACTCCAGCAATGATCGCAACGCTGGAAGATATCACCAAGCAGGCAGTGCATCTGCCTCCACATCAGCGCATTGCATTGGCCGGATTTCTACTTGAGCTTGATTCTGCCAGCCCAGATCCTGCTGTCGATCAAGCGTGGGAGAGGGAGATTGCCGCCCGAATTAACGCTGTCGATAACGGAAATGTGACGGGAATCGATTACTCCGAAGTGATGCGACAAGCTGATGCTCGCCTTGCTCCGTGAAGATCGTTTTCGTTCCTGAAGCGCGAGACGAGTTTCTCAGCGGCATTTCATACTACGAAGGCGAGCATTCCGGACTCGGACAACGATTCAAAGACGAGATTGATCGTTGTGTCATGTGGATCAGTGAACATCACTTGCTTTATCGCATCCGGCCGAATGGCTATAGACGAATAAACTGCAGGGTATTTCCGTACAATATAGCGTTCATGGTTCGTGACAATACGCTTTGGATACTTGCTGTTGCGCATAGTGCTCGTGAACCCGAATATTGGATCGACCGGAAGAAAAATTGCTAATGGACATAGAGCGTCCAGCCACAGGGCCCGCCGACACGTTTCAGTATTGGATCACGCCCAAACTTGGATACGACATCAGAACTTTTGCGATCGCCAAAAATATTCGGGTGCTAGAGTTGGATCTCTCGGGAAAGAGAGAAGAGGATTTGGTTCCCATGCTCTTGAGCATGGCTCAGCGCACATACGAAGGTATTATCGAACGGGAAGTCAGAATTGACGTCACTGCATCTGACACCGTTGAAACCTTGACGGGAAAAGTTAACTCTGCTGGCCTCTTTCCCCACGTAGAATGGAACGGTTTAGATTTCCCTCTTTGGCTTCCGGAGCACGTTAACTATGAGAGTCTCAGCGAATAAGAAGGCCGAATGGTCTATCTCGCTACGCTTGGCGGCTGACGAAGGACGGAAAATAAAAATATGGAGATAACATTTACGGTGGGCAGCACCGAAAAAACGACCGTAAAATACACCAGAGGGTGGTTTTGGGGAAAGGTGCACATTTTGGAAGACGGAAGAGAGATATACACAAATAGTATCGCGAACCCAGCCACGCACTTCAGCTTTACATTAACCCACCACTGCGAATTTAAGGTGGGCCACAAAGAAAGAAAAATTATACAAATGCAGAAGATAAGGCCCTTGTTGTTTGCGGGTATTAGACCTCATAAGTATAAAGTTTTTTGTAATGGTGAGTTGATTGAAGAGAAAACGGGATACTGAAAATCCGAACCATCCAGTTCAGCCAACCTCGCTACGCTCGGCGGTGACTGGAAACGTTGAAATGAATTGACGCCGTGTTGCAAATGCAACATATTTAGCTCGTGAAAACTGCCGCAATCCACAGTCGCATCAGTCCAGATATCAAGGAGCGGGCTGAAGCCATTCTTGCTCAGCTTGGCTTGAGCCCGACAGAGGCAATTCGAATGTTTTACACTCAAATCACCCTGCGCAATGGGTTACCATTTGAAGTCGAAATTCCGAACTCCATGACTCGCACTGCCATTGAGGATTCCCGCGCTGGCAATAAGCTCAGGAAGCACAATTCCGTAGATGAGCTCTTCAAGAGCTGGGACGAGTGAAGACGATTTACGAAACCAGTCAATTCAGGAAAGATCTCAAGAGGCTGAAAAGCAAGGCAAGCGGATTGATAAACTCAAAGAATTTGTCAGACGCATCGCTGATGGAGAACCGATTGAGTCGCGCTATCGAGACCACGCATTGATCGGAACACTGAAGGGATCAAGAGACTGCCATATCAAACCCAACTGGGTGTTGATTTATCGGACTGATGAGGAATCTTTATTTCTCGAACGCACTGGCAGTCACAGCGACCTATTCAAAAAATAATTACCAACGGATGCACCTAATACCTACCCGCGTCACGCTCCGTGTTGCGTCCAGATAAATCCAGAAAGGAAGGATAAGCCTATGTGAATAGAAATTGAAATTCTTTACAGGAATCCAGCGGGTGCAATACCCGTGCGGTAAAGGTTAGCCGCCAGCCGCAAGCCAACCTTGCATCGTCTGGCGAGAGCCCGGCATGAAGCGTAGGAGGCGCGGTGTTGAGGTTGTGTGATAGAGCCTCGAAATGTGACTTGATCGTTGGCGCCTCACCATTCAGAAGAGTCAGTATCCCCAAGGGAGATGGGAAGGAAACTCGCCCGATAGGAATTCCAACAACTGAAGACAAGGTGCTCCAGCGATCCATCGTTCTGATGGTTACTTCAGTGATTCTCAGAATTTATGCCATGGGCCCTCACGGGGGGGCTTTGCGAGTCGAGCATCAAGAACTGCAGAGTGTCAAATTAATTCCCCCGGATGTCTTTGTGCTGATAGCAAACCAGACTCTAATCTTGGATGGCATGGTTGTCCCTGCTACGTCAGCATTCTTGTTGCCCGAGACTGTGGGGTCATGACATCGTCGGGGCTACAAAACCATGACATCTGATTCCGAAAAATATCGTCCGATGCCGAGTTACGAGCACCCGCATTCCTTTGATCCGACTTACGGCTACACGATGGAGGAGTTGTTAAAAATTGCGCCGCCTGAGCCGTTTCCAGCGGACTTTGAGACGTTTTGGAGGGAGACGATGGTGCAGTCCTCAAGGAGCACCCGCGTTCTTGAGCGGCAGGACCTCGAACCACCGGCGCCTGGCTGGAAACTTGAGCTGCTGAAAATTCAAGGATTGGATGACACATGGTTCGGGGCTTGGCTTCTGCAACCCGTGGATTCGACCACCGTTTGTAGGGGGTTTGTTGTGGGTCATGGATACGGGGGGCGGGAGGCTATTGATTGGCCGGTGCAATTTGAGGATGCCGCCTACATTTTTCCTGCTGCCCAGGGGTTTCACATTTCGGCTCAGGAAGGTCTTCCCAATACGGCGGCCTGGCATGTGGTTAACGGCATTTCTTCGCCATCAACGTATTTGATCCGTCATTGCGTGGCTGGACTACAAGGCGCAGCGGATGTGCTCACCGCAGAATTCCCGGAGTTGGATGGGCGGTTGGGGTATATCGGTGGAAGTTTTGGTGGTGGGCTTGGTGCGCTGATGCTGCCATGGAGCCAGTCGTTTTCCCGTGCATTTCTAAAAGTTCCAACGTTTGGCCATCACCCCCTCCGTTTACAATGTGAATGTGTGGGAAGTGGGGAAGCGGTGCGTCTGTTTGTGAACCGGGATCCCTCCATCCGAAAGACGCTCCCCTACTTTGATGCGGCAACGGCAGCGACTTTTATTCGGATCCCTGTGCTGGTTTCCGTGGCGCTCTTCGACCCGGCTGTTCCGCCACCCGGTCAATTTGCCGTGGCTAATTCGCTTGGCGGGCCCAAAAAACTCCATGTGCTAAATGCTTCTCACTTCGAACATCCCTCTCTGCTTCCTGAAGAGGAGGCCCTCTCCGAATTGGTTCGTGAATGGTTCTCTAAACTTTAACGGGCTGCCAAAAAGGAAGGGCAGAATGATTGGAGTTCGCAGTGGGGGCAGTCAGGATATCGGGCCATGCAGCGGCGGCGTCCATGCCAGATAAGCCAATGGCTGAGGTCGGTCCATGTTTCACGGGGGAAAAGGCGGGCGAGGTCGATTTCGATTTTCACAGGATCGCTGTGGGTGGTCAGGCCGAGGCGTTTGGAAAGGCGGCCAACGTGAGTATCTACAACAACGCCAGCATTGATGCCAAACGCGTTGCCGAGGACCACATTGGCGGTTTTGCGTCCAACGCCCGGCAAGGCAGCAAGGGCCTCCAGAGTTTGTGGAACTTGATCGTCATGGTTCGCGATGAGGGCTGCCGCCATGGCACGAAGATTTTTTGCTTTGTTGCGATAGAACCCGGCTGAGTGAATGATGGTTTCCAATTCCTCCTGGGAAATGGCTGCGTAGTCCTGCACGGTTTTGCATCGCTTGAACAAAACTTTGGTGACCAGATTCACCCGCTTGTCGGTGCACTGGGCGGAGAGGATTGTCGCCACGAGGAGTTGAAGGGGATTTTTAAAAATCAGTTCGCAATGGGCGTCCGGGTAGATCTCCGGCAGGCGGCGAAGGAGTTCGGCAGCGCGGGCTTTTCGTGTCATCGGTAAATCTCAGCAACCGTTCTGGCAGTGGCCCCCTTGTGGACATCCAGTGCGGTGGCGGCGGCTTGGGCAATGGCATCAGCGCGTCCGGGAGTGCGAAGGATTTCTGCAATCTCCTTGGCAAGTTCTTCACCGGAATCGACCCGGATCGCACCGCCGGCGTCGAGCATTTGACGGGTCAGGGATGCAAAGTTTTGCATGTTGGGACCAAAAAGCACGGGTTTGCCAGCGGCGACTGCCTCGGCGGGATTTTGGCCGCCGTGGGCGGTGAGGCTTTTGCCAATAAAGACCACGGTGGCGCAGGCATACCAATCCTTCAACTCGCCTGTCGTGTTCACGAGAAGGATCTTTGGGGGGGTGGCATGCGACGGCTCGCTCCGAAGTGCTACGGAATAGCCGCGCTCGGTGAGCAGGGAAAAAATTTTCTGGCTTCGTTCGGCATGACGGGGAACCAGAATCAAGAAGAGCCCGGGGAATTCGTTTTGCAGGGATTGGGCGATCTCAGACAATACGACCTCCTCGCCATCGAAGGTGCTGCCGCCGAGCAGGACGGGAACATTCGGAGAAATTCCAAAGGAATCCAACACCCCGCGAAAATCACGTCGTGGAGTTGTGGATGCTGGGAGGTCGGGATCAAATTTGATGCTGCCGGTCATTCGAATTTTTTCTGATTTGACGCCAAGTGCTTCCCAACGCTTGGCATCAGCTGGTTCCTGCACGCAGATCGTGTCCAACTGATTAAAGAGAGCCGCCGCAAAGGGCCGGACGAGGTGGTACCGTCGTTCCGAGCGCGAGGAAAGACGCGCGTTCACAAGGATTTTTGGAATTCGGTTGGCGGCTGCCATCATGTTTGGCCAGACCTCGGCCTCGACAAGAATCAATCGCTCCGCGCTGGTGACTTTGAGGGCATGACGGACCACCCAGGGCAAATCGAGCGGATGGTAGATGGGCTCCAAGAGTGGGGACTTGTGACGATGAGCAAGGCGGTAGCCAGTGGACGTGGTTGTTGAAAGCACGATACGCAGCTCAGGGTCCTGCTTCCGCATTTCGGTGATGAGTTTGAGCGCGATCATGACCTCACCAACGCTGACAGCATGCACAAACGTCCAGCGGTGGCCTTCCAGCTTGCTAACAACTCTACGGGAATAAATTCCAAAACGCTGACCAAATTTATGACGGTAATTGCCGCGCCGAATCATGCGAAGGGCAAACGATGGCAGCATCAGAACAAGCACGAACGGAAACGCCAAGTTGTAGATAAGGCGCAGGAGGTTCGTCACGTGGCGTGGATGAAGTAGGCGATCTGGCTTTTGCCATAACGCTTGATTTTGAGCAACTCGAGACCGGGGTGGTTTTCTGGAGGCCGCGAGCACTCGAGGATGAGGGTGCCATTTGGTGCCAGGGCCGTTACCAACAAGGGGGAGGCAGAAATTTCGCCGCTGAGATCGCGATCCGAATCGTGTTTGGTGTAGGGAGGGTCGGCAAAGATGAGGTCATAGGTGTCCTCCATCGCGTAGAGCTCAAGAAACCGGAAGGCGTCCATGCATTGGATATTTCCGGTGAGGCGCGTTCTTGCAAGGTTGCGGCGGATTGTGTCACCGGAAGCGCGATCTGAGTCCACAAAGGTGGCACTCTCCGCACCCCGGCTCAGGGCTTCAATGCCCAGCGCTCCACTCCCCGCGAAAAGATCAAGCACCCGCGAGCCCGGAACAGCATCCCCCAACGTCGAAAAGACGGCCTCCCGAACCCGGTCCATGGTTGGCCGCAGGTCACCTCGCGGCGAATCCAAAGAGATGCCACGCGCGGTTCCTGTGATGACCCTCATTCGGGGAAAGTCTGAAAAAGGATGCTCAATTTTTTGGCTCCTCTTTGGGTTTGTTTTTTTTGGGAGCGGGTTGACGAAAAATATTTTGCAGGAGGCCGCCGATGTCTTGGCCGACCTTGACTCCAACCAACTTGTCGAGGAGGTCAGTTTTTGGGTTTGCGAGGGTGTTTGTGACTTGGAAATCGAGTTGTTTGAATTCGGGATCTTCGGCTTGGACAAAATTTTTGCCCATCACAGCTCGCAGGCTGCGCTGGAGTTTCTTGTTCACCAGCAGGGCCGCGTCAATGTCGAGATCACCCGAAAACTCGGCCGTGCCGGTTCCTGTCAGAATGAGGTTTTCCGACTGGAGAAAGACTTTGTCCACATTGACCTTGCCGTCTGCGATGGTGAATTGTGAGGTGGCTTCATTGAGTTGGAGTTTTTGGAGTTCATCCACCCCAAACATCTGACCGAACTGCACAAGAAAATCCACGGGCGTGAATTTGGCTTCATCGAGTGACAGGGTTGCTGTGCCTTTAAGGGCGTTGGTGTCCCGTGGATCGCCGATGAGATCAATCTGGCCGTTCAACTGTCCGCTTGTGCCCTCCGGTTTTCCGCCGGCTTCCTTGGTCAGATGTTGCAAATTGGCTTCAGAAATGGTCATCCCCAGGGT
The DNA here is from genome assembly GCA_041744075.1 of Terrimicrobiaceae bacterium. Lineage (GTDB taxonomy): Bacteria > Verrucomicrobiota > Verrucomicrobiia > Chthoniobacterales > Terrimicrobiaceae > JAJTZA01. Next base: position 6,706 of record JBGTLQ010000138.1, read on the forward strand.
GAATGATTGCTCGGCTTCAATGCGGAGCTGGAAATTGCCTTGGATTTTGCCCCCACCGAGGGATCCTTCAATTTCTGGCATGTCGAGGGTTTTGCCATCCCATGTGAAAGGCCCGCCAATCCGCCGAGGCTTGAGCACATCCGCAATTTCCAAATTCCCAATATCAAAGACGCCGGAGCTGGACTTGTCGTCATGGATCTTCGCCACAAAATCACTTTTTTCCATACGCATCACAACGCGGCCCTTGGTGTCCACAAAAATGGCTTTGGCTCCTTGGATTCGGATGCCTTCGACGGTGACCTGAAAACTTTTCCCGGGTCCTTTGGCACGGTCAGGAATCGTGACCGGGATGTTTTGTTGTGGAGGGGGTGGCAGGAGCACCATCCAATTGCCATTTTCATCCTGCGTGGCACGAAGAGTTGGATTGGCAAGCACCACTTGCTTGATGAGCATTCGCCCTTGAAGGAGGGGCAGCAACGCAAACTGAATACGCAAGGAGTCAGCCTCGAGGAGATTCTGATCCGCCTCCGTGGGGTGGGGCACCGAAATGGAGTTGATCACAAATCCTCCCCAAGGTGTGTAGAGACTGCCACCGGTCTTGATGGGACCCCCCAAAGCGGACGTGGCAGCCGCTTGGATCCGCGATTGAACCCCCTCGGATTGGAGGTAAAGGTTCACGACAAGGAGGGCAATCGCGAGCAATCCGACGAATCCTCCCCCAACGATGAGAAATTTCTTGGCAATCTTTGGCACTCAGGGAAGCTAACGCACTTCCCGAAAATGTGAAGTGTGAACAAATCTGGACGTATTCTTGTGATTCTTAATCCCGCCGCCCGCGGGGAGCGAGCCCGACGGCTGACAGCGAGGATTGATGCCCTTTCACCAAGGGTCAACGTGCGTCTGACCAAGCAGGTGGGAGATGCCAAGGCCCTGGCACGACGGGGGGTGGCAATGGGTTATGACGCGATTGTGGCCGCAGGGGGGGATGGCACGGTGAATGAAGTCGTGAATGGACTCGCCGGAAGCAATATTCCCCTCGGAATTTTGCCTGTGGGGACCATGAATGTTTTTGCGACGGAGTTGGGAATCCCCATGGGAAGTTTGACCAAGGCATGGAAAATTATTGAGGATGGCAACATCCGGGCCATCGATCTGGCCAAGGCAAACGACGAGTATTTTGTGCAGTTAGCAGGGATCGGACTGGACGCCGAGGTTGTGCGACAAACCACGCCTGACTCAAAAAAAGCGCTTGGGCCGGTCAGTTATTTGCTGACGTTGGCACAGGTCGCAGCAAGGAAACCGCCACGGATCACAATTCAGACTCCCGAACATGAAGACCGTGAGGGCAGCTTTGTGCTTGTGGGCAATGGGCGCCTTTATGGAGGACCCTTCACGATGTTCAAAAAGGCCAAGCCTGATGACGGACTTTTGGACGTGATGGTTTTTCAAAATCAGAGCCACTGGGATATTTTTCGCTACATGCAGGCCATTGTTTTTGGGGCTCACCCCGAGCTGCCGGATGTGGAATATTTTCAGACACGAAAGCTGAAGTTGTCTGCGAGCGACTTTGTGCCTGTGGAAGTCGATGGCGAGTTGGTGGGCGAATTGCCCTACACCTTTGGATTCTCGCGGAAAAAGCTGCGAGTGCTTGCCCCTAAAGCGACTAAGTCGGCCACATCGCAAGAATAACAGCCGCCGTTAAAAGGATCGCGCCAATTGAGCGTGGGATGAGAAATTCTTTCGCGCCTTTGCCCCCGGCCAATCGATCAATGAGCACACTCCAGAGCGAACGCGTGGAGTAGAGGATATTCACCAGGGTGGCCTGACCGGTGAGGCCGATGGTCATGATGACCAGTGTCGTCTGAAAACCCATCACAGCCGATCCGGCCAGAAGGGGCTTTTTTGCTTCTGCGGGAGCGGGAGCCGGGCGGCCAAGAAGGGGGAGCATAAGACACACCACGATGAGCATCACGGGCTGGAAAAAACCGATGCCCATGGATTTGGCGTAACCTTGGACGGCGACATCCGTGATGGCAAAGAGCACGCTGGAAGCAAACGCAAAAAGAATGGCCTTCCTCATCGCCTTGGCGGCAGTTTTGGGTCCCCGCTGAAGCAAGGCAACTCCTGCGGACGCGAGGGCGGCTGCCAGCACAAGGTTCAGGGTCACGGACCCGGTTCCCGAAATCAGCGAAAAGATTGCCACACAGAGGGTTTTCATTCCAAAAAGCGGCACAACCACCGAGAGGTCTCCGATTTCGAGGGCTTTGACAGAAAAGACGCGGCCAATAAAAAGGGCTGCACCGGCAATAATCGCGGCAATAAATCCGTTGGCGTCCCACTTCCCGGGGAATATAAAAACGAGAGGGATTGCCCACAGGGCGAGGATGATATTTGAAACCAACAAAACCCGCCAAGCCGAGGCCTTGCGATCCATGGCGGTCTTCATTCCCAGCGAGCCCAGCGCGTAAAGGCAGGCCGCACAAACCGGCACGATCACAGCGATCATGGGCGGGGAATAGTCATGTCAAAGCAGCCGAACACCCCACGAAGGTAGCGGGTTTTCGGGCGCGATCAACCAAGACTGCAATTATACGCGGGCAGGATCAAAACCAGGGGGAACGGGCGTCTCGCCCGTTTTTAGCTTAATGCTCCGCGCATAGCCAACTGCTACACGGCCGAGACGACCATGCCCCCTGGCCTCATGGCAACCTCATCCTTCAATCACACCCACTTTGCGCCATGCGAGTCGGTTGATGGGTTTCTCCAAGTGAGTAAATGTGAGCTCAAATCCACTTGGCGGATAATCAGGTAGTTGGTTCTTTTCACGCTCGAGAGCAGGAATTTTGGCTGAGCATTTTTCCACATCTTCGGCGTATGGAAGGTCATCGGTGACAAATCTGAGCAGCCCGCCCGGCACCAGAACGCGAACACATCCCAAGAGAAACTCCGAATTCACCAAGCGCCGGGAAGAATGACGTCGCTTCGGCCACGGGTCGGGGAAAAGCACGTGAATGATGGCTGCCGAATCATTTGGAAACGCACCAAGCGCTTCCAGCCCCCCGCTGCGGGAGGCCCAGGCATTTGTCAGCCCAAGGCGCTCGATTTTTCGGCGTGTTCGGATGACACGTTCTTTTTGGCGCTCGATCCCGAGGATGTTGTGATGAGGTTCCTGCTCGGCCAAGGGGAGCAGAAAGGAGCCCCGGTGGGACCCCACATCCAAGACAAGGGGCGGAGCGCCGGGCAGGAGCCAATCAGGAGGAATCTCGAGGTCAGGGGGCGATGGCTCCATGATTGCGCAAAATTTCAAGCAGAGAAGCAGATGTTCGTTCGATGGCAAACAGCTCTTTGCACCGTTCAAAACCTGCCGCCCCATGAGCAGCAGCCAACTCGCGATTCTCGAGGTGGGCCCGAATTTTGTCAGCGAGTTGGGCCGGCTGACGCTCAGGCACAAGGAAACCAGTGGTGCCATCCACAACCATTTCTGGAATGCCAGCCAAGGTGGTTGAAATGACTGGCAGGCCTGACGCCATGGCTTCCATGATCACGGTCGGGAGATTATCCATGGCACCATCCTCACCGGTCACGCAGGGCAAAACAAAAAGCCGCGCCTTGGCGAGCATGTCACGAATTTCTTCCTCCGACCGTGCTCCCAGAATTTTCATGTGATCGCCAAGTCCCAATTCCTGAACTTTTTTACGGAGATTTTCCTCCAACGGTCCGCCGCCAACAATCACGCACTCAAAATCCAAGGAGCGCAATAACCCGCAGGCCTCGATCAAATCAAAGAATCCCTTTTTTTCGATGGCACGGCCCACACTCACAATCACCGGGCGCCCCTCAGGAAGCGGCGACTTGGCAAAGCGGGAGATGTCGATGCCATTGTAAACGCGGTGGAGTTTTTTGGAGAGATGAGGGTGTTCGCGTAATAAAAAATCCCGGCTGAAATCGCTCACGGTGACGACACACGTGGCTTCGCCAAGGACTTGGGCAAGTCGCTCGGGAGGCTCATCGCGAAAGATATCATTGGCATGAGCGGTGACGCTGTAGTTTGGGCCGCCCAGACGACGGAGCCAGAACGCGGTCCGCGCTGACAGGCCTGCAAAATGCGTGTGTAGATGGTCGATTTTCGCCGCACGGCAGGCGCGCTCGAGCCAGAGGCTTTCGTGAATCCGCCGTTTTTCCGACTCGCTGCCCCATAGCGCTTTTAAGGATTCCTGACCTTTTCGCGCCGCCCGCCGGAAGCTGGCATCCGTGGCAATCAACTCATCAAATTTTGCGGGCAGGTAGGTGGTTTCTCCCAAGTTCGGAAAAGCCTGATGGATCGGTTCCTCGCCGGGATTTCGGATCGAAAACACCGGGGCTTCGACGCCATGTCCGCGAAGAGCGGCGACCTCCCGCGCACAAAAGGTCTGGGTGAAACTGGGAAACCGCTCAAACAGATAACCGAACATGGTCGGCTACCTCGACCAACTCGGCTCACTCACTTTTCCAAGTCCGCTGATCACCGGAAAGGACTTTCCCGTCTGAGTGTCCAGCAAAACAATGCTGGAACCACTGGAATAAACCAGATGACGGGAGTTCGCCCCAAATGCCGGATCTTCTCCCTTGGCCAGGATCTTGGTGGCACCGCTTTGAAGGTCCTTCATGGCAATCGAAAACCCGCCGGTTCGAGCTGTGAAGGCCAGCTTTTTTCCATCCGGGGACCATGACGGCTCGGTGACATAGGAATAGCCAGTCGGCACGAGAGTCCCCGTGCCACCACCAGCGCTGATGCGATAGAGCTGCGGCCCCCCCCGTTCATCCGAGGAATAAATAATTTCCGAACCATTTGGTGACCAGGTTGGCGAGGATTCGACGCCACGGGTGCGGGTGAGACGCCGGGCCCCACTACCATTGGCTGAGGCCACATAAAGCTCCGGGTTGCCATCACGGCTTGCCGTAAATGCCATCCGTCCGCTGTCCGGTGAGAAAGCGGCTCCTGAGTTGGTGCCCGGAAATTTGATGGCGCGGTTACGGGCGCCCGAGGCAAGATCCACCACATAGATATCCGCATAACCACTCTGATAGCCGGTGTAAGCCAGCCTGCGGCGGTCGGGGGAAATTGACGGAGAGACACTCAAGGTTCCATCCTTGGTGAGCTGCTGCACATTGGCACCATCGTAATCAGCAATATAAATTTCCTTGCGTCCGGACCGGGTCGATACAAACGCGATCTTCGAACTGGCGATCCCCTTTTGGCCGGTGAGAGTTTCCACAATATCATCAGCAAAGTTGTGGGCCGCTTGGCGGGGATCCCCAGAATACGTTTTCTGCAAAACCGTGCTGCCCCGTCCATCAACCACCAAACCTTGCAGGGAACCGCCCGCTGCGGACCCGCTCACCGTGTAGCTCGCGCGCTCGGGAGGCGTCACCGCAAAAAGTCCCGAAACTTCCAAATCGTTTTGGAGAACCTTCGTGGCAGCGGCCCCATTGGCTCCTCCAAGCGACTTGATGGCGATATTGGTGGAGTCGCCCTTTCGGATCGTGATGGTCGCCGGCTCCTGGGCGTTGAGCCAACCGAGCGATAAAAAAACAAAAGCAGAAGCAAGGCGTTTCATGTTCCCTTTATGAAGCCCAAAACCCCTGCGGTTGCAATCTAGGATTTGAAACGTTTTCCACACGGGAATGATCCAAGGGAGACCATGGACTCCGCTTTCCGCGAGGCCGAGGCCAACGCCTTGCGGACATCCTCGCTCCGGGGATCCCCTTCAATCTCGAGAAAAAAGACATAGGTCTGAGGTTTTCCTGGCACAGGACGTGAGACAATTCTTGAGAGACTGATCCCAAGCTTGGCAAATGGACCAAGGAAGGCATGAAGGCTTCCACAAACGTTTGGCAGCGCGACGACCAGGGCCGTTTTGCTTTGAGATTTTCCTGTGTAGGCAATTGGCTGTCCAGATCGGACCAGAAAAAAATGTGTCACATTCGCTGCGTTGCTGGAAGCGGGAATCTCCTCCATTTCCAAGCCGTAAATCACAGCAGCTCCAGGCGAAGCCAAAGCGGCGGCCCCGCGTGAAAGCGAGGCCCGCTTTGCGGCCAGAGCCGTGCTGTCCACCGGTTTGAGGCGAGCCTTGGGGAATTTGGTCTTTAACCACCCGGCGTGGTGTTTGAGTTGGGTGAAGTGGGAGTAAACAGTCTGCACGGGGCCGGAGCCTTTTCGCAGCAAGGCAATCCGAACATCCAAGGCCAGTTCCTCATCTACAGCAAGGTGGCCGCTGTGACGAATGAGCACATCAATACTGTCATAGACTGTGCCGCCACTGGAGTTTTCCACAGGAACCAAAGCCAGCGAACCGGGCTGGGCGACCGCAGCCTCAACAACCGCTTCCAACGTCGCACAGCCCTCAAGCCGCGCACGACTCCCAAACCGTTTCCGCGCGAGGATGTGCGAAAAAGTTCCCTCGGGGCCCAGATAATAAACAGTCTGCATCTGCCAAGGAATATCAGGAAGCGGGTTAAGGAAAATGCCGAAATGCTCGTCCGTTGGGTGGCCACCCCTGGGACCGCTGGCCCC
>JBGTLQ010000139.1:0-20767 GCA_041744075.1 Terrimicrobiaceae bacterium
AGGGGTAGAAATCGTCGACATCTGAGCTTGAACCATCACCTTCAAAACGTCGTAGCACTGTTGGACTCGTAAATCTATCTTCGAGATCGCATCCACCACGACCTCTTCAGCAAGGCTATGTTCGTTGGTGAGAGAGTTGAGCATTTTCTCTCGTGTCGTATTGAATCTGAAGCGACTAAAATAGTCCGGCGCGATCCGATTTATAGCTTCTGTTGAGCTCATTTCTTGTCAACGTCCAAGGTCATCTACGAGGCCCCGACGGCGGCTCGGGTGCAAGGGCGCGTCGCGACCAGCTGCCGAGATGCCGGGGGGGCCTCGTTAGATGGACCGCCTGGTTCGGCTTCTATCTCACATCCAACTTCCAAATCCAAGGTCAAATGTCTCCTCTTCGAAGCTACGTAAGGGGCGGTGTGGTCACAGGCGCGGGAGCGCCCTGCGGGCAAGGGAATGCGACTCTGTTTCAAGCCGACTTCCTCCGCCGCACTGGCGCGGCAGCGTCCCATAATTTTCCTGGTGCGGAAAGGGCGCTCCTCGCTGAGGACAACCGTCTGCGCACCGCGAGGGATCCACGAATCTTTGCCGCTCAATCGATCCATGTAACGCAGGACAATCACCTCGGTATTTTTTTCTTCTTTTGCCGAACGTCTAGCTCATCCACGGCGGGGATGGAAGCCCGAATTCAAACAGGAACGTTACCCGCCGTTGGATGGAGCGTCTTGTTCGCCTGTTCTGTTTTGGTGGCCGTCTGTAGGGCAATCATGGGAAGAATAGATGCTTGATAGCGATCGCAATCACTCCGAGAAGCAGTCCTAAACCGACTCTCTTACCACGGGAAAGCTCGCGCTTCCACCAAGGCTTCTCGGCAAAGATCGTCTGACTGTCCCAATCACTCTGGTTACCCCAATCTGCCGGAGAAGAAAATATCTCTCCCTCGTCGCCCGTCACAAGGCCACCAAAGTGAGGGGCGATAGACGCCATATACTCAATGATCCTCGGACCTTCTGGATTCTTGGTGAACACCGAGGGGTCCCCGCTTGAATAGTGCAGAGCAAGGTTGTCGTCCCCATCAAGAATCACGCTGACGAAGTGTGGGGTCTCTTCTACAATCTTGAGTTCGGGACGGCTCGCCACAAAGCTCCTCCACTCTTGCTCGGTGATGCCAGCGCCCGGTTCAGGTCTGTTGAGCGTGATGTGATACCCCATGGCGATGAGCGTTGTTTATTTGGCGAACGTCGAGCGCATGCACTCCTACCAGCGGGAGCGCGCTTGGCTTGCAGGGTTGAGGTTGTGTGTCGTGGAGAGCATCTTAGCAGAACGGCTGGTGGGAGTTGTCATGTCGCGGTTTGTTCGGATTATTGTTTTTGTGTGCCCGTAAAGTCGATCACCCATTCAGGCCATGTACTCTGAACGTCAAAAAACTCTTCGAGTTGTTTGCCAGAAGCAATATCGAAGATCTGCCAGTAATATGGGCCGTGGGAGTTTTGAGACTGCACGACCACCGCTGTATCGCCTCGAGAAAAAGCCCAGCCAATAATGAAACCGTATTGAGAGTGGAACGTCTGAACCGTATCGTCATCTTTTTGTATCTTTAAGAGGCCATTCATCCACTGACCCTTTGAATGCCTGCCGCCCGCTTCTGTCCATCCCGAAAGTCCAGATTCAGACGTTTGCCGCAGCGAAATATTCCCATTTGGTTTTATCACATCAGGATTCTCACCGGACTTCACCAAGCCCTCAAGGTATCCACGGTGGAAGTTCACTTTCATCTGATACCCCTTGGCGTAGGCCAATACCAACAAGTGATTGTCGCCGCCTTCGATCCTGATCACACCCGCGCTGGAAGCCATGCCTGCCTCAAATTGCTTCATGTAGTCATCTGCTCTCTCCTTGGGCAGGATGGCTTCTATGACCTTCCTCTCCCACAACAGAATATCCTCCTTCCCGTTTTTTTTGAATTGCTCATCGATCATTTGCTCATGGAGTTTCCAGTCGTAGGAATAATGAGTTGTCTGCGCTAATGTGAGCGAGCTGAAACTCATTCCACATAACAGAAGTAAAGGGAGTTTCATATTTTTTCCGAACAGTATTATTGAGCCGCACGCGGCAATTGTAGGAGATATGCCGCGTGCGGCATAATACCTACAAATGCTGCACTGAATGGCAGACTTCGTCCATGGCGTCTCATTGACAGTTTTAAAGCTTCATTGAGACCCCTTTTCAAGAAAAAACGGGAAAATTGATAACTAGGTTTTCCCTATGAAGTCATGTCCAAGGGACTCGGCCCTCCTGCCCCTGGGCGTTTGAGGACATGAAGGTAAATCATGGTGGTGGAAACATCGACATGTCCCAACAGATCTTGAACTGTTCGTATGTCGATACCGTTCTCGAGGAGATGTGTCGCGAATGAGTGGCGAAGGGTGTGGCAGGTGGCGCGTTTTGAAAGCTGGGCCTTGCGAGTGGCCTCCTTGAATTGTCGCTGCATAGATGCCTCGTGCACATGGTATCTGGCAATTCTTCCTGTTCTTGGGTGGGGGCAAAGGGTCGCGGAAGGAAAGAGGAACTGCCATGGCCATTCCCGTGAGGCGTTGGGATATTTTCTCAATAAGGCCTCGGGCAAGTGGGTATCACCGCACCCACCTGCGAGGTCTTGTGCGTGTTTTTCCTTTTGTTTGTTGAGATGAGCTGTCAGGCGCTGCTCCAAGGCGCGAGGAAGAGTAACCACCCTGTGTCTTGAACCTTTTCCGTCATGGATGATGATTGTTCCTTGGCCGAAGTCGATAGCTCAGTCCTGCAAGTCGGATCGTGCTGCGCACGTTTTCGCAGATGCGAGTGACTTCAATTTCAGTCGGTGGGAGAGTGTCATTGGCGGGCGAGGGCTCAATGGCTTCAGTAGGAATGGGGCTTGGAACCGAGACCGGCGTCGCCTACCTTCCATGGGTTCGGTGGTTGTCCTCCAGTGGTTTGGCTTGATCAGCAAGGCCACGCCAATCGAAGGATGCCGCCCAAGAAATCTGGAGGATATCCCGGGCGAGCCATGCCACGGCCCGGACGGCCTGTTGAAACTGCCAAGCGGGGAGATTGGGACGTCGGCCCAAGTCTTGAAAGTAATCAAGAGTGGCAGATGCCGTGTCAGGGTCCACCGTGGTGAACCATATTTTCGCCCAACGCAAAAAGTAGGGTTTGGCTTTGGCTGGAACATTGCGCTGATCCAGCAGTGTCTCGTATGAGGGGAGGACATCTGGATATGGATTTTGCGAGTTGTTTTGTGGTTGAGGGTGGTGAATCGTCAACATACCGTTCATTTGAACGGTATTTCGGAATTTCGATCAAGATGTTTTTTGTCAGTTTGAAGAGAATTGTTCCAATTTTCACTCCTTGGATCTGTTGGCGAGATACACGGTGCTTGCTGACTCACAATCCAAGAGGGGGTTTGGGAATTTAACGATTCTGGCTTCAGGGTTTGGAAACACTTCTCCCAAGACTCTCAGAAAGTCGGCATCAGGGGGGTCATCTGACCAAATGCCAAAAATGCCTCCGGGGAGTAAGTGACGGGCCAACGTCTGCATGCCTTCCGGGAGGTAAAAAGGGGCGTGCGAGGGATCGAGCAGGTTGCGGGGCGAGTGGTCGATGTCTAAGAGAATGGCGTGAAATTTGGAGCCGGGGTGCTCGGGATCAAAACCCCTGTCTGGCTGTGCGGCCAACCCAAAAAAGTTGTCATGGACAAACCGGCAGCGTGGGTCAGCGGCCAACCCGGCACCGAGAGGAACCAGGCCTTTCACATGCCACTCAATGACGGCGTCCATGGCCTCAACCACCACCATCGAGCGCACGGCGGAATGACGCAACACCGCTTCGGCCGTGTAACCCAGCCCCAGCCCTCCCACCACCACATCCAATGGACCCTCGCGATCCGTGAGGCACAGATCAGCAAGCGCCACTTCGACGTCATGGAACAAACTCGACATCAAAAACGCGTCACCAAGAACCACTTCGTAGATTTCGCGGTTTTCCAAGAGCGGAACCCGGCGTCTTCGCAAGCTCAAGTCGCCCATGGCGGTTTTCCGAAAATCCAGTTCTTCAAAACTTTTGGTCATAGCCGGCATCTTACGGGGATTCTGTCCGATGTCGCATTATTGTTGTATGCGACGGACGGCGAGGGAGGGCCGCAATCCACAAAAGGAACGCTTTGTGAGTGCGCCAGCTCGTCCACCTTGGGTAGGGCTGGGCAGTCCCTTGCCCGCCCACTTGCTTTTCTGATGCGACGGACGGCGAGGGACCGCCATCCCTACCTTTATAGCCCACCGACTTCCCTCTCCACCAGAATTTGAGTTGAGAATTCCCTTGGAACTGGGGATATTAGGCTTTTGAATTTTCTCTTTTGCGAAAGCTCGCCAAATTTTGGCGGCCAAGAACACCAAATTCTCCTGCAGATGGCAGCCCTTCGGGGTGCCGGGCATACGTCTCTATTGGCTTGCAATCCGAATTCAAAAATTGCCGAGGAAGCCCGGAGGCGGGGGACGCCATGGCGTCCGGTTTCTTTTCGAAACAGCTTCCATCTTCCGAGTCTGTGGACCTTGCGCAGGCTGATTGGCCATCACCGGATCGATGTGGCGATTGGTCATAGTGGTCACGATTTTAACAACCTCGCCGTCGCGGCCAGATTGGTGGGCGGACCTCCCCTCATCCTCCGCATGCGCACGTATCAACCGGGGATCCCCCGGGCTTTCAGCTACAATGTGCTTGCGGATCGAACCCTTGTTCCCAGCGAGTTTCTGAGGCATCAAATTCTTGGGAACCAACAGATCCAGCCCTCAAAAATGGCTGTTCTTCGTCCGCTCTTGCCGCTTGATGATTTGAAAGCAGACGCCAAAAAGCCGTTGCCAAACACCCTGATGGAACGCTTGGATGGCCAGGGACCTGTGATTGCCCATGCCGCGATGTTGCGGTCGGAGAAAGGTCATCGTGTGGCGCTGGCCGCTGTGGCTAGGTTGGTTGGCGATTATCCAAAACTCATTTATGTGATTGCTGGCGCTGGGTCCAAGGAAGCGGATTTGCGAGCCCTAGCTGCAAGTCTAGGGATCAGTGAGAATGTGGTATTTGCGGGGCTGTTGATTCCGGTGGCACCTCTGCTCGCACGGGCGGATGTGGTGATCATGCCTTCCCTCAACGAACCTCTTGGGCTGGCCCAATTGGAGGCCTTGGTTTTGGGAACACCTGTGGCTGTTTCAGATGCGGGCGGTTTGCCAGAGACGGTTGAGGCTGGCATCACTGGTTGGGTGATTCCTGCCGGGGATATCGAGGCGTGGGAGCAGGGTCTGCGGGAGATCCTCAAGGCCCCCACAGAAGCCAAAGCCCGCGCTGAGCGTGGACGTGTTTGGGTGGAAGGTCACTTCTCCTCGGCAACGTTCTTGGAGGAACTTGACCGCCAGCTCGAGATTGCGAAACAGCATGTCACGAAGTGACTGAACTGGCTCAGCAGGGGGAACGGGCGTCCCGCCCGTTTTGGTGCTGGCTGCTAAAGAATCAATCTAAACGGGCGGGACGCCCGTTCCCCCTGGCTTACCTACCAGCGACCCAAAGAGTTCCTCGTAACCGGTCATCATCCGGTCAATGGTGAATTTTTCATCAACCATTCGTTGACCTGTATCGCCCAAGCGTTTGCGGAGGATGGGGTCTCTGTGCATGCGATCGACAGCTCGCACCAGCGCGTCAACATCACCGGGCGGCACAAGCAGGCCATTGACATCATCCTGCAAGATTTCCGGGATACTACTCACGTTGGAGGCAATGCAAGGAACTCCTGCAGACATGGCCTCAATTAAGACCAGCCCAAATCCCTCCCAGAGGGAAGGAACAAGGAGCAGGTCGAAGGTTTGCATCAGAGAGGGCACATCGTCGCGGAAACCCAAAAAATGAACCACGTCCTTAAGCCCGGAGGACTTCACAAAATCCACAACCTTTTTTTCAAGGGTGCCAATCCCGGCAATCACAAAGTGAACCTCAGGATTTTTGCGGGCGATTTGTTCGATGGCGGCAAGGAGCACGGAGACCCCTTTTTGACCGGAAAGGCGTCCGACAAAACCGATGACAAAGGCCTTGTCTGGCAGACCCAGCGAGGCGCGGAGATTCTCGGGATTTCCGGATTGATATTTTGAGGTGTCAATCCCATGGGGAACCACACGAATCTTGTTCTGAGGCAGCCACGAATTGTTTTCCAGCAAGGTTCGTTTGGTGGAGTGGGAATTCACCACAATCGCGTCAGCAAATGTTTTGAAGGTGAGCCGGTAGTTCCACTTATTTTTGATCGGAAGGTCCACTTGGTGAAGGCCAACAACAGAAACTCCCTTTTGAAAGTGGGTAACCAAGCCGGCAATTCGGATATCACGGGCGGTGTTGGCAATCACCAAATCAATCCTGTTGTCCCGAATCATCGATGCGAGACGCCAGAGAAGGATGGGGTTTAGATCGCCAGAAATCCAAAGCGGGAAGGCCGGCAAGCCGGATTCCCGCGCCAACTTCAACAACATGGTTTTCGGGCGTGCGGTCAGGAAGGGATGATGACCTCGCTGCGCCAGATGTTTGGCCATGCCCAGCATCCACGTCTCACCGCCGCCCATAAACTTCATCGAGTTCAACAGGAGGACGTTGAACTTTTGTGAGGAAGTTGGATGGGTGGGCTCGGACAAGGGCTGCAGATTTCTCGGGGGTTGATCAGCGCGCAACGCTTTTTGGGCGCTCTGACAAACCAACGGCCGTCCTGACCTTGGTCATCGTTTTCTCAGCGATTTCGCCGGCTTTTTTAGCCGAAGACTGGAGCACATCCGAAACATAGTCGCGGTCCGCAAGAAGGGCCTCACGACGAGTGCGCATTGGAGCGAAATGATCCCACACGGCTTCGAACAGCCGCTTTTTGAAATCTCCGTATCCAAATCCACCCGAGCGAAAGTCGGACTGCATAGCGTCATAGTCAGAAGGACTCGCCACCAGTTTGTAGAGGCTCAAAATTGTCGAATTTTCGGTGTCTTTTGGGGACTCCACCGGGGTTGAATCGGTTTTGAGACCCATGAACTTTTTGCGCATGGCCTTCTCTTCCTCAAACAGGCCAATGGTGTTGTGGTAGCTTTTGCTCATCTTGGCGCCGTCGGTTCCAGGCACCACGGCCGTGGATTCTTGGATGCTGGCTTCCGGCATTTTGAGGACTTCCCCGAATTTTTCGTTGAATTTAATAACCAGGTCCCTCGTGACTTCGAGGTGTTGTTTCTGGTCTTTTCCAACGGGCACCAGATCGCTTTCGTAAATAAGGATGTCTGCCGCCATGAGCACGGGATACGCAAAAAGTCCATGGGTCGGCGCGAGGCCTTTGGAGGTTTTGTCCTTGTAGGAATGACACCGCTCAAGGAGGCCCATCGGTGTCAGGGTGCTCAGGATCCACGCCAATTCGGTCACAGCGGGAACTTCACTCTGACGAAAAAAACAGGCCTTCGCCGGGTCCAACCCGCAGGCCAGGAAGTCAATCGCCACCTCACGAATATTGGATGACAAAGCCTCGGCGTCATGCACCGTTGTTAAAGCGTGAAGGTCCGCGATAAAATAAAAGGCCTCACCCTTCTCTTGAAGGTCGATGGCGGGTTTCATCATCCCAAAATAGTTGCCAAGATGAAGAGTTCCTGAGGGCTGAATGCCGGAGAGTATGCGCATGGGAGTTGGATATAGCGCAGAAATTCAGTAATGGAAAGGCTCAGGCAGCGTGAAGGCGCTTTCGATGTGGTTGATCAGCGGTGGTTCATCATCGAGGACCTCAACAATATCAAACCGGAAGGCGATGTCCGGCATGTCGAGCATGCGAAGCCAAACCATGGCGGCTTTGACAATCAGCCGTTGCTTTTTTCGATTCACGGCTTTGGAGGGGCTGCCAAATTGTTCATTGGTCCGGGTTTTGACTTCCACAAAAACAAGAATTTCACCATCCCGGCACACGATATCCACCTCCCCGCCATGCGGACCCTTAAAATTGCGGCGCAGGATTTTGTATCCCGCATTTTTTAAAAATTGGCTGGCCTGGTTTTCCCCCCAGCGGCCAAGAGCCAGGTGGGCGGCGTCAGAGGAGGCCGGGGAGGCAGTTGGCCACCGGAGAAAACGAGTGACGATGGATTGGACTCGGCCCATGTGCTTTGAGTTTAGCAAGATGATCTGCGGTGGCATAGCCTTTGTGTTGGTCAAATCCATATGCAGGGTAGATGGCATGCCAATCCAACATGAGCCGATCGCGAGTGACCTTGGCAATCACACTTGCGGCGGCAATGGAGAGGCTGCAGCCATCTCCTCGAACCAAAGCCGTGTGAGGCACAGGCAATCCCTTCACAGGCAAACCATCCACCAACGCGTGATCCACCGCTGTCAGCTTCGCCACAGCCTGCGCCATGGCCGCATGAGTGGCCCCCAAAATGTTTAAGCGATCAATCTCGGACGGCTCCAAAACTGCCACCGCCCACTCAATGCCGGGCTGGTTGGTTAAAAAACCGTAGAGCTGATTCCGTTGAGCAGCTGTGAGTTTCTTGGAATCATCCAGTCCGGGGACGGGAACGCGGTTCAGAAAGATCACAGCGGCTGCAACCACGGGCCCGGCAAGAGGTCCACGGCCAGCTTCATCAATGCCAGCAATACGAGCGAATCCCTGAGCCCAAAACTGTTCCTCGTTGGAGAAAGAACAACCGGATTCCATGGGGCAACAATCGAACGAAAGGGTCGCAGGGGTTCACCACGTCAGCCAAAAGCTTGGGGCGCCGCATGCTCGCCTGCGAGTCCGCAAAAATTCAGGACGCGCGATCTGAGCGCTCTTTGACGGTGGTCGCTGATTTGCCTTTGCGCTGACGGAGGTAATTCAGCTTTGAACGGCGAACGGCACCCTGACGGTCCACTTCGATTTTTGCGATGCGGGGGGAGTGAAGTGGGAACACACGTTCGACTCCTTCTCCGTAGCTCACACGGCGGACCGTGAAATTGGAGTTCAGGCCAACACCTTTGCGTCCGATGACAATTCCTGCATAAACTTGAATCCGCTCTTTTTCGCCTTCGATCACGCGCGTGTGGACTTTGACAGTATCCCCAACCCGGAATTTCGGAAGGTCGGTCTTGATTTGCTCGGCTTGGATTTTGTCAATGATGCTCATAATCGGATAATGTTGAACCGGTGACTATTCATGAAATTCCACACCTCCGCAAGAACGATTCCTGAGAAAACACATTATTGATCTCACCCGCCTCACCCGCTATCACCGGGGGCATGGAATACGGACCGGATCGGAAAGTGGCAGGAATTTTGGTGCCCGTGTTCTCTTTGCGTTGTGAGGGGGATTTGGGAATTGGGGACACAGCCGCTCTGCGCGAATTCGTGCGATGGGCGGCAACTCACGGGTTTGGAGCGGTTCAGATCCTGCCTGTCAATGAGACCGGAAATGACAATAGCCCGTATAACCTACTCAGCGCCATGGCATTGGATCCACTAACCATTGCCACCTCCCCTTCCGATCTACCTGACTTGGATGAAGCCGCCTATCAGGATATCCTGGCTAAGCACCCCATCGATCCAGATCCCGAACGAGTCAATTACGTCTTGGTGAAGCCCCTGAAGCAGGCCCTTCTTGAGGCTGCCTACCAAAACTTTTCTGCCCGCCCGCCTCAGTACACCAGAAATCGTGCGTTTTCAAAATTTCGGAGAGAGCAGGCCTTCTGGTTGGAAGATTACGCCCTGCATCGCGCGCTGATTGATTGGAATCAGGGGGACGAAGATTTTTCCCAATGGCTGCCAGAGCAACAAACGCCTGCAGAAGCAAGGGCTTGGATGGCGGAACTGCCAAAAGCCGAACAAAAAGCGTTCCAAGATCGGGTGAGATTTCGGGCCTATGTCCAATGGGTGGCGAGAGTGCAGTGGGAGGCGGTTCGGAAATTTTCTGACAAACTGGGCGTTTTGCTCATTGGGGATGTGCCGGTCGGCGTGAGCATGCACAGCACGGACGTTTGGCAAAACCCCACGATATTTGATCTCACACGTTCCTGCGGGGCTCCCCCCGAGAAGGTTTTTAAATCGGATCCGTTCACCGAGAAATGGGGACAAAATTGGGGGTTCCCGCTTTATGACTGGAAGGCCATGGCTGAGGATAATTTTGTGTGGTGGCGTCAGCGTCTGCGCTCGATTCTTGGGATTTTTCATCTCTTGCGGGTGGACCATGCGCTTGGGTTTTTTCGGATTTATGGTTTCCCATGGAAGCCCCAGGACAACGGTCGCTTCACCCTTCTCACGCCGGAAGAAGCAGCCACGATCACCGGCGGGCCGCTTCCGGGTTTTGTGGATTTTGATGATTCCACGGTCGAGCATCGCGAACACAACCGGCGTCATGGAGAGATGATTTTTCAGATGTTTCTTGATGAAACCGGCCCACACAAACTGCTGGCGGAAGATTTGGGCGAGGTAGCTCCTTATGTCCGTCCCTCGCTGACAGCGTTGGAGATCCCAGGATTTAAGATCCCGCAATGGGAAAGAAACTGGGACCGCCTTCAACCCGGGATCGAGTATCCTCGTCTGAGTCTGACGACTTTTGCGACGCATGATCACCCACCGATTCGTTCGGTATGGGAGGATCTTTTTGCCGATTCACAGGACCCTGAAAAGCAGGCTGCGGCCATCCACTCGCAATGGGAATTTATGGACTTCTGCGGTCAGCCGGAGGTCACCCTGCCCGCAGCGTTCACCACGGAGATCCACCATAATTTTCTACGCGGCCTTTTTCTCAGCAACTCTTGGTTGGCAATCCATATGATCAGCGACCTGCTCGGAAACACAGATCGCTTTAACACGCCAGGCTCGGTGGATCGAGGGAACTGGACGCAACGTATCCCCTGCCCTATCGAGGAGTTGGACACAAAGTATGCCAAGACCCTGCAATTCGTGAAAACTGCGATTCGCGAAAGCGGACGTTGATCAAAACCGTTTAAGTAGAAGGTAGAGCAAGCTTGCTGTAACTCACGATCACAAGCTGGAAGCTTGAGCTACTTTCCTGAGCAGCCTCCTTTAACTAATAAGACTTCGCCCAGACCACGCGCTGACGGCTGGGTTTCCCACTGAAAGGACAAATTCCGGCCTCGGGATTTTCCTCGAAAGGAATGCAGCGGATGGTGACCTTGAGGTTATTCTTGATTTGCTCCTCAACCTCGGGGCTGCCATCCCAATGCGTCAAAGCAAACCCGCCATGTAGCTCAGGCTTCTGGGCATTTTGCGCCGTGAAATAAGCGTAAAACTCCTCTTTCGAATCAATGATGCGACGGTGTTCGGCGAGAAATGCTTCGGCGCGGGCCAAAAGCGCCTCTTGGATTTCGATGAGAAGCGGACTGACCGCGGTGACACATTCCGCGATGGGCAAGAAGGATTTGGATTTTGGCGGTTGGTCGCGGCGGGAGAGCGCCACCGTGCCTTGCTCCAAATCGCGGGGCCCAATTTCGATGCGAATCGGAATGCCTTTTTTGATCCATTCCCAGCTTTTGACGCCACCCCCCAAGTCTCGGGTGTCCACTTCGACGAGGATGGGAGCTCCCGCAAAGGATTGCTCCCCGAGTTGACTGGCAAGATCTTGCGCGGCGGTCAGCACGGCCTCGCGGGTTTCTTCCTTGGGAGTGATAGGAAGAATGACCACATGCGCTGGCGCGATTTTGGGTGGCAGGATGATTCCGTCATCATCACCATGGGCCATGATGAGTGTGCCAATCATTCGGGTGCTCACGCCCCAGCTTGTGGTCCAAGCATGTTCGATGGAGCCTTCGCGAGACTGGAATTTGATGTCAGCGGCCTTGGCAAAATTTTGCCCCAAGAAGTGGGAGGTTCCCGCCTGAATCGCTTTTCGGTCCTGCACAATGGCCTCAATGCAATACGTCCTGACAGCCCCCGGAAAACGCTCGCTCTCGCTTTTTTCACCAACAACCACCGGCAACGCCAAATAGTCGCGGGCAAACGTCTCGTAAACCCGGAGCATTTTCATGGTCTCCACTTCCGCTTCCTCACGGGTCTCATGAGCAGTGTGACCTTCCTGCCACAAAAACTCGGCCGTTCTTAGGAATAACCGGGGCCGCATTTCCCAGCGCACCACATTGGCCCACTGATTAAGCAGAATTGGCAGGTCCCGCCAGGATTTGACCCAGCGGGCATAGGCAGCACCAATAATGGTTTCGGACGTGGGACGAACCACCAACGGTTCGGCCAATTCCCCCGCAGGCACAAGTTTTCCATCCTTCGCCTCAAGGCGGTGATGGGTCACAACCGCACATTCCTTGGCAAAACCATCCACATGCGCTGCCTCTTTTTCCAAGTAACTTAACGGAATAAACAACGGAAAATACGCGTTCCTGTGACCGGTCGCCTTAAACATTTTGTCGAGGGCCGCCTGCATGTTTTCCCAAATCGCATACCCCCATGGCTTGATCACCATGCACCCGCGCACCTCGGAGTTTTCAGCCAGATCCGCAGCCCGAATGACCTGTTGATACCACTCAGGAAAATCCTCAGATCGAGTGGGTGTGATGGCGGTTTGGTTTTTCATGAGATTAAAAAAGGGAGGTTAGTATGGGGTGGCGGCGTTAAGCGTGCAAGTGGAGACCTTGGGGGAGAGATGGGAGTTATAGGTCCTATTGGACGTATAAGACCTATGCTTTTTGAGGCTCCCCGCCCACCACCAGCCCGGAAAGCAACCGCAGCGCTTCCTGATATTTCTCCGAGGTTTTTTGCACGACTTCATCAGGCAGGTTTGGGGCAGGCGGAGTTTTGTTCCAGTCGAGGCCTGCCAGATAATCACGAAGGTATTGTTTATCAAAGCTGGGTGGGTTCGAGCCGACTTGGTATTGATCTGCTGGCCAGAAACGCGAGGAGTCGGGGGTCAGGCACTCGTCGATGAGAACCAACTCATCGCCGCAGAGGCCAAACTCGAATTTGGTATCAGCAACGATGATCCCCTGCGTCGCAGCCCAGGCCCGCCCGTGTTCATAAAGGTCAATCGAGGCTTTACGGATTTCCAAGGCCCAATCATCTCCCACAAGCGCCCGGCATTGCCGCCACGTGATATTTTCATCATGTCCGGTCTCCGCCTTGCGGGCCGGAGTAAAGATCGTTTCAGGAAGACGTTCAGCCTGTTGCAAGCCTGGGGGCAGATCATGTCCGCAGGCGCTTCCCGTGTTTCGATATTCCTCATAAGCCGAGCCCGCAAGATACCCGCGAACGACACATTCGACCGGAAGAGGAACACATTTTTTGACCAACATGCTTCGCCCCTCCAACAACTCGCGAAAAGAGAGAAGCTTTTTCGGGAATTCGCCAAAGCTGGTTGAGACAAGGTGATTGGGGACAAAATCAAGTTTCTCAAACCAAAAAGACGAGAGACGTGTAAGGACTTCCCCTTTGAATGGGATGGGATTTGGCATCACGCAGTCAAACGCTGAGATGCGGTCGGTGGTCACAATAAGAAGATGCTCGCCGACATCAAAGACTTCCCGGACTTTTCCGCTCCGGAGTTTGGGAATCCCTGGCAGGTCACATTCTTGAAGTTGCATAAGCTAAAAAATTGCCGGGAATTGACTCGCGAGTCGAGCCCGTTCAGCCAAAGGCAAGCACAAGGATTTGTACAGTCACCACACGTAGCAACATGGTGAGCGGATAAACGGTCGCATAGGAGAGTGCGGGAGCGGGGGTTGACGTGATGGAATTTGCAAAGGCCAGCGCGGGCGGATCGGTCATGCTTCCTGCAAGCACACCGATCGTTTCCAGGTAGTTCTGTTTAAGGATCAGGATTCCAAAAAATCCGATGATGAGGAGCGGAACCAGTGTGATAATCGCTCCGCATCCCAGCCAAAGCAGGCCATCCCCTACCAGCAGGGTCTCCATAAACAGGCTCCCGGATTTGAGCCCAACCACCGAGAGGAATAAAACAATCCCAATCTCTCGAAGCAAAAAATTGGCATTGGTGGGCATGTACCAAACCATCGATCCGATGCGACCGATATGACTCAGCAAAATCGCTGCCACAAGCGGTCCACCCGCCAGTCCAAGTTTCACGGGAGCGGGCATGGCAGGAAAAAAAATGGGAAAACTCCCAAGCACAACCCCCAACACAATACCCACAAAAAGCGGAATCACTTGGGGATGGTTCAGATCCTTGAGGGAATTGCCGAGGCCGCTGGCGATTTTATCAAGGGATGCCTCGTCTCCGACGACTGTGAGAGTGTCGCCAATTTGCAAACGGCGGTTCAAGGGATCTGGAAGATCGATCTCCGCGCGACTCATGCGAGTGAAACGGACATTGTGAGAGGACTCCAGTCCAAGGTCCGCCAACGACCGGCCAACCACCGACTTCCGGGTCACAACCAACCGCCGGACCGAAAGCTCTCCCGCATTGCTTCGCAGGTCCACATCACTCACCTCCCCGGCCACAATTCGTAAACTCTCCACAGGAGCCGGAGGCCCCACGGCCAAAAGAATATCGCCCACATGAATGAGCGTGTCCTCGCGGGCAACAAAGGTTGTACCCTGGCTTTGCACTCGAGAAATCACAACCCCCGAGCCATGAAGCCCGGGCACGTCGGAAAGCCGCATCCCTTCAAGATTGGGATTTGTCACCCTCATATGCAGGGTCTTCAACTGAGGGTGCACGCGGGCAAGATCTTTCCGAAAGACTTCCTCTTGTTTTGAGATATTGATTCGCAGAAACACCCGCAGGATCAGCATGGCCAAAATGATGCCCACCACCCCAAACGGGTAAGCCACCGCATAGGCCAATCCCGGAGTTCGCAAGGCTTCTTGAGTGACACCAGGGAGGCCGGCGATTGCCTCTTGAGCCGCGCCCAAGCTGGGGGTGTTGGTGGTGGCTCCAGAAAAAAGACCGGCGGCCGCCGCAATATCAACCCCCGCAAATCGGTGGGCCGCCCACGCCAGAACCCCACCCAGTATCACCACCGCCGCGGCCATCATGTTCAGAGGGGCTCCGTTTTTTTTGAGGGACGCAAAGAAGCCGGGGCCCACTTGAATCCCAATCGTGTAAACAAAAAGAATCAGCCCAAACTCCCTCACAAAACCGGCAACATCCGGGTTGATCGTCACTCCAAAATGACCAAAAATCAGACCCACAAAAAGCACGCCGGCCACCCCGAGTCCAACTCCCCGGAATTTGATGCTCCCCAAAGCAATCCCCGCCGCCGCCACCAAGCTGACCACCACCATCGTTTGAGCAACCGACTCTCCCGCGATCAACTGTAGCAGCCATTCCATGTTTCTTGATGGAACATGACAGGGACACAAGAAACAAGCAATATATTAGTTTTTCTTATATTTTGCATTAACATAGGTTTTCCCACAAAATATTTTGGGGATGCCCAGCGTCAGCGCTGGCCAACTTTCCCAAGCGGGGGTATGGTTGGGGCATGGCAGCGTCAACTCTCTCTGATGTTCGATCACTGGATCAGGCCCATCACTTGCATCCGTTCACTGACCACGCCCAGATGCATTCGGTGGGCTCGCACGTGATTGTTGAGGGCGACGGGTGTTTTTTGGTAGATGCGGAGGGGCGTCGGCTGTTGGACGGATTGGCGGGGCTGTGGTGTGTGAATGTGGGCTACAACTGCGTCGCCATTGTCAAAGCTGTCTCTGAGCAGTTGGAACGCCTTCCCTATTACCCTTCTTTCTTTAACTCGACAACCGAGCCGCCGGTTCGCGTGGCCGCATTTCTCGCTGCCAAAGCGCCCGCGAGGATGAATCGCACGCTGTTTTCCAATTCAGGTTCGGAAGCCAATGAGACCGCGTTGAAGGCCATCCGGGCCTACCACAAGATCCGCGGCCAGTCTGGTCGGCGAAAAATCATCACCCGCACGTTTGCATATCATGGGGTGACGCTTGCGACGACAAGCATGACAGGGCTGCCCACCTGTTATGAACCTTTTGATTTGCCTCTTGAGGGTTTTTTGCAGGTGCCCGGCCCGCATCCCTACGGCGCAAACTCACCACTCGATCCCGAGGCTTATGGGAAGTGGTGTTTGGAAGAAACCGCAAAAACCATTCAGCGGGAAGGGCCTGAGACGATTGCGGCCATTTTTGCTGAACCGGTTCAGGGAGCTGGGGGGGTGATTGTGCCGCCAGCCGGGTATCTTGCCGAGTTGCGGGAACTGGCGAGGGCAAATGACATCCTTTTTGTTGCCGACGAAGTGATCACCGCTTTTGGGCGTTTGGGAGACTGGTTTGCCAGCAACCTTTGGGATCTGGATCCAGACATCATCACCCTCGCCAAAGGGCTCACGAGTGGATACCTCCCGCTCGGGGCGACGATGTTAAGTGATGAAATTGCTGACACACTTTCGGGGGGTGGATATTTTGCGCATGGATTCACCTACAGCGGTCATCCCAGTTGCGCGGCGGCGGCCCTTGCCAATCTTCAAACGATTGAATCCCTCGGGCTTGTGGAATCGGTTCGCGACAATGTTGGCCCTTATTTTCAGGAAAAACTCCACGCATTTGCCGACCACCCCGCCGTGGGAGAAATCCGAGGCGTGGGATTGATTGGGGCCATCGAGCTTCTGCCGAAAGGTGGACGGGCCGCGCTCGTTCCCGGAACAAACCTTGGCATCCGTGCCGCCAATCTCATTCGTGAGGAAGGATCCATTGTCCGCGGGATTCGAGACCTCATTGCGCTCGCCCCACCTCTCATTATTACCAAACCCGAAATCGACCAACTTTTTGACTCAATCAGCCGCGGGCTTGACCACCTGTGGGATTGAACGCAAGAGTTCCAATTCACTCAAGCTATGATGGATGAAACAATCACGGACGAATCCCCCCCGCCAACTGTTGCGGAAGATTCCTCCAAGATTGGAGCTCGCACGTTTTATCGCATTGAACCCGGACGCTTGGTGTTATGCCCCTCCTCCGAGGCACAGGTCATTGTTTACAATTCCCCGACCATCGATGACGAAGCTGAACTCCAGGACCTCTACAACATCGATTACCACACCCTGCAATCTTCGCTGGACCCTGACGAACTTTCCCGTATCGAGTTTGAGCCCGATCATGCGGCCCTGATTTTTAAACGCCCGAAGAGCTTCTGTGCAGACGACAATTTTCTGCTCAAAATGACCTCCACCGGTGTGTTTATTTATGACGAGTATCTGGTGGTGGTGATGCCCGATGATGCACCAATTTTTGAAGGACGCGTCCCCATCCAAATCCAAACCATTCAGGATGTTTTTCTCAGGCTGCTCTATCAGTCCATCACGCATTTTGAAGGCCACCTCAAGGCGATCAACATGCTATCCGACTCCTTGGAACGCCGGATCAGCATTTCCATGGAAAACACTTACCTGCTAAACATGTTCGCCTTGGAAAAAAGCCTGGTTTACATTGTCAACGCCATCAGCTCCAACGGCACCCTCCTGGACCGCATGAAAGTGAGTTCCGAAAAGCTGGGGCTTGATCGCGATCAAGTTGGGGTTTTGGAAGATATCATCATCGAAAACAACCAGTGCTTTCGACGCACGGAAATTTACACACAGGTCATTGGTGGTCTCATGGATGCCCGCGCATCGATTGTGAGCCACAATCTGAACCAACTGATTAAAAAATTCACGATCTGGACCATCGCCATCATGCTCGCAAACCTTGTTGTGAGCATTTTCTCGATGAACGTCCTTCTCCCAATTCCCATGGAAGAACATTGGTGGCCGTTTTTCTTTATCATGCTCCTCTGCCTCGCGAGCGTGGGATTCATCTTTATGCTTTGGCGAGTGAAAAAATGGTGAGGTTGAGGAGTTCTCTCGGGGTGGATCGCGATCTCCGAGCGCGATGGGAGCAAGTGGCGGCGGAGCCGCGTAGGATTTGTCATCGTGCGGCGGAGCACCCGATCCACCTTACCCACTTATAAGTATTACACCCGGCTTCATCCCATAGCTCAGCAAGCGCCAGCGCCGCCCTTGGTCTTAAGTAAAAGCATCCTGCCCTGTAGGGCAGCATCCCAATGCCTCATCACTTCATCGCTATTCAGGCCCCCACAAATCAGCTGCTCCTTTGAGATGTGGCGGTCGAGTTACATTTTCAAATCGAGCGCCAAGGTGCAGGATTTTGATGGGATCCATAGGGTTATTTAGTCTTGTAAAGGAACTTTGCAATAAAGTAAAAACGGGATGAACACTACCATCACCCAGAGGAAGGTGAATCCGAAATAAAGAAGATAGGAAAGCACGATTTTTCTGATCTCCATTGCAAATGCAAGCGGTATTAGCAAGAAAGCCACTACACCAGCTAAAAAAAGCCGTTCTGTGTTCCATGCTTCGTTGCCTGGATATCGAATGTAAACATCAGCATCAGGAGATGTCGTCATATACTCATTGAAGCTAATAATTCCGTCAATATTGGCGGATAAGAAGAGGATGAGTGGGAGAGGAAGTAGGATTCGTTGAATTCCCGACAATCGCCGATTTAGAACACTGACTAAAACCTTTTCCGTTCCCAAAAGCCAGATACCGCTAAGGGATACAACATAAATCATTGCGGCTATGTCGAAGATCATATTTTTTAATAATGGCAATCCCACTAACAGAAAAGCTAAAAGTGTTTCATAATACATTTTAAGACACTTCCCTGTTTCTTTTTGGCACACCATAGCGACACCAAGGACAAGTAAGCTCGAGAACCAGCGTCTGACCAATGCCGCCGAAAATAGTCTCCGTCTGGGTGAGAGCAAGCGTTTTGAGCTCATGAGCCTTTTGCGAGAGCTGAGCAACCAGCATGAAGAAAATTGAAATGCTTCGGACTTCCAGATAACGAGATGGCCAAGGCCACCAGCAAAATATGCTAGTGATATTGCTTGCTCGCGTGAGCACCGCCACATAATGCCATTGGCATGATCGTTAACGCCGCCCTCGACGAGGTTAGCACATGCAGTATCAACGTCGCCGCCGCGGGCGGCCCGCACTTCCCGCTCCAGCCCAGCCGCTCCAGGCGGTTCCTTGTCGATCAACACGACAAGCCGTTTCTGTATCATGCGGACACGTGCTGGATGCTCTTTCTGAAGCTGACTCTCTTTGAAGCCGAGGAATACCTGCGCGCCCGCAAGGAACAAGGTTTCAACACCATCCAAGTGCAACTCACAGGCTTTTATGGAATGACCAATCGCGAGGGGCACTTGCCATTTGCGAGCGACGATTTTGCGCGGCCTGATCCCGGCTTTTTTGACCATGTGAACACGGTTATGGAAAAGGCGAGAGAAATGAACCTGCTTCTGGCGGTGGCGCCGTTGTGGTCAGGAGCCTACGGCGAAGGTTGGGCCGGCGATGATAAAGAAGGGCTGCCCAAGCCGATCAATGCCAATGGCCCCGAAAAATGCGGCACATTCGGCCATTGGCTGGGCGAGCGCTATGGCAAATTTGACAACATCATTTGGATTCTGGGCGGTGATGATGATCCAGACAACGCTCGCGAGGAAATCCGGGCGCTGGCTCTCGGTTTGAAAGCCGCTGCTCCATGCCACCTGCTCACCTACCACGCCGCGTCGAGCCATTCCAGCACTGACGTTTGGCCGAACGAATCGTGGATCGATCTGCCGATGGTTTACACCTATTTCCGAGGATTCAATAAAGCATGGAACAAGGACCAGCCTGACGTTTATGAGGTCAGCTGGAAGGAATATGAGAAGTCGCCAACCCGCCCGTTTATCTTGGGCGAGTCCACTTATGAAGGCGAGCACGATGCCTGGGGATCTCCACTCCAGGCTCGAAAGCAGGCTTGTTGGGCCATCCTCTCCGGGGCTGCCGGGCATGCCTATGGCTCGCCAAATTGGAACGTCCCTGACAACTGGCGCGAGCAGATCCAGCGCGAAGGCGCAAACACCCTCCAGCACCTGCGGAACTTTTTTGAATCCATTGACTGGTGGCAACTGGTCCCTGACCACCCCGCGAAATTCGCAACCGCCGGCGCTGGCCAGATTGGGGTGAACGATTTGGCCGTGACGGCGGTGAGCGAGGACCGCACCTTTGCTGCCACTTACTTCCCAAGCCAGCGCAAGATCACTTACGATCTCGAGGTTCTCACGCCCAAGGAATTATCCATGGTTTGGTTCAAACCGCGCACCGGCGAGCGGTCAAGCGATGAGCGCGTGGGTAAGGTTTCCGTAGCTGAGTTTGAACCTCCATCCGAAGGCGATTGGCTTCTGCTTTTTCACGGTTCGTAATCCGTTTTTCGTTTCAACTAATAGTGTGACTCCTCCGCTGCTTCTTTCGTAGCGGAACTCGGAACGAGTTTCGGGATCGCCCTACGGATGGAAGTAACAATCGCCTTTTAGAAAGGAGGGTGTGGAGCTCGTGGTTGTCGCGGGTAATGAACAACTCGCTCCTCCAGTCGGAAGCGTGGACTTATTGGAGATCCTTCTATACCGCCGCATCGACATTCAGTTTATAGGCCCGCCCCCATTGGCTGTTCCTCGCAATTCGGCCAGATCTTCCCCTCCCAATGAACTTTCCATCTCCATCTTAATAAGCATATTTTTGAGTTCCTTGCGGTGAATTCTGTTAGAGACTGATTATTACTTCTGGGACTGACCCCTTCCGGCTGTGTCGTTTATAACTTCTGGGACTGACCCGAATGGCGCTAACTTAAGGCGCTTTTAGGATGCACGTGTTGGTCAGAAATCGGCGGTTATTCCGGGCTCTCAAGGATTAGTTTTTGGGAGATTTCACGCATCTCGTCGATCATCCC